>DATJVR010000085.1:0-54073 GCA_035501735.1 Xanthobacteraceae bacterium | reverse complement strand
GTGCGGACTTAGAGAGGTTTGTAAGTCCAAGGCTTTGTATTTCTTGAAATATGGAACAACTCTCGGGACAGTCACCTCGATGTGCTTCGTTTTGCCAACTATGAATGAAAAGTGAAGAAAGGTTTTTGGGACCTATATTTTTTCTGACCACCCTTCACGCTCGAAAAGCGACCGGGGGCCTGTCCATGGTGGGGGGTGGTCAAAATTTGATACTTGGACTGCAGCGTGTGAGCGCAAGAAGAGGTGTGCAAAATTTTCCGGCTCGAACCACCGCAATGTGATCGATGAAATTGTGAATGACCAATTTGCTTCCACCTTGCTTCCAAGGAGCAGGTGTGTGGAAGCAGGCAATCATCGCAAAACGAAAAGGTGATTTAATCCAAATACTTACTGGCGCGCCCGGAAGGATTCGAACCTCCGACCCCCAGATTCGTAGTCTGGTGCTCTATCCAGCTGAGCTACGGGCGCTGACCGCCGTATTTTTTACGCGACCCGCGCGGAGGACCGCGGAACGCGCATAGCTATAGGCTTCATGCTGCATTGACAAGGGTTGGGCAGCCTGCCGCAGCCGCTTAGGCGCGGCGCTTGCCGCGGCGCGCGCTGAGCTCGATCGCGCGGTCCGGAATGGTGATGTGGAAAGTCGCCCCGATCGTGCCCTCGATCAGGCGGATCTCGCCGCCGTGCGCGCGCACCAGTTCGGACGCAATGGCAAGCCCGAGACCGGTACCGCCGCTGCGGGTCGAGCCTTGGAATGCCTCGAACAGATGTTCCTTGGCCTTTTGCGAAAATCCCGGACCGGTATCCGAAAGCTCGATGACGACGACCGCGCCCTCGCGCCGGCCGGTGACGCGGATTTGGTCGCGCGCCGGATCGTTCGGCGTACGGCTTGCCAGGGCCTGCATGGCGTTGCGTGAGAGATTGAGCAGCACCCGGAACAATTGATCGTAGTCTGCGTCCACGATCATGCCGCGCTCGATCGCCATGATCCAACTGATCTGCGCGTCGGAAATGAGCCCGAGCGTCTCGCGCACCTCCTGCACCAAGGCCTCCAGTTGCACCGGCTTGCGCTCCGGCGGGCGCTCCTGCACGCGCCCATAGGACAGCGTGGATTCGGCGAACGCGATGGCGCGTTCGAGCGCATGCATCAGCTTCGGCGCAAATCGCTGCACGCGCGGATCGGGAAGGCTGGACAGCCCCTCCGAGAACAGCCGCGCCGAAGCGAGCAGATTGCGCAGATCGTGATTGATTTTCGAGACGGCGAGCCCAAGCGCCGCGAGCCGGCTCTTTTGCTGCAGCATCGAGGCGAGATCGCGCTGCATGGTATTGAGCTCGCTTTCGGCGAGCCCGATCTCGTCTTGCCGCCGCGTCACCGCGATGACGAGCGCCGGATTTTCCGGCATCTTGCGAAACGCAATCATGTTAGTCGTGATACGTCGCATCGGGCGCACGAACAGAAAATGGAGAGCAAAAAAAACCAGCATGCCGGTGATGCCCGAAATAAGCAGCGAGATGAGCATCACGTAGACCGAGAAGTTCAGCATCGCCTGGCGCATCGGCCCTTCTTCGAGCACGATCTCGACGAAGTCGCCGCCCATGGGCGCCGGACCGACCGCTCTGATCAGATCGCTATCCTTGCGCACGAACATCGTCTCTAATGCGCCGACGATGGCGCCGAAGCTCGACACGTTGCGCAGGTCGATCGATTGATGCACCATATCGGGACTTTCCGATACGGCGAGCAGGCTTTTGCGCTCGCCGGTTTTCAACACCACCGACCTTGCGCCGACGCTGTCGAGGATTTGCCGCCGCAGGCTTTCCGGCACCATTCGGCTTGGCGCTGCTTCGAGCACCAAGGCGCCGGTATGCGCAGCCGCCAGCCTGTCGTTGAGCCAGTTCACCCGATAGGTCGCGATCGCCGGCACGTAGATCAGCACCACGGCGACCATCACAAAGAGGATGGTGAGAACGAGCAGTTTTCCCGACAGGCCGAGGTGGTGCGACCGGCGTCGCCGCGGGGTCTTTTTCGGCTCACTGTCTTGCGTCATCGGAAGCCTTGACTGAACGCCAACTTGCTCGACCAGCGCCGCCATTGTGCGATGGAGGCTCCAGGCAGTCAAACGTCCGTGGAATCAGCAACAAAATGGAACTGTCACGTCACGCTCTTGGATCGGTATTCGGGTCTGCCAACAGCACCGGATTGAGGATCGCGAAATCGGCAAAAGTACGGTGGTCGCGCTTTGACGGCGCGAAATATAAAGTTCGTGGTGACCGAAGGGTTCCCTTCCGCCAGTCTGCCCCCTTGGCGAGGCTTGCGGTGTCGAGCCAAGACGCTGTTTTAGAAGCAAAATGTGATCCGGCCGCGCAACCTTGCCGTCGCATTGACGGGCCAAGGGGGCTCCCTTATAAGCCCGCCAAACCAAACAGCGCCGACGACCCGAGGCAAATCGGGCTTTTGGATCAAGATGCGGCTTGGCGCTGGAATTTCATCCATTGGCCCCGTCGCGGCAAGCGGAGATCAAGCCCGTGAAGCGGACCTATCAACCAAGCAAGCTGGTGCGCAAGCGCCGCCACGGCTTCCGTGCCCGCATGGCAACCAAAGGTGGCCGCAGGGTGGTTGCAGCAAGGCGCACGCGCGGGCGCAAGCGGCTCAGCGCTTGAGCCGGGCGCGGCGCCCCGCGTCATCCCATGCAGCGTCTCAAACAACGCGCGGATTTTTTGGCCGCCGCAGCCGGCGCCAAGGTTCCCGCGACTGCCTTCGTGTTGCAGGTGCTTCGGAGGCGCGATGGCGGACCGGTGCGGGTTGGTTTCACCGTATCGAAAAAGATCGGGACCGCCGTCGAACGAAATCGCGTTCGGCGCCGCCTGCGCGAGATCGTCAGGCGGTCGGGGCAGGCTGGAATGAAGCCGGGATACGACTATGTATTGATCGGGCGGCGGGCAGCACTGGGGCTACCGTTCGATCGGATGATCGAGGATTTCGGCCGCGCGCTCGGGAATGCACACGCGCGCCGGTCGGACATAAACCGCTAAGCTTATTTAAGACTTCGCTTGTAGCCTTGAAGAGTGCCGAGACGCTGGTGCAGCGGGCGAGCAGAGCATCGAGATGAGCGACCAGAAAAACACCATTCTCGCGATCGTTCTCTCCGCGATTGTCGTGATCGCATGGCAATATTTCGTGGGCCTGCCGCAGATGGAAAAGCAGCGGCAGGAGGCGCAGCAGAAGGCGCAGCAACAGCAGCAGATGCAGCAGCTGCCGGCGCAGCAGCCGTCCGCCGCCGCCCCGCAACTTCCCGGTCAAGGCGGGGCACCGACCGCCGAACAGCAGCTCTCGCGCGATGCCGCCATCGAATCGTCCGGACCGCGCATCAAGATCGACACGCCGCGCCTGCAGGGCACGATCGCGCTCAAAGGCGGTCGGATCGATGATCTCGCACTGGTGCAATATCGCGAAACCGTGGACCCGACATCGCCCGCGGTTGTTCTCTTGTCGCCGTCAGGAAGCCCGCATCCGTTCTATGCCGAGTTCGGCTGGGTGGCCGGCAACGGCACGACGGCGAAATTGCCCGACGGCAATACCGTTTGGCGCCAGCAGGGAATCGGCGCTCTCGGCGTCGGTCGGCCGGTGACGCTCGGCTACGACAATGGCGAGGGCCTTGAGTTCACCCGCACGATCTCGGTCGATGACAAATACCTCTTTACCGTCCAGGACCGGGTTGCGAACAAAGGCTCACAACCGGTCACGCTGTTTCCCTTCGGCCTGATTTCACGTCATGGGACGCCGCTGACGCAAGGCTATTACATCCTGCACGAAGGTTTGATCGGCGTGCTCGGCGATCAGGGCCTGCAGGAAGAGACCTATAAGAAGATCGAAGAGAAAAAATCGATCACCTTCAAGGCGACCAATGCCTGGCTCGGCATCACCGACAAGTATTGGGCGGCGACCTTGCTGCCGGACGTCAAGGCTTCGATCCAGGCGCGCTTTTCCGCCGACACCGCCGGTCCGATCAAAACCTATCAGACCGATTTTCTCGGCGACTCGCAAACCATTGCGCCTGGCGCGAGCGGTACCAGCAGCACCCGCCTGTTCGCCGGCGCCAAGGAAGTGGCCATCGTCGACGGCTACGACAAGCAGCTGGGACTCAACCGCTTCGAGCTGCTGATCGACTGGGGCTGGTTCTATTTCATCACCAAGCCGATGTTCTGGGCCATCGATTTCTTCTTCAAATGGCTTGGCAATTTCGGTCTCGCGATTCTCGCCGTCACCGTTGCGGTCAAGATCCTCTTCTTCCCGCTTGCCAACAAATCTTATGCCTCGATGGCGAAGATGAAGGCGGTGCAGCCCGAGATGCAGAAGCTGCGCGAGCTCTATCCCGATGACAAATTGAAGCAGCAGCAGGAGATCATGGCGCTCTATAAGCGCGAGAAGATCAATCCGCTCGCCGGCTGCCTGCCGATCGTCATTCAAGTCCCGGTGTTTTTCTCGCTCTACAAGGTGCTGTTCATCACCCTCGAGATGCGGCACGCGCCATTCTACGGCTGGATCAAGGATCTCTCGGCCCAGGACCCGACCAATATTTTCACCCTATTCGGCGCGATTTCCTGGGACCCGACGATATTGCCCTTCATCGGGCACTTCCTGCACCTCGGCATTTGGCCCCTCATCATGGGCGTGACCATGTGGGTGCAGATGAAGCTAAATCCGGCGCCGCCGGATCCCACGCAGAAGATGATCTTCGACTGGATGCCGATCATCTTCACCTTCATGCTGGCGTCGTTCTCGGCCGGCCTCGTGATCTATTGGGCCTGGAACAACTTCCTCTCGATCGTCCAGCAGAGCGTGATCATGCGCAAGAACGGCGCGAAGATCGAGCTGTTCGACAACATCAAGAGCATGTTTTCAAAAAAAAAGACTAGCGAAACCTAGTGCATGATCCCGGAAAGCGGGAGCCTGTTTTCGATAAGGATCGTGCTTGAAGGTGAGCTGGACCATGATCCGATTCGATAAATCGGATCATGGCCCGGACGTCCGCCCTCAATTGGAAGGCGGCGTGCCCATGAAATCGCGCTTGCCGACTTCGACACCGCACTGCCGGATGATGTCGTAAGCGGTCGTGGCGTGGAAGTAGAAGTTCGGCAGGCTGTTTCCGAGCAGGAGACTCTGACCGGTAAAATCGCGCGTCTGGCCGCTCGGGAACGTGATCTTGATCTCCTTGCCCTCGGTGCCGTCGATCTCTCCGGGCTTGAAGCCCCGGAGGTATTCGATCGTCTTGGCGATGCGGGCCTTCAATTGCGAAATCGTGGTCTCGTCGTTGGCGAATTTCAAAAGTTCCTTGCCTGCGAGCCGCCCCGCCGCATTGGCGGCGTGATCGGTCGCCGCCCGCACTTGCCGCGCCAGATTGAACATGTCGGGCGAAAGCCGCATGGCGAGCAGATCGCCCTCGTTGACCTTGCGCGCCGTCGCCCAGGCCGCCGCCTTGTCGAGAACCGTGTTCAGACCATTGAGGTGCTGGATGAAGACTGGGACCGATACCGTGTACATGGAGATGGGCATGGAGTGGGACCTTCCTGTCGGATGACAACCTTATCGCGGAAGCCTATAGCCTAACGCTCGTGCCCAGCGCATCAGATTTTTCATCCGCCGAGATCGAGGCAGGCCGCCGGCTGTTCGCGCGCGACTGGCAATTCGTCTCGGCCGCGGATTCGCTGCCCGCATTGCCGGCGATGCGCGGCGTGGAGATCGCCTTCGCCGGGCGTTCCAACGTCGGCAAATCGAGCCTGATCAATGCACTGACCGGTCGGAACGCCCTCGCGCGCACGTCGAACACGCCCGGCCGCACCCGCGCGCTGGTATTCTTCGCCGCCAATAATACGGCCCTCACTCTGGTCGACATGCCGGGCTACGGCTATGCCGAAGCCCCCAAGCAGAAGATCGCGGCCTGGACCGCGCTGATCCACGCCTACCTGCGCGGCCGCACCAATCTCGCGCGCGTCTATCTGTTGATCGACGCCCGCCACGGCCTGAAAGACACCGACCAGCCGGCCCTCGATGCGCTCGGCGAGGCTGCGGTGAGCCATCAAATCGTGCTGACCAAGGCGGATGCCGTGCCGCGCGAAGAGCTTGCCGCCCGCATCGCCGAAATGCGGAAAGCCCTGGCCGTGCGCCCCGCCCTTTTTCCGGAATTGCTGGTCACCTCCGCGCGCAGCGGGCAAGGCATCCCGGAGCTGCGCGCGGCGATTGCCCGCCTCGATGCCGAGCGGTCGCGCTAAATCGTCGCGTCAAACAGCCTGCCGCCCCTTTCTCCCGACCGATTAAATCAGCTAAAAGGTCGCCGTAACCAGTCACGCCTCACCATGACCGCATCCCCGTTCGAAATCGCGCACATTCTGTCCGAAGCTCTGCCCTACATGCAGCGCTATGACGATGCGACCGTAGTCATCAAATACGGCGGCCACGCCATGGGCGACGACACCGTAGCGCGCGCGTTCGCCCGCGACGTCGTTCTGCTCGAGCAGGCCGGCGTGAATCCGGTGGTCGTGCACGGCGGCGGGCCGCAGATCGAGGCCATGCTCAAGAAAGCCGGCGTGCAGTCGCAATTCGCCGGCGGCCTGCGCGTCACCGACGCCAAGACGCTCGAGATCGTCGAAATGGTGCTCGCCGGATCGATCAACAAGCAGATGGTCGGCTACATCAATGCCGCTGGCGGCAAGGCGATCGGCCTGTGCGGCAAGGATGGCAATATGGTGATCGCGCGCAAGATCACCCGCAAGATCGTCGATCCGGATTCCAACATCGAGAAGATCGTCGATCTCGGCTTTGTCGGCGAGCCGGACAAGGTCGACATCAGCGTGCTGAGCGAAATCCTCGGCCGCGATCTGATCCCCGTGCTCGCGCCGGTCGCGAGCGCCGCCAACGGCGGCACCTTCAACGTCAATGCCGATACCTTTGCCGGCGCGATTGCCGGCGCGCTCAAGGCCAAGCGCTTCCTGTTGCTGACCGACGTGCCCGGCGTGCTCGATAAGGACAAGAAACTGATCGAGAAACTCTCCGTCGCCGACGTGCGTCGTCTGATTGCGGACGGCACGATTTCCGGCGGCATGATCCCGAAGGTCGAGACCTGCCTCTACGCGCTCGAACAGGGCGTCGACGGGGTCGTCATTCTCGACGGCAAGGTGCAGCATGCTGTTCTGCTCGAGCTGCTCACCGATCACGGCGCCGGCACGCTGATCCATCGCTAGCCTGATGGAAGCCTCCCCAGCGCGCGAGCGCCTGCACGATTACGGACCGGGCATCATTGCCGCGGTGTCGTTCGGCATCACCGATGCGCTCACCAAGATCGTCTTCGCGGCCGGCAGCGATGTGCTCACTTTGGCGCTGTTTCGCGGCTTTGTCGGCCTTGCCTTCATGGCCGCCTATCTGCGTCTTGGCCCCCCACCACGTCCGCAATCGACGCGGACGCGCTGGATTCAGCTTGGCCTCGGTATTTTATTTGCCGGCATCGTCTACGGAATTTTCAAGGCACTCCAACTCGTTCCTGTCTCGATCGCCATCCTCACCTATTTCGTCTATCCGCTTCTGACCGGCATTGCCGGCGCGGCATTCGGGATCGACAAGCTGACCTGGCGTGGCGCTGCCGCGGCGCTTGCGGCGTTTTTCGGGCTCATGGTGATGATCGGAGCCCATCCGCAGGCCGTCTCGATCGCCGGCATAGCGTTCGGGCTATTTGCCTCCCTGTGTCGCGTGGCCGTCCTGCTCATCGCCCGCTCCAAGCTCAACGATGCCGACGCACGGCTGACGACGTGGAACTCGCTGGTGTCGTCTACGGTCTTATTCGGAATTGCCGCACTCGTGACCATGAATTGGCACAATCCGCAGACGGCCGTCGGTTGGGCCGCGATCATCACCATCAGCATCTGCACCGCCATTGCGACGTTGACCATCTTCATGTCCACCAACCGCATCGGCCCGTTTCGCACCGCGCTGATCATGAACCTCGAACCGCTGCTTGCCACAATTCTGAGCGCACCATTGCTGGGCGAGGTCATCACGCCGCTGCAGGCGCTGGGCGGCGCCATCATGCTCGCCGCCCTGGTTGCTTTTCAGCTGAGACGCTGATGTGCTGTATCGGATGCCGAGTATTGTAAGCCGCGTTTCCGTGATGCGCCGCGCCATTGGCCTGGTCGCTACGATTGCGCTCACGTTCGCCCTGGGCGACGCGGCCACGCCGCAGGCGCAAGAGCCGACCACCGATCTGCAGCTCATCCTCGCGGTCGACGCCTCCGGCAGCGTGAATCAAGAGCGCTTCGAATTGCAGAAGCAAGGCTATGCCGCGGCATTTCGCAATCCGCGCGTTCTTCGCGCCATCCAGTCCGGCCACACCCGGTCGATCGTGGTGACCATGGTGCAATGGACCGGCCCGACCCAGCAGGTGATCGTGGTTCCCTGGATGCTGGTCCGCGACCAAGCCTCGGCCGACGCGCTGGCCGATGCGATCGCGAAATCGCAGCGCCAATTGTATGGTGGCGGCACGTCGATCAGCGGCGCCATCGACAACGGCGTCGCCTTGATGCCGACCTCTCCCTACCGCGGCTTCAAGCGCACCATCGACATTTCCGGCGACGGTTCCAACAACCGCGGACGCAATGTCAGGGAGGCGCGCGACGAAGCCGTGCGCGCCGGCATCGTCATCAACGGACTGCCGATCCTCTCGCTCGAACCCGATTTGGATAAGTACTACTTCGACAATGTGATCGGCGGCCCCGGCGCCGTCATGGTGCCGGCGGCAAACTACGACGCTTTCGCCGAGGCCATCCTCAAGAAACTCATCATCGAAATCGCCTCGACCGAGCGGTTCAAGTGAACACCGCCCGCCCCGCTCCGCGCAGCTTCGCCGCCGTCGAGACCTGGGTGTTCGATCTCGACAACACGCTCTATCCCCATCATCTCAACCTTTGGCAGCAGGTGGATGAGCGCATCCGCAACTACGTCGCGGATTTCCTGCGCATCTCCTATGACGACGCCTTCCGCCTGCAGAAAGACTACTACCGCCGCTACGGCACCACCATGCGCGGGCTGATGACCGAGCATGGCTTGAAGCCCGACGCCTTTCTCGAAATGGTCCACGAGATCGATCACTCGCCGCTCACGCCCAATCCCGTGCTCGGCGCCGCGATCGAGAAATTGCCCGGCCGGAAATTGATCATGACCAACGGCACGCGCAAGCACGCCGAAACGGTGCTGCAGCGGCTCGCGATCCACCATCATTTCGACGACGTGTTCGATATCGCCGCTGCCGAGCTCGATCCCAAACCCATGCCGCAGGTCTATGATCGCTTTCTCGCCCGCCACGGCATCGATCCGACCCGCGCCGCCATGTTCGAGGATCTCGCCCGCAATCTCGAAGTCCCGCACGCGCTCGGCATGACCACCGTGCTCGTGGTGCCCCCGCACACGCGCGAAGTATTTCGCGAGGACTGGGAGCTGCAAGGCCGCGACGCCCCGCACGTCGATCACGTCACCGACGATTTGGCCGCATTTCTCGAAAAAATCGCCACCGAGAAGAACTAGCTGATCTCGCGCAAGCCAATGACTGTCCGCGTCCTGTGGCCGACCCGTTGACAAGGATCGCGCGGGTGCCGACAACCGCTGTCCCAACAAGGTCGCTGAAAAATGTCAGTTTCCGAGCTTGCCAAAACCATCGATACCGCCTTCGAACACCGCGACGGCATGACGCCCAGGACCAAAGGACCCGTGCGCAAGGCCGTCGAGCGCGCACTGGATCTGCTTGACGAAGGCAAGCTGCGCGTCGCCGAACGCCAGCCCGACGGGCGCTGGCAGGTCAATCAATGGCTGAAGAAGGCCGTGCTGCTGTCGTTCCGCCTCAACGACATGAGCGTGCTCAAAGGCGGTCCCGGCAAGGCATCTTGGTGGGACAAGGTACCGTCGAAATTCGACGGCTGGAGCGCGGCGAAATTCAAGCGCGCCGGCTTCCGCGCCGTGCCCAATTGCGTCGTGCGCCACTCGGCCTATATCGCGCCCGGCGTCGTGTTGATGCCCTCCTTCGTCAATCTCGGCGCCTATGTCGACAGCGGCACCATGGTCGACACCTGGGCGACCGTCGGCTCCTGCGCGCAGATCGGCAAGAACTGCCACATCTCCGGCGGCGCCGGTATCGGCGGCGTGCTCGAGCCGTTGCAAGCCGGCCCCGTGGTGATCGAGGACAATTGCTTCATCGGCGCGCGCGCCGAAGTCGCCGAAGGCGTGATCGTTCGCACCGGCTCCGTGCTTTCGATGGGCGTCTATCTCGGCGCCTCCACCAAAATCGTCGACCGTGAGAGCGGGAAGATCCTGCAGGGCGAGGTGCCGCCCTACTCCGTCGTCGTATCCGGCACGCTGCCCGGCAAGCCTTTTGCGAACGGCCAGCCGGGCCCCGGCCTCTATTGCGCGGTCATCGTCAAACGCGTGGACGAGAAGACCCGCGCCAAGACCAGCATCAACGAATTGCTGCGCGACTGATAGACTGTGCCGGACATGTCCGCCGATCCCGTCGCCATCGCTCGTGATCTTCTGCGCTGCCCTTCGGTCACGCCAAAGGAAGCGGGCGCGCTCGCCTTTCTCGAAGGTCTGCTCAAACGCGCTGGCTTCACGACGCACCGCATGACCTTCGCCGAGCCGGGCACCGAGCCGGTGGAGAATTTCTATGCCCGTATCGGCACCGGCAAGCCGCATCTGATGTTCGCCGGCCACACCGATGTCGTGCCCACCGGCGACCTCAAGGCCTGGTCGCACGCGCCGTTCGCCGGCGACATCGCCGACGGCGTTCTGTTCGGCCGCGGCGCGGTCGACATGAAGGGCGCGATTGCCTGCAAGATTGCGGCCGCGCTCGACCATCTCGCGGCCAATGGCGGCAAACCGCAAAAAAATGGACGGGGCTCGATCTCGTTCCTGATCACCGGCGACGAGGAAGGCATTGCGGTCAACGGTTCGCCGAAACTTTTGAAATGGGCGGCCGAGCGCGGCGAAAAATTCGACCATTGCATTTTGGGCGAACCCGGCAACGTCGCCGAGCTCGGCGACACCATAAAACTCGGCCGCCGCGGCTCGCAGAACGGCGTTCTCATCGTCATCGGCAAGCAGGGCCACGTCGCCTATCCGCATCGCGCCGAAAATCCGGTGCGCGGCCTGATCAAGCTCATGAGCGCGCTGATGGACGAGCCGCTGGATCAGGGCAGCGCGAAGTTCGATCCGTCGAACCTCGAGTTCACCTCGATCGATATCGGCAACCCGACGGTCAATCTCATCCCCGGCGAGGCTCGCGCGCGGTTCAACATCCGCTTCAACGATTGCCACAACTACGCGTCGTTGAAAGTCCTGGTCGAGCAGCGCGCAGCCAAAGCCGCCGCCGGCAAGGTGCGTTGGCGCATCGATTGGGAACCCTCCAACGCCGACGTGTTCTACACCGAGCCGAGCCCGTTCACCGATGTCGTGATCGCCGCCGTGACCGAAGTCACCGGCCGCGAGCCGAAACTCTCGACCTCCGGCGGCACCTCCGACGCGCGCTTCATCAAGGATTACTGCCCGGTCGTGGAATTCGGCCTGGTCGGCACCACCATGCACGCGATCGACGAGCAGGTGCCGGTCGCCGACCTGACGAAGCTGACCGCGGTCTACCGCAAAATCCTCGAAAAATATTTCGCCTGACGGACGAGCCGCGCACGGGCGTCTCAATGCTCCGGCGCCGCCGTCGCCGGCTGCGGCCATTGGCCGATCTCGATCTTGGCCGCCGCGATCACAGCCTGCGTGCGGCTTTCCACCCCGAGTTTCTGCAGGATCGCCGAAACGTGCGCCTTCACGGTCGCCTCCGAAACGCCGAGCTCGTAGGCGATCTGTTTGTTCAACAGCCCTTCCGACAGCATCATCAGCACGCGCACCTGCTGCGGCGTGAGCGTCGCAAGCCGCTGCATCATGCCGGCGGCCTCCACGTCGACGCCCGTCGTGAGATCGACATCCGGCGGTGTCCACACTTCGCCCTTGAGCACCGCTATCACCGCGCCGCGCATCTGCTCGATTCCGAGCGTCTTCGGGATGAAGCCCGACGCGCCGAAATCCATGCAGCGGCGGATCACCGCCGGATCGTCGTTCGCCGACACCACCACCACCGGCACCGTGGGATATTGGGCGCGCAAGTACATCAGTCCGGAGAAGCCGCGCACGCCCGGCATGGCGAGGTCGAGCAGGATCAGGTCGGTTTCGCTGCCATGGTCGAGCAGTTTCGAAACCTCCTCGAACGATCCGGCTTCCGCGATCTCCACCCGCGCCAGCAGACCCGACACCGCTTCGCGCAACGCACCGCGAAACAGCGGATGGTCGTCGGCAATGACCAGGTGATAGATCGTCGGATCGTTCACGCTTGAACCTCGTCCGTCACACGAGCGGCCGCCAATTTACAGCACATTTGAGCGGCGGCCGGGAAGCGCCTTGGCGCCCGACGACTAGTCCGTGAGCCGGCTGCCGACGAATTGCAGGACCAGTTCGCGCTTATGCGGCTTGCGGCGGTGCTCGATCAGATAGATGCCCTGCCAGGTGCCGAGCCAGACCTTGCCGTCATTGACCGGAACCTGCAGCGACACGCCCGTCAGCATGGTCTTCACATGCGCCGGCATGTCGTCCGGGCCCTCGACTTTGTGCGCCCAATTGGCCTTTTCCGGCGCGAGCTTGTCGAGCGCCGTGATCAGGTCCTTTTGCACGTCCGGATCGGCATTCTCCTGGATCACGAGCGACGCCGAAGTATGGCGCAGAAAAACGTACAAAATACCGTCTCCCGCTTTGCTCTCTTCGATGAAACGCCCGGTGTCATCAGTAATGTCGGTAAAACCCCGCCCATTGGTATCAACGACGAGGGTCGCGGTGGTGACCAGCTCCGGTACGAAGTTCAATATCCCTGACAGCTGGCCGACCAAGGTTTGGCTCCGAAACGGCTCGATCAGCCCTTTCGTAGCACGTCCCGCTGCAGGCTTGCCATCATTTCGACCATGCGCCGCCAGACCTTTCCCACGAAACCGAACGTACGATCGATTTCCACCTCGCCCGGAATTCTGACCTGTCCGCTCGGCTTCTTGATCACCTGCACATCGGGCTTGATCCCTTCCGGCAACGGCATGCCCTGAGCGAGCAAAGCTTTCTTCAGCGCGAGATTGTCGTCCTGCAGCCGCGAAATTTCGCTCTCGAGCGTCGCGCGCTCATCCGGCACCACCCGGCAGAACCATCCCGACGTCGTCCATTCGCAAACCGACACGCGCCCTGTCTGCGCGTCGAGCCGCAGGAACGTGTCCTGCACGCGATAGAACGTATAGCGGCTGTTGTCGGACGGCCCGCCCGTTTCCTGTGCCGAGAGCGGCAAGGCAAAGAGCGGCAAGGCAATGAGCGTCAGCGCGGTGACAGCGAACGCAAAAGTCAGGCGCAACATCGTCTCCTCCATGCCCGCGGCCGCTCGAATCGAGCGCCCATGTTGCGGCGGATTTAAGTGAATCCGCGCCATCGTAGCATTTGTCGCAGCCCCGCCGAGCCCGTCATAAGGGCCATTTTCCGGCGCCTGATTTTCCTCCGAAATACTTGATTGCACTGGTGTTTTAACCCTTCCGCACGGTCCGGCTGTTTTCTTGACTCGCTATGACCCAAACACTATGGTCCGCGCGGCTTTTGAGGGCGACAGGACTGCAATTGCTTGGCGTTGCGAGTGTCGGGACCATGGGCACACGCAATCAAGGCGAAGACAGCGACCGGTCGGCCGAGGAGGCCGCCCTCTCCGCGAGGCTTCAGCGTCTCGGCGAACGGCTCGACCAGAAAACGGCAAGCCGGCCGACCGAAACCGCCCCTCCTCCGCGCGATGACACGTCGGGCATGGCGCGTGGATTGCGGCTCTCAACGGAACTGGTTGCGGGCGTGATTGTCGGAGGAGTCATCGGCTGGCTCCTTGATCGTTGGCTTGGCATCTCGCCGGTGGGGTTCATCGTGTTTCTGCTGCTCGGGTTCGCCGCCGGCATTCTCAACCTGATGCGATCCGCGGGCATAGTGGCCGAGCGTAATTGGAAGAAATAGTGCGCCGGACGACGGCGCGAGCGAGACCGGGATAGACGACGAGCGATTATGGCCACTTCTCCTGATCCCATTCACCAGTTTGAAATCCACAATCTGCTGCCGCTGGTAAAAGTCGGCTTCGCCGATATCCATCTGACCAATTCTGCGCTCTTCATGATGCTGACCGTCGTGCTGACGGCCTTGCTCCTGCTCGGCACGACCGCCGGCCGCCGGCTGGTGCCGACCCGCATGCAGTCGATGGCGGAATTGACCTACGAACTGATGGCCAACACGCTGCGCAGCACCGCCGGCGAGGAAGGCATGAAATTCTTCCCGCTGGTGTTCTCGCTGTTCATGTTCATCCTGTTCTCCAACGTGGTCGGCATCATTCCCTACACGTTCACGGTCACCAGTCAGATCGTCATCACCGCAGCGCTTGCGTTGCTGGTATTCTTCACGGTGATCATTTACGGCCTGTGGCATAACGGACTGCACTGGTTCAAGCTGTTCATGCCGAGCGGCATCCCGATCTGGATGGCCCCCGTCATCATCATCATCGAACTGCTGTCGTTCCTCGCGCGCCCGATTTCCCACAGCGTCCGGCTGTTCGCCAACATGCTGGCCGGCCATATCACGTTGAAGCTGGTCGCGAGTTTCATCGTCATGATGGCCAGCGTCGGCGTCGTCGGCTGGTTTGGCGCCATCGCGCCGTTTGCATTGACGGTTGCGCTCACCGCGCTGGAACTTCTCGTGGCCGTACTTCAGGCCTACGTCTTCGCCATTCTCACCTGCATCTATCTCAACGATGCAATCCACCCCGGACACTGACCGCCCAAATTTACCTTGACCGCAAATCCAACCTCCTGAAAGGAACTCCACGATGGATCCAGTAGCAGCAAAATACATCGGCGCAGGCCTTGCCTGTATCGGCATGGGCGGCGCGGCGATCGGCGTCGCCTCGGTGTTCGGCCAATTCCTCTCCGGCGCGCTGCGCAATCCTTCCGCCGCCGCCGGCCAGAACACAAACCTGTTCCTCGGCTTCGCGCTTGCGGAAGCATTCGGCATTTTCTCGCTGCTGATCGCGCTTCTGCTGCTGTTCGTGCTCTAGACTCGACGCGGCGCTGGAACGGCCATGGCCGAGAACACGCATACGGAAGTTCCCTCGAAGACGCACTTTCCGCCCTTCGAGAAGGAATTTTTCGCCTCGCAGCTGTTCTGGCTCGCGATCGTCTTCTTCGTCCTCTATCTGCTGATGGCGAAGCTTGCGGTCCCGCGTCTCGAAGGAATCCTGGCCGCGCGACGCAAACAGGTCGCGGGCGACCTCGCCGAAGCCGAACACAAGCGCAGGCAGTCCGACGCCGCGCTCGCGGCCTACGAAAAGCAGCTTGCCGACGCCCGTAATCGCGCGCAGATCGTCGCCAACGAGACCCGCGACCGCCTCAACGCCCAGTCGGAAAAGGCCCGGCACGCGCTCGAATCCAAGCTCAACGCCAAGCTGGCCGAGGCCGAAAAGACCATCGTCGCCACCAAGACCGCCGCCATGGCCAACGTCCACGCCATCGCCGCCGATGCCGCCTCGGCAATCGTGCAGCGGCTGATCGGCACCGCGCCCTCCGGCGCGGCAGTCGAAACTGCGATCACCGACGCGCTCAAGCGCTGAAGGACCATCCCATGAACCGGCTCATCGAACATTTCCAAACTCCCGAATTCTGGGTCGCGGTCGCGTTCGTGATCTTCTGCGGCGTGCTGTTTTATCTCGGGGTGCACAAAAAAGTCGCCGAAGCGCTCGATCAGCGCAGCGCTCGCATCAAGGCCGAACTCGACGACGCGCGCCGCCTGCGCGACGAAGCAGCCCAGCTCCTCGCCGAATATCAGCGCAAGCAGCGCGACGCCGAAAACGAGGCGGCCGGCATCATCGCCGGCGCCAAGGCCGAGGCCGAACGTCTCGCCGTCGAAACGCGCACCAAGATGGAAGAGTTCGTTGCGCGGCGCACCAGCATGGCGGAAACAAAGATTAATCAGGCCGAGGCGCAGGCGCTCGCGGACGTACGCGCAGCGGCCGCCGAAGCCGCCGTTGCCGCTGCCGAAAAAATCCTTGCCCAGACCGTAAAGGGCAAGGTCGCCGATGATTTGATCGCGCAGGGCATCTCGGATGCCACCAAGAAGCTTAACCTTAACTGAACTATTTCTGGGTTAATGGCAGTTCAGTCACACTCCGCATCGGTCGTTCCAGTCCAATCCGTGCGATAGTCGTTGCGGGTTCGGCGTTAAGCGTTGACCGAGTTGGGCGCACTTTCGCTTCAAAAATTCGCCGTGCGAATCGAACGGCGAAAATAGCGTGCGCAAGACCTGTGGCCGAACGGGGGGCCCTGTGGTCATCTTTGACTGTAATGGCGTGCTCGTCGATAGCGAACCGATCGCCGCGGAGGTCGCTTCGGAGGAATTCACGCGCGCCGGCTTTCCGCTGACCGCCGACGTCGTCGCCCGTTTCTTCACCGGCCGCCGTCCTGCCGACATGTTCGCCGAGATCGAGGCGGCCTATCGCAAGAAGCTCCCACCCAATTTGACCACCATTGTCATGGCCACGACCATGCAGCGCCTGCGCGCCGAATTGCGTGCGACGCGGCACATGGAATACGCGCTCACCTGGCTGCGCGGGCCGAAATGCGTCGCCTCGTCCTCTCCGATCGAGCGCGTCCGCGCCAGCCTGGAAACCACCGATTTGCTGCGCTTCTTCGAGCCGAACGTGTTCTCGGCGAGCGACGTGCCGCGCGGCAAGCCGGCGCCCGATCTGTTCCTTTACGTCGCCGGCCGGATGGGCATGCTGCCCGCCCAGTGCCTCGTGGTCGAGGATTCGCCCGCCGGCATCGCCGCGGCGACCGCTGCCGGCATGACGTCGATCGGCTTCGTCGGCGGCACCCATGCCGGGCCGAACCTCGAAAGCCTTTTGGTTCATGCCGGAGCCCGCGCCGTGATTGCCGACATGCGGGCGTTAAAAGCCACCGTCGCCGCGCTCCGCGGCTGGTAGCGTTAGCCGGTGCGTTTTCGCACCGGCGGCTTCTTGGCCGGCATTTTCTTTTCCGGCACTTTCACCACCGCGCGATCGAATCCGACATAGACGACATACGCCTCGATCTCGTTGCCGCGCGGCATCGGGAACGTCAAATCGCTTTCGATCTGGCTGAACGGCACGTTGGTGTCCTCCGGGCCGATATCGACCGAAAGCCAGTCGATCTTGGTGAGGATCGTCAGCGGTTCCGGTCCCTCCCGCACGACCGCGTAGCGGATCGGCAGATCAATCTTGCCCGGGCCGCCGGCCGGTCCGAGCACGACGCGCCCCTCGACCCCGACTTTCATCGTGACTGTGCTGCCCACGAGTTTACATTCGCGGGCGGTCCGCCCAAAGCTGCCCTGGTAGCGCAGGCTCAAAGGCGTGGCATCCGACCCGGCAGCCGATATGGCGAACGTCGAAGCACCGGTGCGGATTTCCACCGTTGGGCAATCGATATCCTGCAACTGTGTTGTCTCCGGAGTAGCCCCTGACGTCTGCATCTGCGTCTTGGAGCTGCTGAAGAAATTCGAAATTCGGTCGCCGAATGACGGCGACGAACTCGTGGCTGCGGGCGTGTCGCTTCGGCCAGACAGCGTCCCTCCGCCACAACCCGCGCACAGCAAGGCGAGCGCCAGCACGGCCGCATGGCCAATGCCGCCGCGCCGGTGCCGTGATGCTGTCTGTCTCGCTCTGCTCACTCAAGCTCTCGGATCGGCATTGAGCCGCGCATAAAGCAAATGATCCTGCCAAGTCCCATTGATGCAGAGATATTCGCGCGCATAACCCTCGCGCTGAAATCCGACCTTTTCAAGCAATCCGATCGACGCGACATTCGTCGGGATGCAGGCCGCTTCCACCCGATGCAGCCGCAGCTTCTCGAACGCCACCGGAAGAAAAGCACGCAACGCCGCCGTCATATAGCCCTTCCGGGCATGCCGAGCGCCAATCCAATAGCCGAGGCTGCCCGCCTGCGCGACGCCGCGACGGATACTGGCGAGCACCAGGCCGCCGAGCAGTTCATTGTCCTCCATGCGGAATATGAAGAACGGATAGGCTTGATCGGTTCGCAGATCCTCGGCGTAGCGCCTGAGGCGTTGGCGGAACGCCGCGCGGCTGAGGTCGTCGGTCGGCCAGACCGGCTCCCACGGCGTGAGGAATTGACGGCTGGCTTCCCGCAGGGCAGCCCAGGCGGCGTAATCGGTCATCTGCGGGATACGCAGAACGACGCCATGCCCTTCGATCGGGGGTAGCGGTTCAGGCGAATTGATGGTGCGGAACAATGCCATGGCGGTATTTCAAATGGCGATGTTAGGACTTGCGCTCACGCCGCGATTCACCTGACCCGACAGACTCTCGACGATTGCGACGGCGCTTTCAAGGCCGCTGCCCGGCCCCAATACGGCGATGGCCGGCCGATTCCGGGCGATCAGGGCCTTCCCCGCGGCACGCGCACTGTCCGCCGTCACCGCTTCGACCTTGGCCACGATCTCCTCGAGCGGGATCGGGCGGCCGTAGGCGATCATCTGGCGCGCAAGCTGCTCGGCGCGCGCGCCGGAACTTTCCAGGGCCATAAGCAGTCCGGCCTTCATTTGCGCCTTGGCGCGTGAAACTTCGGCCTCGTTCATATTTTCCGCGGTGGCCGCGATCTCATCGACCACGACCCGCATCAACTCGCTTGCGTCCGCCGAGTCGGTCCCGCTGTAGAGGCCGAACATGCCGGTGTCGGAATAGGGCACATGGAATGCCGAAATCGTGTAGCACAGGCCGCGTTTCTCCCGTGCCTCCTGGAACAGCCGCGAGGACATGCCGCCGCCGAGCACATTGGCGAACACCTGCAGGCTGTAGAGATTGTCGTCACGCAGCCGCAACCCTTCGAGCGCCAGCGCAATATGCACTTGTTCGAGGTCGCGCTTCTCGATCCGCGTCCCGCCCTGAAAATGCGCCGGCATCGGCATCGGCGCCGGCTGTCCATTGAAGCGCCCGAACAGCCTTTCGGCTTCCGCCACGACCGCAGCGTGCTCGACCGCACCGGTTGCCGCCACCACCATGTCGGGACCGCAGTAATTGCGGTTCAGATAGGTCCGCAGGTGCCTGCCGTTGAACGACTTGACCGTATCCGACGTGCCCAGGATCGAGCGGCCGACCGATTGATTGGGGAACGCCGTGGTTTGCAGCAGTTCGAACACCAGATCGTCCGGAGTGTCCTCGCAGGCGCCGATTTCCTGCAGGATCACGTTTTGCTCGCGCGCGATTTCCTCCGGCGCGAACGCCGGATCCGACAGGATGTCCGACAGCACATCGAGCGCGAGCGTCACGTCGGCTTTGAGCACGCGGGCGTAGTAAACCGTAGTCTCCACGCTGGTTGCCGCGTTGAGGTCGCCGCCCACCGCTTCGATCTCCTCGGCGATCTGCTGCGCGTTGCGCCGCGACGTGCCCTTGAACGCCATGTGCTCGAGCAGATGCGCGATTCCGTGCTCGTTCGGCTCCTCGTCACGGCTGCCCGAGCCGACCCATACGCCGAGCGAGGCGGTCTGCAGATGCGCCATGGTGTCGGTGATGATCGTGAGCCCGGACGGTAGACGCGTGACTGCAACGCTCATGCCGCGGCTCCCTGCGCAGCGCGGCTTGCCGATAAGATGAAACGTTCGACCTGGGCCTGATCGGCCGCCATCGCCGTGACCCGCTCGCGCCGGGTCGGCAGATCGGCAAGCCACTCGGGAAGATGGGGCCGTACGCCGCAGGCGGCTTCAACCGCCTCCGGAAACTTCGCCGGATGGGCCGTGCCGAGCACCACCATGGGCATGGCCGGATCGCGAATCTCCTTCTCCGACACCGCGACTCCGACGGCGGTGTGCGGATCGATCAGCCGGCCGGTCTCGCGATAGATGGTGCGAATCGTCGCTGCGGTCTCTTCTTCGTCGGCGCGATCGGCGGAAAACAATGCTCGGATTTGCGCGAGCGCCCCGCTCGACACCGTGAAGCGCCGCGACTGCGCCAGCGAATTCATCAAGGCCCGCACTGCGCCGGCGTCGCGGCCATAGGCGTCGAACAGCAAGCGTTCGAAATTGGACGAGACCTGAATGTCCATGGACGGCGAGGATGTCGCTATGACGTCGCGCAGCTCATAGACGCCGGTCGTCAGCGTACGCACCAGGATATCGTTGACGTTCGTCGCCACCACCAGGCGATCGATCGGCAGACCCATGCGGGCCGCCACATAGCCGGCGAACACATCGCCGAAATTGCCGGTCGGCACCGTGAAGGCAACCTTGCGGCGCGGCGCCCCCAGCGTGGTGGCGGCGGTGAAATAATAGACCACCTGCGCGACGATGCGCGCCCAGTTGATCGAATTGACGCCCGAAAGCTGCACGCGGTCGCGGAAATCGTGGTGATTGAACATACCCTTCACGATCGCCTGGCAATCGTCGAACGTGCCGTCGATCGCGAGCGCATAGACGTTTGCATCTTTCGCCGTCGTTATCATCCGCCGCTGCACTTCGGAGATGCGGCCGGCGGGAAACAGCACGAACAGATCGGTGCGCGCGCGGCCGCGAAACGCCTCGACCGCCGCCCCGCCGGTATCGCCGGACGTCGCCACCACGACGGTCGTGCGCTCCCCGCGCGCGGCCAGCACGTGGTCCATCAGCCGCGCGAGCAATTGCATCGCCACGTCCTTGAACGCGAGCGTCGGACCATGAAACAGCTCGAGCATGAAGCTGCTCTCGCCAAGCTGCACCAGCGGCACGATGGCGGGATGCCGGAAGCTGCCGTAGGCCTCGCGCACCATGCGCGAAAGCTCGCCCACCGCGATGGCATCACCGACGAACGGCCGGATCACCTCGACCGCCACCTCGGCATAGGGCCTCCCGGCAAAACCGGCGATGGTCGCTTCCGTCAGCCGCGGCCAGCTCTCGGGCACGTAGAGACCGCCGTCGCGGGCGAGCCCCGCGAGCGTGACCTCGACGAAATCGAGCGGCGGAGCCTCGCCGCGGGTGGAGACATAGCGCACGGACTGATCCTCGGGTCGAATGTCGACACTAGTCAGAAGCCCCGCCTTTCACAAGAAAACGCGGCGGCCCAGATCGCATCCCCCTGGAGATAGTTAATGCTATGAATTCACTCAATATTTCCTCCCCCGGCGGGCGCTAAAAATTCACCCGTAGAGCGCCTTTGGCAGCCACAAAGCGAGGCCGGGGAACAGGAACAGAAGGATGATCAGCAGCAGCGGCGCGAGCAGGAACGGCACGATTCCACGATAAATGCTTGTGATTCTCACATCCGGCGCCTGCGCCTGGATGACGAACAGATTCATTCCGACCGGGGGATGAATCAGACCGACTTCGACCATGATGACCACGATGATGGCGAACCAGATCGGGTCATAACCGAATTGGACGATGATGGGTTGAAACACCGGCACCGTGATCAACACCATGCCGATGCCCTCGAGGAAACAGCCCATCACGATGTAGCCGATGATGATCAGAACCATCACCATCAATCCGGAAAAATTGACCGCGCGCGCCCCGCTCAGCAGCAGCTCAGGCAAATGCGTTTGCACGATGAAAAACGAGAACAGGTTCGCCCCCATGACGATGACGAACAGCACGCCGCTGACCACGACCGAATTCTCGATTGCCCGTAGCAGGTCCCTCAGGCTCATTCGTCGTCCGGCGATCCCCAGCAGAATGGCACCGAATGCCCCGATCGAAGCCGCTTCCGTCGGGCTGAAGATGCCGGCATAGATGCCGCCGATCGTCACGATGAACAGCGCCAGAAATTGCCACGGCTCGCGCAGCGCGAGGAACTTTTCCCACGCCGAATAGCTCTCGCGGTCGGGCGCGTATTGCGGCCGGAAATAAACCACGACCAGCGCCACCGCCATGTAGAGCCCGGTCAGCACGAGGCCGGGGATCAAGCCTGCCGCCAACAGCTTCGGCACCGAAAGTTCGGCGATCGCCGCGTAGATCACGAGGATGATCGACGGCGGAATCAGGATATCCGTGCTGCCGCCCGCTGCGATGCAACCGGTCGCCAGGCCATCGTCATAGCCGGCCTTGCGCAGTTCCGGCAGCGCCATCCGTGTCATCGTCGCCGCATTGGCGAGCGATGAGCCGGACACCGCTCCGAACAGTGCGGATGCCGCAAGCGTCGCCACCGCGAGCCCGCCGCGGAAGCCCGACAGAATCACCCGCGCGGCGTTGAACAGCTCTCCCGAGAGCCGCGATTCGGAGGCCACCTCGCCCATCAGGATGAACAGCGGCACGACCGACAGCGTGTAGGCGGATGCGACGTCGAACGGCGCGGTGCCCGCCAGCGCGAACGCGCCCTGCCAGCCGAGCACGATGACATTGCCGAAGAAGCCGACGAGAATGAGCGAGATCCAGACCGGCACCCGCAGGATCAGCAAGACGAACAGAACCACTACGCCGGTGGCGCCGATTGCCGACGCGCTCATTCGGACGTCCCGAGCTTCACCGGCCGCGCCACCAGCGTGACCACCGCGCAAAACAATGTGCCGGTCAGCCCGACGAGCGCTGCCACCCAGAGCGTATAGATCGGCAGCCGCAGTTCCATCTTGATGTCGTGGTACTGATAGGCCTGGATCATCGGCGTGATCATGGCCCACATGATCACGCCGATGCAGACCACCGAAAGAACATCGGCAACACGCACCAGCACGGCGGTTCCGCGCTTGCCCACCAGCGCATCGATCAGATCGATCACGATATGGCGCCGGCCGAAGAATGCAGCCGCGATCCCGTTGAACACGAAGATGAGCAGCATGCTTTCGACGATGTCGTAGGAGCCGCGCACCGGGCTCCGGAACGCATAGCGCAGAACGACGTCCGCGACCGTGACGCCCATCAGGATCAGGAGCGCGGTCGCAGCAAGCCAAAGCTGAATCCGTTGCAAACGGTCGGCGATGGCGAACAGTCGCGCGCGTATCGGCATGGCTGCCCAGCCTCCCCTCAGAGCATGCTCAAAGCAGAACGCGTTGAACCGACGCCCGACTATTTCGTATATTCGTTGTAGAACTTACGCGCCGGCTTGCCTTCTTTTTCCAATGCGGCAATGGCCGATTCCACGTGCGGCGCCATCAGCTGCTTCATCTTCGCCACGTCGGCGTCCGGCAGCGTGACGATTTCGAGCCCCTTCGATATCAAGAGCGCGCGGCCCGACTTCTCCGCCTCCTCCCACATCGTGCCGAATTGCTTCGACCCCGCGACGCCCGTGGTCTTGTCGATCAGCGCCTTAAGGTCGGCCGGCAGGGCATCATACTTCGCGGCATTCATCACCAGCGCAAACGTTGCGGTGGCGACCGGCGGTTCCGTGGCATATTTGACGACGCTGCCGAGATCGTAAGCCACGCCGGCCTCATGCGGGAACATCGCGACTTCGACGATACCCTTGGCGAGCGCATCCTGCGATTCTGGCGGCGGTACCGGCAGCGGCACCGCACCGAGCGCATCGATCAGGAACTTGTTTTGCACGCCCGCATAACGGATTTTCAGGCCCTTGAAGTCCTCGATCTTGCGGATCGGAACCTTGGAATAGAACACGACCGGATTCGCCACCGACATGTAGAGAATGTGCAGGCCCTGGTGCTCGGGCGCGAGATAGCTAACGAGCTCGGTCATCCGCGGCCCGGTGATGCTGCTGCCCGACCCTGCTTTTGGCCAGGTGAAGGGCAGATTGGCGAGTTCGGTCATAGCGTAGCGGCCGGGCGTCACGCCGTGCAGCGAAAACGCGATATCGGTGATGCCGTTGCGGGCGGCGTCGAACTGCCGGTTGGGCGGCCCGACCAGCTGGCCGTTCGGGTAGATCGTGAATTTCAGGCGGCCGCCCGATTCCTTCTCAAGTTGCTGCGTCCACATCATCGCCCATTTGTGAAACGTGTGGTTGGGCGGAATGAAATGCGACAGCTTCAGCTCGATCGTCTGCGCACGCGCCATATCCGCGCATGCGATAGTCCCGATCACGGCCAGCGGCACAGCAAGTTTGAGCAAACGACGGACCAGCATGGGTTCCTCCCGGGAAATAGCTTTTGCCCACTATGCGGGAGGATGGGCAGGCTTGCAACGCTGCAAAATGGCGCGTGGGCAGACAACCTCAAGGTTCGCGCGCGCCCTGCCGCAACCGGCCGCGCACCCAGAGCAAAAACACCACCGCCAACACTCCGGCAAGGCCGAACCAGGTGATCGCATATTGCAGATGCTCGTTGCGCAATTGCACCGTCAGCGGTCCGGCCCGCGGCAGGCCGCCGGGCGGCAGCGGCGCTTCCAGATCGATGAAGAATGGCGCGACCTCGCCCCAATGTTTGGCCGCCGCGATCGCAAGATGATCGCGCACGTACCAGACGTTGCCCGCAGGGTCATCCTTCGGCGTAAAGATCGAGCGCACCTCGGGCCAGCGCAACGCACCGACGATTTCGACGGGGTTCAAGATCTGCCCCTCGCCGCGCGTGTGCGTATCGATGCGATCGGCCGGCACGAAACCGCGATTGACGACCACCACGCTGCCGTCGGTCAGCCGCGCCGGCGTGAACACCCAATAGCCGGGGCCGGTGATGTCCGGCCGCAGCGCCGAGCCGGCCGTGTAGACCAGCGCCTCCTGCGAATGGATGAACTCGACGCGAAACCATACGCGGCGGAATTCATCGCTATTCTGATCCAGATTGGCCCATTGCTCTTTCGGGGGCAGCGCCATCGGCCTCGCCTCGAGACGCTGCGTGAGCGTGTCGATCAAGGCCTCCTTCCACGCCTTGCGTTCGACCTGCCACGTGCCGAGCGCGATCAACACCGCAAATGCCGCGATCGCAAACATGGCCGGCACCACGAGCCCGCGCCGCGGCGCTTCGGCGTTCATCCTTGGCCCCCGTCGGGTCGGCCCTCGGCTGCCTTATGTTGATACTGCAGCGCGATCATCAGGCCCTTGACCGGCCGCAGCGGTGCCAGCGTGGTGAGCAGGATGAGCGGTCCCCACAGCAGCGCATGCAGCCAGAACGGCGGCTGGTACAGAAACTCGACCAGCAAGGCTGCAAAGACCACCACGAAGCCGGCAAAGAAAATGACGAACACCGCCGGCCCGTCGCCGGAATCGGCGAAGCTGTAATCGAACCCGCAGACCTCGCAGCGCGGCCGCAGCGTCAGAAAGCCGGTGAACAGCGCGCCCTTGCCGCAGCGTGGACAGCGGCAGGCGAGCCCGGTCGTGAGCGGCGAAAGCGGCGGGTACGCGTTGTCGTTCATCGTTGTCCAAAACGCAAAAGGGGCAGCATCCGGCTGCCCCCTTAGCATCATTCGTGCATCGCGTCAGTGGCCGATGACTTCGGCGTAGTGGCCGGCGCCCCACACATAGATGCAAGCGAACAGGAACAGCCACACCACGTCGACGAAATGCCAATACCAGGCGGCGAATTCGAACCCGATATGCTGCTCCGGCTTGAAGTGCCCGGCATAGGCCCGGATCAGGCATACGGTGAGGAAGATCGTGCCGATGATCACATGGGCGCCGTGGAATCCGGTCGCCATGAAAAACGCCGCCCCATAGATATGGCCGGCATAGTGGAAAGCGGCATGGCCGTATTCGTAGGCCTGCACGCAGGTGAATGTGGCGCCGAGAATGATAGTCAGCCACAAACCCGAGATCAGCCCTTTGCGATCATTTTGCAAGAGCGCGTGATGCGCCCACGTCACCGTGGTGCCGGACGTGAGCAGGATCAGCGTATTGAGCAGCGGCAGGTGCCAGGGATCGAACGTGCTCGTGAACGCACCGTTGGGCGCGGGCACCGGCGGCCATACGCCGCCGATCAGATCGTGACGCGCGATCTGGTGAAGGTCATCCGGGAACAGCGCCGTGTTGAAATAAGCCCAGAACCAGGCGACGAAGAACATCACCTCGGAGGCGATGAACAGGATCATGCCGTAGCGGTGCGAGATCTGCACCACGCGGGTGTGATAGCCCTCCACTTGCGCCTCGCGCACCACGTCGCGCCACCAGCTCAACATGGTGTAGGCAATGCCGATCACGCCGATCAGGAAGATCACCGGCGCCACGTCGAATATGTGACGCATCCAGGTGATCAGGCCGACCGCCAGCACGAAAGCGGAGATTGCGCCCACCGCCGGCCACGGGCTCGGATCAACGAGATGATAGTCGTGCTGCACTTCCTTGGCCTGCGCCATTGCTTTCAGTCTCCGCTGATCCCGCGCGAAACACACGCGTTATTGTAAAACTCGTCCTTGGTTGCTGTTCGCGGGCGCGGACTGCGCGACCGGCTGTTGCGATACCCGTTGCGGATAGAAGGTGTAGGACAGCGTGATGGTGTTGACGTCCTGCCCGTCCTCGTCTTTCGCCAGATCGGGATCGACGTAGAACACGACGCTGAGCGTCTGCTTTTCGCCGGCCTTAAGCGTCTGGTCGGTGAAGCAGAAGCAGTTGATCTTGCGGAAATACGCACCCATGTTGAGCGGCGCCACATTGTAGGCGGCGACACCCGTGGTCGCGCGCGTCGACTCGTTCACGGCGATGTAATCCATCTGTACGACCTGGCCGAGCTTGACCTCGATCGAAGTCCGTTCCGGCTCGAATTTCCAAGGCAGCCCGCCGGCCACATTGGCGTCGAAGCGCACGGTCACCTTGCGGTCGAGCACGGTGACCGGCCCGGCGGTCGCGACCTGCGTTGTTCCGTTGAAGCCGGTGGCACGGCAAAACCAGTTGTAGAACGGAACCGCCGCGTAAGACATGCCGACCATCACCGCCACCAGCGCACCGCACGCCCCGGCGATCAGGGCATCGCGTTTATGCACGGACGAGGGCGGGCGATCGGTCATCTTGCTTTCTCTAGAGCGGCCGGTGCAGCACGCCCGGGCCGAGCTTCACGATAGTCACCACGTAAAACAGCAGCACGAGCGCGCCGAGCGTGAGCCCGATCGCGACCGAGCGCGCATTCCTGCGCCGCTTCTGCTCTGCGGTCAGCACGATGCCGCTATTCCGCTCGATCATGGATGCACCCACGCAAGCTGCTGGTCGACCAGCAGAACGGCGAAAATCAGGAACAGGTAGAGCACCGAATAGGCGAACAGCGATTTGGCCGCGCTCTCGCTTTCGGTCGTCTTGAGCGTCCAGGCCAGCGCAATAAACGCGATCCCGAGCGCCGCCGCCGCTGCGCCGTAGACGAGCCCGGCATAGCCGGATAGCCAAGGCGCGAGCGCCACCGGAAAAAGCACCAGCGAATAGATCAGGATCTGCCGGCGCGTTTCCGCCAATCCCGCGACCACGGGCAGCATCGGAACGGCCGCGCGCGCATACTCATTGGCGCGCAACAGCGAGAGCGCCCAGAAATGCGGCGGCGTCCAGAAAAAGATGATGAGGAACAGCAAGATCGACTCGATCCCGACGCCGCCGGTGACCGCAGCCCAGGCGATCACGGGCGGAAGCGCACCCGCCGCGCCGCCGATCACGATGTTCTGCGGCGTGAAGCGCTTGAGCCACATCGTATAGATGACGACATAGAACACGATCGTGAACGCGAGCAGCATGGCCGCAAGCCAATTGACCAGGAGCCCGAGGATCACGACCGAGCTCACCGCCATGGTCATACCGAAGCCGAGCGCCTCGCGCGGCGCGATGCGGCCGGCCGGGATCGGGCGTTTCGCGGTGCGCGTCATCACCGCGTCGATATCGGCGTCGTACCACATGTTCAGCGCGCCGGCCGCGCCCGCGCCGAGCGCGATGCACAGCAGCGCCGTAAGACCGAGGACCGGATGCAGATGCCCCGGCGCGATCAGGAGGCCGACCAGCGCGGTGAACACGACGAGCGACATCACCCGCGGTTTGAGCAGCGCGACATAGTCCTCCACGCCCGCCATGCTCGGCTGGGCCGGCGCAACCGCATCACGTTGATCGATGGCGCTGATGTCGGTCATTGCTGTGCTTTCGCCTTGCGCAGCGCCTTCTCAGCCGCTCTCCGGCGCTGTCTGATTTGCGCCCATTCGTATCGATCCTCTTCGTCTTGCGCAGTCAGCTCGATCACGAGCCGATAAAAGTCTCGAACATTTCGCGTCCGCACGCGGTCGGCCGTGCCATGACGTTTGATCGGCCTTTCATCGATCAACACGCCGATGGGACAATCAGGAATCTTTTGCCAACTGCGGCGCGGCATCGTCTTAAGCGTGCTGATCGCGAGGTCGTTTCGCATTCGCGAGTCATCGCCTTTAGCGTGGGCAACCTGTTTCAACTTTTGGGTCGCGATACGACGATCCGTGCGCGACAAGCTCGCTTTGCGCTTGCGGATCACTTTGCGAGAAGCCTTGTCGTTTTGCCCGTAGGTATTCACGCGATCGCGCTCATAGGAGAGGCGTTTCTTCTCCTGCGGACTGTGGCGCGCGCGGTTCGGCTTCTCGCTCATCGCAAGCTCACTTGATCCGCGGCAGCACTTCATACTGATGGAACGGCGGCGGAGACGACAGCGTCCATTCGAGCGTCGTCGCACCCGCGCCCCACGGATTGTCGGCGGCCTTCTCCTTGCGGATGAAGGCATGCGCAAGCCCGATGAAGAACACCAAGAGACCCGCTGCCGAAATGTAGGCGCCGATCGACGAAACGAAGTTCCACCCCGCGAACGCGTCAGGATAGTCGGGGATACGGCGCGGCATGCCGGCGAGCCCGAGGAAGTGCTGCGGGAAAAAGACGATGTTGACGCCGACGAAGGTGAGCCAGAAGTGCAGCTTGCCGAGCGTCTCCGACCACATGTAGCCGGAAATTTTCGGGAACCAGTAGTACCAGCCGGCGAACACGGCAAACACCGCGCCGAGCGACAGCACGTAATGGAAGTGCGCCACCACGTAGTAGGTGTCCTGCAGCACGCGATCGACCCCGGCGTTCGCCAGCACCACGCCGGTGACGCCGCCGACCGTGAACAGGAAGATCAGCCCGATCGCCCACAGCATCGGCGTCTTGAATTCGATCGAACCGCCCCACATGGTCGCGATCCACGAGAAGATTTTCACGCCGGTCGGCACCGCAATCACCATCGTGGCCGCGATGAAATAGGCCTGCGCGCCGGTCGACATGCCGACCGTGTACATGTGGTGCGCCCACACCACGAAGCCGATCCCACCGATGGCGACCATGGCGTAAGCCATGCCGAGATAGCCGAATACCGGCTTGCGGCTGAACGTGGCCACGACCTGGCTGACGATGCCGAAGCCCGGCAGGATCAGGATGTAGACTTCCGGATGCCCGAAGAACCAGAACAGGTGCTGGAACAGGATCGGATCGCCGCCGCCATCGGCCGAGAAGAAGGTGGTGCCGAAATTGCGGTCGGTCAGCAGCATGGTGATCGCTCCCGCGAGCACCGGCAGCGACAGCAGCAGCAGGAACACGGTGACGAGCTGCGACCACACGAACAGCGGCATTTTGTGCATGGTCATGCCGGGCGCGCGCATGTTGAAGATCGTCGTGATGAAATTGATCGCGCCCAGGATCGACGACGCGCCGGCGAGGTGCAGCGAGAGGATCGCGAAATCGACCGCAGGCCCCGTATGGCCCGTGGTCGATAATGGCGCATAGATTGTCCAGCCCGCGCCGACCCCGGGCTCCGGACCCTCTCCCGGCACGAATGCGGACGTCAGCAGCAGCGCGAACGACGCCGGCAGCAGCCAGAACGAAATGTTGTTCATGCGCGGGAACGCCATGTCGGGCGCTCCGATCATCAGCGGCACGATCCAGTTGCCGAATCCGCCGATCAATGCCGGCATGACCATGAAGAAGATCATGATCAGGCCGTGCGCGGTGGTGAACACGTTGAACTGGTGGGTGTCGTGAAAAATCTGCAGGCCGGGATACATCAGCTCCATGCGGATGCCGATCGACATGATCCCGCCGATCAGGCCGCCGACCATGGCAAACACCAAGTACATCGTGCCGATGTCCTTGTGGTTGGTCGAATAGAGCCATCGACGCCAGCCTGTCGGATGAGCGTGCGCATCGTGCGCCGCGTGGTCGTCGTGCATCCCGTGTGCCATTGTTGCCATTATCGAGTCCTTCGACGTTGTTCTCGTCCGATGGTCGTCGTCCGAATCGTCGCCCCTTGTTTCATTCCTCAATCAGCCGATGCCGCCACCGAGATCGAATTGTCCTCGCGCGCGTATTTCTTCTTCGCCGCCTCGAGCCAAGCCGCGAATTCCTGTTCGCTGACCACGTGCACCTGGATCGGCATGTAGGCGTGATCCTTGCCGCACAATTCCGAGCACTGGCCGTAGTAGAGTCCCTCGCGTGTCGCCTTGAACCACGTCTCGTTGAGCCGTCCCGGCACCGCGTCGATCTTGATGCCGAACGACGGCACCGCAAACGAATGGATGACGCCGATCGGATCGGCCGTCACCAACACGCGCACGACCTTGTTCACCGGCACGACCAACTCGTTGTCCACCGCCAACAGCCGCGGCTGGTCGGGCTTGCGCTCATTGTCCTTCAGCATGTTGGAATCGTATTCGAACTTGCTGTCGGGATAGCCGTAGTTCCAGTACCACTGCCGGCCGGTCGCCTTTACGGTGAGATCGGCGGGCGGGATCGTCGTCTGCAGGAACAACAGCCGGAACGACGGCACCGCGATCGCCACCAGAATCAGAACCGGCACCACTGTCCAAATGACTTCGATCAACGTGTTGTGCGTGGTCCGCGACGGCGTCGGATTGGCGCGCGCGTTGAAGCGCACCATCACGATCACCAGCAGCACGAGCACGAACGTCGCGATCGCAGCGATAATGTAAAGCAGGAAATCGTGGAACCAGATGATGTCGTCCATCACCGGTGTGACCGATTGCTGCAGCCCCAGCTCCCATTTCGACGGCTGGCCGATCTCGGCGAATGCGGCTCCGCCCGCCGAAAGGAGGAAAACGCTCGCCATAAAACTGATAGCCACAATGGTCGGCAATCGTTGCTGCAACGGCATCGTATGTCAGGCTCCTTCGAGCGATCGGCTGCGGCCGAACCCTGCCGCGCTACCGGGTGTTTAGGCAGGCCGGCGCCCGCTGGCAAGGCGCGCCATGGGTCGTTTTTGAGGCCCTGGGGTGGTACGGCGGGGCGGAAAAAACGTCACCTCACAAATCATAATTTTGCTACACCCGCAATGTATCTCGACAGCCGTTGAATACGACAAATTGCCTATATTTTACCTATAGTTCCGAAGCGCTATGACCGGTCCGTTTCGGGCCATGAATGCGGGGGCGACAATCGGGCGCTTGCTTTGCTTGACATGGCAGGCATGCCATGTACGTGAAGCCCAAAGCTGCGGAAATTGCGAGGTTGTCGTGATTCGAATGCCCCCGTTGCGCCATCGGAGGTGGGCCAGCCGGCGAGATTCGGGCCTGCCCAGCAATGCGCTTATGGCGCTCGCCGTCTTTGCGCTTACCGGTCTGGCAAACAGCACTCAGGCCCAGGGGGTGATTCGGGCGGTCTTCAACGACTGGCAGATCCGCTGCGACACCCCTCCCGGCGCCCAATATGAACAATGTGCGTTGATCCAGAGCGTCATTGCGGACGATCGGCCCAACGTGGGGCTCACCGTCTTGGTGATGCGCACCGCCGACCAGAAGTTCAAGCTGATGCGCGTGATCGCCCCGCCCGGCGTTCTGCTGCCGTCGGGCCTTGGCCTCTGGATCGACAAGACGGAGGTGGGTCGCGCCGGTTTCGTAAGGTGCATTCCGATCGGCTGCATTACCGAAGTGGTGCTCAAGGACGATCTGATCAACATGCTGCGTACCGGCACGACCGCGACCTTCACGATTTTCCAGACGCCCGAGGAAGGCATCGGTTTTCCGATGAGCCTAAAAGGCTTCGCCGAAGGCTACGACAAGCTCCCCTAAAACGCCCGCATGAGATAGCCTCCGGGTATCGCAGGAGAGCTCGACCGTGAACCTTGGATTCATTGGCCTCGGCGCCATGGGCGAATTGATCGTGCCCCGCCTGATGGCTGCGGGACACGTCGTAACCGGCTGGAATCGATCGCGTGCCAAGGCCGAGGCGCTGATCAAGCACGGCATGCTCTATGCTGAAACGCCCCGCCTGGTTGCGGAAAAATCCGAGATCGTCTTTTCCATCGTCACCGATGCCGCGGCCGTTCGCGCGGTCGCGCTCGGCGAGAACGGCATCGTCGCCGGTCTGCGCAAAGGCGGCATCTACGTCGACATGAGCACGATCGCGCCCGACGCAAGCCGCGCGGTCGCCGCCGATTTCGCCAAGGCCGGCTCGATCATGCTCGACGGTCCGCTCTCGGGCAGCCCGGTCACCGTCAAGGCCGGCCAGGCTTCGATCATGATCGGCGGCGACGAGGCCGCCTTCGAGCGCGCCAAGCCGGTGTTGCTCGCCATCGGCCCGAAGGTCACGCGCATCGGCGGCAACGGCCTTGCCTGCCAGATGAAGATCGCCGTCAATCTCCTGCTCATGGTCGAGGTGATCGCCTTCGGCGAAGCCATCGCGCTCGCCGAGAAGGGCGGCGTCCCCCGCGATATTGCGCTCGACGCCGTGCTGAAAAGCGTCGCCGCGTCGCCGGTGCTCGGCTATCGCGGACCGTTCATTCTCGAAGGCAAGATGCCGGCTGTTCCGCTCGCCGACGTCACGCTGCAACAGAAGGATATGCTGCTTGCGTTGGACCTCGGCCGCACGCTCGGCAGCCCGGTGCCGCTGGCCGCCGCCGCCAACGAAATGATGAATGCGTGCCGCGGACTCGGCATCGACGAGAACGACTTTGTGGTCGCGCATCAAGTTTACCGACGCCTTGGAGGGCAATCATGACGTCGAAAGGCGAAAAGATCGGAGCCGCATTGGCGAAAGCCGTGAAAAAAACCGCAGCCAATTTCAAGGCCGCAGGCGAAGAAGTCGCGGCGGGAATAAAGGAAGGGTTGGCGGCCCCCAAGGACGGCACCGCGATGTATCGCACCAATCGCAAGAACGTGCCGATGGTCGAAGGCCTCAAGCGCAAGGATGGCTGGGTCGACATGCAGGTGCAGTTCCTCATCGACAAGAAATCCGCAGGCTGCGACCACGTCGTCGGCTGGACCGTGCTGAAACCCGGCGCGCGCCACGAGCGGCATCTGCACCGGAACTGCGACGAATTCTTCATCGTGCTGAAGGGCCGCGGCCACATCTACAGCGAGCTCGGCGAGGAGCCCTCGGTCGAAGGCGACGTCGTCTATTCGCCGCGCGGCTGCTGGCACGGTTTCAACAACACCTCCGACGAAGACGTGGTGCTGGTCTGGGGCTGGATGGGCGCCGGCTCGATCGAGGCCTCTGGCTATGAAGTGCCGTCAGAAGAGCATTGATTGCGGCCTGTTCAAACACTCGCAAATCGATCGGCCGACCCCTATCTGATGAGTCAGTTGGAGCCCAGCAATGTCCGATAAATTGAGCGAAACTTCGCTGATCGACCGTTCCGGCCTCGACCGCGCCCGCGTCGGCAAGCTGATCCGGCGTGGCCTCGAAGGCGCCGACGACGGCGAGCTGTTCCTCGAATACGAGCAATCCGAGGCGCTGGTATTCGACAACGGCCGCCTCAAGCAGGCAACCTACGACACGACGCAGGGCTTCGGCCTGCGCGCGGTCAAGGACGAGGCCGTCGGCTATGCTCACGCCTCCGAAGTGTCCGAGCAGGCCATCGCGCGCGCCGCCGACGCGGTACGCGCGGTCAAGAGCGGCCATTCCGGCACTTATGCGGAAGCGCCGCCGCGCACCAATCGCAAGCTCTATGGCGACGAAAATCCCCTCGCTGCGCCGGCCTTCGAAGCCAAGGTGAAGCTCCTGCAGGACATCGACGCCTATGCCCGCGCCAAGGATCCGCGCGTGCGGCAAGTCACCGCCAGCGTGGCCGCCTCCTGGCAGGTGGTCGAGATCGTGCGGCCCGACGGCCAGACTTATCGCGACGTGCGCCCGCTCGTGCGCGTCAATGTCGCCGTAGTCGCCGGCCAGGGCGACCGGCAGCAAGCCGGCTCCTTCGGCTATGGCGGCCGCGAAAGCTACGGCCAGTTCATCGCCGTCGACCGCTGGCATCACGCCGCCGACGAAGCCGTGCGTCAGGCCTTGCTCAATCTGGAATCGATCCCGGCTCCCGCCGGCGAAATGGATGTCGTGCTCGGCCCCGGCTGGCCTGGCGTGATGCTGCACGAGGCGGTCGGCCACGGCCTCGAAGGCGACTTCAACCGCAAGCAGACCTCGGCCTTTGCCGGCCTGCTGGGCAAGCAGGTCGCCGCCAAAGGCGTCACCGTGGTCGACGACGGCACGCTTTCGAGCCGCCGCGGCTCGCTCTCCATCGATGACGAAGGCACGCCGACCAATCGCACCGTGCTGATCGAGGACGGTATCCTCGTCGGCTATATGCAGGACCGCCAGAACGCGCGGCTGATGAACATGCGGCCCACCGGCAACGGCCGCCGCGAAAGCTACGCGCACGCACCGATGCCGCGCATGACCAACACATACATGCTTGCCGGCACGCGCGATCCGGGCGAAATCCTCGCCTCGGTGAAGAACGGCATTTATGCCGTAAGTTTCGGCGGCGGACAGGTCGACATCACCAGCGGCAAATACGTGTTCCAGGTGACCGAGGCCTACAAGATCGAGAATGGCAGGAAGGGCGCGCCGCTCAAAGGCGCCATGCTGATCGGCAACGGCCCGACCGACCTGCACCGCGTCACCCTGGTCGGCAATGACCTCTCCCTCGACGAGGGCATCGGCACCTGCGGCAAGAACGGCCAGGGCGTACCGGTCGGCGTCGGCCAGCCGACGCTGCGCATGGACCGCATTACGGTCGGTGGAACGGGTTGAGGACGGGAGGAGAAATTCCGTGACGCAACGGGCATCAGGAACGCTACTTTCGACTCTCTCGAGGTCGATCGCGGAAGTAGCCGGCATCGTCTTGATTGTGATCGCGGCCAAGACGGCGCTCGCGGAACCGTTCTATGTCCCATCCGGCTCCATGGAGCCCACGCTCCTGATCGGCGATGAACTGTTGGCGACGAAATTCGCCTACGGCTATGGCACGTCCTCGCTGCCCTCGTTCATCGTGCTGCCCAACAGCGCGCGCATCCTGGCGGCGTTGCCCGAGCGCGGTGACGTGGTGGTGTTCCGCTGGCCGGGCGATCGTTCGCAGACCTGGGTCAAACGCGTGATCGGTCTGCCCGGCGATCGCATCGCAGTACGCGACGGTCAAGTCTGGATCAACGGCGAGCCGGCGCGCCTTCGCGCGGATGGCACCGGCAGCATGGAAACCGAAGATGGCTCGGCGATGCCGGCAGAACGCTTCATCGAAACGCTCCCGGGCGGTCGCAGCCATTTGGTGTTAAAGTTCAGCCACAACGATCCGCTCGACAATGTTCCCGAATTTGTGGTGCCGGACGGCCGCCTCTTCGTGATGGGCGACAACCGCGACAATTCGGCCGACAGCCGCGTTCCGGTCAGTGCCGGCGGCGTTGGCTTGCTGCCGGTTGGCGATCTGGTGGGGCGCGTCGACGCCATCGTGGGATCGTGGGATCTCGGCGTGAGAAGCCAACCGGCCTGGACCTGGCCGTCCGGCTTGCGGCTGTCACGATTTTTCAGCGCAGTGCATTAAAGGCACGATCCTGCGGGCGCAGCGAGACACCGCTAGCGGACCACGCCGGAGATGCAGCACGGCTTGCGGCGCGGGGGCGTGATCCGGTCCTTCAAATAGCAGCGCGCTGACGGCCCGAGATAACCCGGCCGCACGTAGGTCCAGGTGCGGCAACGATCCTCTCCTTCGCACGCCGCCTTGCAGCTCCTGCCGCTCGGATCGGAGGCGAGATCGAATTCGCGGTAGTCGCCGCCGAACCGGTCGATGGCGTATTCGAACTGATCGTTGTGCGGCTCGACCACGCTGCCGCCCTTCACGCCCGAGATGCAGCACGGGTCTTCGACGCGCGGCGTCACGGTGCTTTTGAGAAAGCAGATCGCGTTGGCGCCTGCGGTTCTTGGATAGGAGAACGTCCACGCCCGACAGCGTTGTTCGCGCTCGCAGCGCGCCGCGCATTGTTCCGGGTCGCCGGAATTCACGACGAAGCGCGCATAGTCGCCGCCGTAGCGATTGATTCCGGATTGCGCGCGCGCACCAAGCACCGCGATCGCGACCAGCGCCAGGCAGCACGCCCCGATCGAGAGCGTGCGTATCATCGCTGCCGACTTCCAATCGATCCGCGCCATCCAGCCATACTAAACGAGATGGACGCATGCGCGCGAGAACGGAAGTGCGTTATGAGGATGTGTGGCGCGAGATGAACAACGGTTCATCGAACGCGCGGCGACTCTGCAAATTATTTGAATTTAAAAATCAAAGGCGCGCATCCGCGCACGAAAAACATGACCGCGAAAAGGGTGCGCCCGCCGGGGGGCGGCGGGCGCAAAGTCCAGGCCGCACTGAGGGGAACGCGGGCTGGACGGGACGGCCGACGGGAGATCGGCCGGGGCAATAAAACTCAGCTGCATTTGCAGAACGTGGCGCGCGCTTGCGCGATCGCACCGACATCGACTTTCGGCGCGAGCGGCGGAGCCACGGCGCGTTCGATCGAAAGACCGTGCGAAATGCCGTGGCGCGCGAGTCGGCGCTCAAGCGCGCGGGACCGCAGCAAATGCGTCGGGTCGTCCCAGAGCCGGCCCGCATAGGCGTCGCGCAGGTCGGCGCGGGTAAGCCCGATGTCGGCCAGCATGCGGTCGTCGAACCTGGCAAGGATGGTGGCCGCGCGCCGGTGCTGAATTTTCTTGATGACCCGCAGCGCGCCCCGTCCGAATCGTCGGACGGCATAAGCCAGCGAGCTGCCGAACGAGGCGGCGGTGGATAAGGCCAAACTGGAAATAACGGGCATGGCAACCTCCTAAATTCCTCGAAATCCGGGGGATACGGCGCGATAGGGCCCCCGCGTTGCCGCGGAAGCCACCCGAAAAACCCGCCCGGTTTCGTTGACAGGGGGACTTTGCCTGAAGCCTATTGATAAGTGAAACGAATGTTTTTAATCTGATCGATCATGATTGGTGATGGTTTGAAGGCCCGGGAATTCAATGCGTTGTTCCAATGATTGAGACGGCGAGGGAGTTTCAAATGAATGCGCTTATCGACATCGACCAGCTCCGCACCTTCATTGCCATCGTCGAAACCGGAAGTTTCACCAAGGCCGCTGAGGTTGTGCACAAGACCCAATCGGCGGTCTCGATGCAGATGAAGCGTCTTGAAGAACGGCTGCGCCGTCCGATCTTCGCGCGCGATGGTCGCGCCTCCAAACTCACCGAGGACGGCGACCGCCTGCTCGATTACGCGCGCCGCATCGTCAAGCTCAACGTCGAAGCGCTGGCGACGTTCAACGACACCAAGCTCGCCGGCCGCGTGCGGCTCGGCGTGCCCGACGACTATGCCGACCGCTACTTGCCCGAGATCATGGCGCGCTTCTCGCGCGCCTATCCGAGCGTGGAGCTGACCGTGGTCTGCGAGCCGTCGGTCTCGCTGATCGAGCACATCGAGGCCAACGACCTCGACCTCGCCATCATCACCAATTGCTACGGCAACCGGCCGGGCGAATCCTTTCGCCTCGAACGGCTGCTGTGGGTGACGTCGAACCGCCATCCGACCCACACCGAGGAACCGCTGCCGCTTGCGCTCGGCCGGCCGAGCTGCGTCTGGCGGCAGAGCGCGATCGGCGCGCTCGACAGCATCGGCCGTCCCTATCGCGTGCTCTATTCCAGCGCCAATGCCGGCGCGGTCGCCGCCGCGGTGCTTTCGGGTTTGGCGGTGTCGGTATGCCCGGAGTCCGGCCTGCGGCCGGGCATGCGCGTGCTGAATCCGGCCGATGGATTTCCCGAGCTCCCGGCCTGCCGCATCGGGTTGATCCGCAATCCGCACGAAGCCTCGACGCTCGCCGACGCGCTGGCCGAGCACATCATCTCCTCGCTCGACAATCTCTCCGACGCGGCGCAGGCGGCGGAATAGCGTCTCTCGTCATTTCTCGGGATGAGGCGGCTGGCGGCTCGAAACAGTAAGCCGACGTCAATACGCATATTCCTGAAACACCGGGTCGACCGAGCCCGCCCACGGCCCGCGGAATTTCTCCAACAAATCTTCCGCCGGCGTCCTGCCGCGCGCGACGATCTCCTCCAACGGCTCGAGATAGGTTGTTTCGTCGCGACCCTGCGCATTGCGCCGCGCCCGCCGCGCCAGCCCCTTGCGCGCGAGCGCCAGCACCTCGTTCGCGATCGCATGCACGCTGCGTCCGCGGATGTGCGCATGAAGTCCGAGCCGCGGCACGTCATCGCGCAGTTTTTGCCGCTCCTCGGCGTTCCAGTCCTTGACCAGATCCCAAGCCGCATCAAGCACGCCGTCGTCGTAAACGAGCCCCACCCAGAACGCCGGCAATGCCGGAATCCGCATCCAGGGCCCGCCGTCTGAACCGCGCATCTCGATGAAACGCTTGAGCCGCACCTCGGGGAAGATTGTCGAGACGTGATTGGCCCAGTCCGAAATCGTCGCCCGCTCGCCCGGTAGCGCCTTGAGCTTTCCCGCCAGCAGATCGCGGAAAGACTGCCCGGCCACGTCGATGTACTGGTCGCCGCGCTTGATGAAATACATCGGCACGTCGAGCGCATAATCCGCATAGCGCGCAAATCCCATGCCCGCCTCGAACACCCACGGCAGCATCCCTGAGCGCGCGTTGTCGGTGTCGCGCCAGATCTCCGAGCGGAACGTGAGATAGCCGTTCGGTTTGCCTTCGGTGAACGGCGAATTGGCGAACAGCGCCGTCGCCACCGGCTGCAGGGCGAGCCCGACGCGCATTTTCTTCACCATGTCGGCCTCGGACGAGAAATCGAGATTGGTCTGCACGGTGCAGGTCCGATACATCATGTCGAGGCCGAGCTTTCCCACCTTCGGCATGTACTTTGTCATGATGCGGTAGCGGCCCTTCGGCATGACCGGCATGTCGGCGCGCGACCAACTCGGCGTCATGCCGATGCCGAGGAAGCCGATGCCGAGCGGTTGCGCCACCTCGCGCAACTGCGCCAGATGGGCCATCAGCTCGCTGCAGGTCTGATGCACGGACGCCACCGGCGCGCCCGAGAGCTCGAACTGACCGCCGGGCTCGAGCGAGATCGCGCCGCCACCGGTGACGTCGGCAAGCCCGATGATGTTTTCGCCCTCCATGATCGGCTCCCACCCGAGCAGATGCTGCATGCCTTCAAGCAGCGCATGGATGCTGCGCGGTCCCGCGTAGGGCACCGGCCGATGGCCCTTCATCGTGAAGGCGAATTTTTCGTGCTCGGTGCCGATGCGATAGCGCGCCTTCGGCTTGCAGCCTGCTTCGAACCACGCGACCAGTTCGTCGCGCGTCTCGATCGGCGTCATATCGACTTGGTCGCGAGCCATTCGGTGGTTCTGTTAGCGAAAAAGGGTCGCGACCTTAACCACGGCGTGGGCCAAAGGGAAATAGCGAACCCCCCTTCAGGTCGCGCTGCCCGGTTCGGAATAGCGGAAATGCAATCGGACCGTGCCTGCTGGCGCGGCTTTTCCTCAGAAATCCTTCAGCAGCCGCTCGATGTAATCGAGTTCAAGCTGCGGCCGGAAACTCTCGCCGTAGCGGCGCCGTAGTTCTTCCAAGATACGCCGTGCCCGCTGCACGTCGATCTCTCCCGGCACCTTCACCGTGGTGTCGTCGCCATAATCGCGGCCGCGCAACGGCCGGCCGAGCGGATCGGTCTCCTGCTGCGCGCGCGCCGGCCCACGATTGCCGGGCTGCCCCGGGCCGAGACTATAGCCCTGCATCTGCATCGACTGCGCCAGCGCCTGCGCGCCGCGGCGCAGGGCTTCAAGCGCGCGGCCCTGCGACTCGACGGCGCTGTCGGCGTTGTTGTCGCCGAGCGAACCTTCCGCCTCGCCCATCGCCTCCCCCGCACTGCCGAGCGAATTCGTATCCTCGCCCTGTTGCCCCTGCTGGCCCTGACCCGGTTGCTGGAATCCGCGCTTGCGCAGTTCCTCCAAGAGCTTGTTGAGCTGATCGCGTAGCGCCTGCTGGTTCTGCCTGAGCTCGCCATAGGCGTTGGGATCGGTCTGCTGGTTTTGGCTGCGCTGCCGGCGCTGATCCTGGCCCTGGCGGAATGTGCGATCGCGCAATTGCTGCTGCTTGCGGATCATGTCGCCGAGTTCGTCCAGCGCCGACATCATGTCGTCGCCGTCGTCGTCGCCCATCTCGCCGCCGGGCCGCGCCATCTGCAGATTTTCCAGCATCGACTGCAATTCTTCCAGCAGTTTGCGTGCGGCCTCTTTGTTGCCGGAACGGGCAAGCTGCTCCATCCGATCCAACATGTTGCGCAGGTCCTGCGTACGCAGATTGCGCATGTTTTGATCGAAATTTCGCGCCATGTTGGGATTTCGCCGCAACTCCTCGGCCAGCGTCTGCATGTAGCGATCGAGCGCCGCCCGCAATTGATCCATCAGGCGCTTGATTTCCTCATCGCTCGCGCCGCGTTCGAGCGCCTGCCGCAGCGCATTCTGCGCCGCCCGCAACGCCTGCTCCGCCTCCGAGACATTGCCGTCTTCGATCATGACGGCCATCTGCCACATCCGCCCCACCACATCGCGCAAGCCGTCGTCGCTGTCGGAACGGGCAAGCTGCCAGTAGATCGAGCGCAGGCCGAGATAGATGCTGGCCTCTTTGATGAATTTCTCGGGAGCCACCGTCAGCGCGTCAAGCGCGGTGAGCACTTTATCCTTGCTGCCGGCGTCGAGCGCGAGCGCGCGGCGTTGCTCGACCAGCGCGCGCGCCAGCGGCTTGACGAACGGCCGCTCCGGCAGGCGCAATTCGTGCGACGACGAGCGGCCCTCGTTGTTCGCTTCATCGCGCGCGATCAGCGTCATCACCACATCGACGCCGGCCCACGGATGTTCGGTGAGATCCTTGATCGTCTGCGCAGCGCCGGACTTGGTGCGCGCCTGCGGCAGCACAAGAGTGAAATCCGGCGCGCCGTAGAGCGGATGCGCCGCGCGCTCGGACGGCGTCGCGTGAGCCTTGAGCTCGAACGTGGCCTGCGCATCGACCACGCCGTAGTCGTCTTCCATCTTGTAGACCAGAAGCAGCGAACCGCGGCCTTGCGCCTCCGGTTCCTTCGCCAACGCGATGGTCGGCGGACGATCCGGTATCGCGGTGAAATTCCAGGCAAATCCGTCGCTACCGCGCACGGTGGCGGTACCCGTGCCGGTGATCGTGAAGCGCCGCTCCGCAGTGCCTGCCGCCGGTTGCGGATTTGTGTCGGCGGCGGTAGCGAGCGCACCGCTCACCGCAACGTCCAAATCTTTCTTACCGGTCGCGCGGATGATCAGCGTCGAGCCGGTCGGCACGGCGATCGCTGCGGCTGTACGCACGCTTTCGCCCGGCCGGAGCGTCGGCAGGATGAGCGGCGGCCGGCCGGTATAGGTGGGCGGCGTCACCCAGGCATCGATGCGGTAATTCGCCGATGAGATCGCGCCTTGCCAATCGAACGCCGCGGCGATGCGATGCAGGCGCTCGCCGCCGGCGCTGAAGAAAGACGCAATAACGAGGACAAGCACCAGCGCGCGCAGCGCGAATGGATCGCGCGCGGCAAGCCGCGGCACAGGAATTCCGGCTTTGAGCACGTGCACGGTGCGCAACGCGCGTTCGACATGGGCGCGCCACAGCGCGACCGCGTGACTGTCGCTGCCGCTTTCGGCCATGTCGTCGGCGATCGTGGTCGCGGGTCGATGCGGCAAGCGGCTCGTACGGTCCAACCGCCGCAATCCATCGGTCGCGTTCGGCACACGCACCAGGAACAGCGGCACGGTCGCGGCGACGCACAGCACGAGGAACGCGAACAGGCCGATGGCGCGGCCGAACGGCGGCAGCCACAGCCACACCCCGATCCACGAAATCGCAAGGAAGAGACCGCTAGCGGTCGCCACCGACGCCAGCGCCGGCCACAACCGCTCCCAGAAAATCGACAAACGCGCACGCTGCAACGCGTGGGCGAGCTTTGCTCTCCCACCGGGCGTTTCGTGGCGGCCGTCAGGGTTCTCGGCAGTCGTCACTCAAGCGCTCCGCATGCGATAACGGTCGGCACCGTGGCCCAACATGAAGTCCGCATCATGGCAGCCAAAGTCTATAAATAGTATAAGCGTTGGCGCGACTTAGAGCCAGCCTGGCAGGCGATCGCGCGCAATCAATTGATTAACGTCGAGCCTCGGGCGCGCCAGCACCCATTCGTCATTTTTCACAAGCACTTCGGGCACCAAGGCGCGGGTATTGTAGGTTCCCGCCTGGACCGCGCCGTAAGCACCGGCTGACATGATCGCGAGCAGATCGCCGGATTGGGGCAGAACCATCGGCCGATCGAGCGCCAGAAAGTCGCCTGATTCGCACACCGGTCCGACCACGTCCGCCACCGTACGCGCCGCGCCGGGCGGCGCTTCCGCCACCGGCCATATTTCATGATGCGCGTCGTAGAGCGTGGGCCGGATCAAGTCGTTCATCGCCGCGTCCACGATCACGAAGGTCTTTGCCTCGCCGCGCTTGAGATACAGCACGCGCGTGACCAGGATACCCGCATTGCCGACGATCAGCCGGCCGGGCTCGAAGATCAGCGTGCAATTCAGCCCCCGCGTTGCGCGCTTCACCACCGCCGCATAGGCCTCCGGATCCGGCGGCGGCTCGTTGTCGTCGCGGTACGGAATTCCCAAGCCCCCGCCGAGATCGACGTGGCTGATGGAATGGCCATCGGCGCGCAATTCGCGCACGAAATCGGACAACAGCGCGAAGGCATTGTCGAACGGGCTCAATTCGGTGATCTGGCTGCCGATGTGCATATCGACGCCGGAGATATGGAGTCCGGGAAATTTGGCGGCGCGGGCGTAAACCTCGCGCGCGCGGCTGATCGGAATGCCGAACTTGTTCTCCGCCTTGCCGGTGGCGATCTTGGCATGCGTGCGCGCATCGATGTCGGGATTGACGCGCACCGAGACGTTGGCCTTGCGCCCCTTCCCCGCCGCGATCGAAGACAGCAGTTCGAGCTCGGCCTCCGACTCCACGTTCACGCACAGGATGTTTTCATCCACTGCCAGCGCGAGCTCGCGCGCGGTCTTGCCGATGCCCGAGAACATGATTTTTTCCGCCGGCACCCCCGCCATGCGCGCGCGCTTGAGCTCGCCTTCCGAGACCACGTCGGCGCCGGCGCCGAGCCTGGCCAGCGTCGCGATCACCGCCTGGTTGGAATTGGCCTTCACCGCGTAGCACACGAGCGACGGCACGTCGGCGAAGGCGCCGGCGAACACGCGATAGTGCCGCGTCAGCGTCGCGTCCGAATAGCAATAGAACGGCGTGCCGACGGCGTCCGAGAGTGTTGCGAGATTCACCGCCTCGGCGTGCAGCACACCGGCGCGGTAGGCGAAGTGATGCATCGCTTAGTTCAATCGATCAACACGTCGATGGGAAGTTTTTTCTTCTGCCCTTTGGGTGCGATCGGCCTGCCGTCCGGCCCGTATTCGATCGGACCCTGCGCCTGCGGATTGACCGCGCCCGATTGGCTTGCGTCGCCCGGCGACTGAATCGACGCCGGCGGCGGATCGAGCGGCCCCTTGCGGCCGCAGCCGGCGAGCGCAAATGCGCTCGCCAGCAGGCAGAGCGTGGCCAGTCGAAGAAAAGCAGGTCCGGATCGGTTCACGGCGAATTCCAATGTTGCGCTCACCATAGCAGATTGCGGAAAGATTTCACCTCTTTCGGCGGCGGCGCGCAACGCGCGCTTTGCCGAGCGTTTTCAGCCATTTTTGGGCTTGCGCGCGCACGTTTTTCGGCGCGGTCCCGCCATAGCTCGTGCGGCTTGCCACCGAATGTTCGACGGAAAGCACCGCGTGCACGTCTTTGGTGATCCGCGGCTCGACCGCCTGCATGGTTTTCAACGGCAGCTTGTCGAGAACGACGCCCGCCTTCTCGGCGGCCGCCACGATGCGGCCGGTGATGTGATGCGCCTCGCGGAACGGCAGTTTCAGCTTGCGCACCAGCCAATCCGCAAGGTCGGTGGCGGTCGCGCTGCCTGCACCCGCCGTCTCCTTCATCCGGGCCGCGTTCGGCGTCATGTCGCGCACCATGCCGGTCATCGCCGCGATGCAGAGCGACAGCGCGCCGAGCGCCTCGATCGCGCCGTGCTTGTCCTCCTGCATGTCCTTCTGATAGGCGAGCGGCAGTCCCTTCATGACCACCAGCAGCGCGTTCAGTGCGCCGATGAGGCCGCCTGCCTTGGCGCGCACGAGTTCGGCTGCATCCGGGTTGCGCTTCTGCGGCATCATCGAGGAGCCGGTGGTGAACTTGTCGGAGAGCGTCAGCAGCCCTGCCATCGGCGAGCACCACAGCACGATCTCCTCGGCGAAACGTGACAGATGCACGGCACAGATCGCCGCCGCCGCGAGCGTCTCCAGCACGAAGTCGCGGTCGGACACCGCATCGAGTGAATTCGCCATCGGCCGCGCGAAGCCGAGCGCTTTCGCGGTCATGTCGCGATCGAGCGGAAACGACGTACCGGCCAGCGCCCCCGCACCGAGCGGCGATTCATTGAGCCGCATCCGCGCGTCCGCGAACCGCCCGCGGTCGCGCGCGGCCATCTCCACATAGGCGAGCAGATGATGGCCGTATGTGACCGGCTGCGCGCTTTGCAGATGCGTGAACCCCGGCATCACGGTGGCGGCATATGTGACGGCCTGCTCGGCCAGCACCCGCTGATAGTCCGCAAGCGCGCCGTCAATCGCGTCGATCGTATCGCGCACCCAGAGCTTGAAATCGGTGGCAACCTGGTCGTTGCGCGATCGCGCGGTGTGCAGCCGCCCGGCGGCAGGCCCGATCAGTTCGGCGAGCCTGCCCTCCACGTTCATATGGATGTCTTCCAGGGCGCGCTTGAAATCGAATTTACCTTTTTCGATTTCTGACAGGATCGTGTCTAGACCGTGAGCGATCTTTTTCGCATCGTCCCGCCTGATGATGCCCTGTTTGGCAAGCATTGCGGCGTGGGCTTTGGATGCGGCAATATCCTGGCGGTATAGATGCCGATCGAAATCGATCGAAGCGTTGATCTCCTCCATGATCGCGTCCGGGCTTGACGTGAAACGTCCACCCCACATTTTGTTGCTCATGAGACGCTCTTCGGCATGCACCAGGTTCCGCCGACCGTGACCTCGCAAGTCGCCTCGCGCAGTTACGCGAAAAGACGGCTCGCCGTGATTCTCGCGGGCGGCGTGGCCGGCCTCGTGGTCGGGCTCGCGGGGGTATACGGGATTGCCATGCTGACGCGCAATGCGGCCGTCGACTCGACCTGCCAGCCGGCGGCTGAAACGGCCAAGAAGCTTGGCGATTTCGCCCGCGGTGAGGTCGCGGCCTTGAAGCCCGCCGTTTCGCCGCGCCGCTGGCTGGACTTGAGTTTCCACGACGCCAGCGGACAAACCAAGACGCTCGCCGACTGGCACGGCCGCACCGTGCTGCTCAATATCTGGGCCACCTGGTGCGTGCCCTGCCGCAAGGAAATGCCGGCGCTCGACGCCCTCCAGAAGAAGCTCGGTGGGCCTGATTTCGAGGTCATCGCGGTCAACACCGACACCCGCGACCCGGCGAAGCCGAAAGCCTGGCTGAACGACGTCGGCATCGCCGAGCTCGCCTATTACGCCGACCCGAGCAACAAGATTTTCCAGGACCTCAAAGTCGCCGGCAAGATCCACGGCCTGCCGACGACGATCCTGATCGACGGCGCAGGCTGCGATCTCGGCCTGGTGGAAGGCCCCGCCGAATGGGCGAGCCCGGACGCGATCAGGCTGATCGGCGCGGCGCTGCAAAAATAGTTGCCCACACGCTCGCACGCGCTCGATGACGATGCCGTGCAGCACATCGAAACCAACCGACTGAATTCGCTCGATCGGTTGATCGGCGACGATCCAGAATTTTGCGGAGAATGCTCAGGCGCCGTCGCGCGTCAGGCTCTCGGTCCGCAACGCACATAGACCATGGTGCCGTAGCGGTTGGCCACTTCCTGGTCAACGTAGCGCATGACCAGCACGCGTCCATCGAACGAGACGATCTCGCGGTCCTGCGCGCCGCCGGCCTCGCCCGCCGGCCCGATGAATGTCTTGCCGTCCGGCGTGCCCTTGATCCGCAGTTCCGTTGCCACCTGCTGATCGGGTTGGTGCATCATCACTCCGCCGTTCGGACCTTTGACGATCGTATACGGCTTTGAGCATTGCTTGCGGGCGGCGGCCTCCATGCGCTTGCGGTCGACCTCCCGTTGATACGACGCGATGCCCCAGCGTCCGACGATGTCCTCAGCCTTGTAGCGCGCCGGCGTTTCCTCGGCCGGAGGAGTGGCGCCCGGCAACGGTCCGAACGGCGATTCCCCGGGCGTGGTCGAACAGGCCGCCAGTAGCAGACCGCCGCTCGCGAAGGCGGCAAACAGGCAGGAAATGCGAACCATGATGGCCTCCCGTTATTTTGGCTTCGACTGTGCGGGGTCGCAGGCGTCAGTGCAAGATCAAGATTGCATCACTCTATCTCAACCCACGCGGTATCGCGCGACCGCGGCTTCGTCCACCTCCACGCCGAGCCCCGGCCCCGTCGGCAGCGTTACCTCGCCGCCGCCGAGCGGCAACGGGTGCCGCACGATGTCCTCGGCGAGATAGAAATGCGTCAGGCTGACGCCCCAACTGACGTCCGGCACCGCGCAGGCGAGATGCACCGCTGCCGCCGAAGAGAGGCTCGATTCTGCGACCAATACGGCGATGTTGACCGACAGTTTGAGTATCCGGCAGCGGCGCGCCGCCTCGACCGAGGCCATGATGCCGCCGAGCTTGGTCGCTTTGAGCGACACGCCCCCCGCGCCACAGCGCGCGAGCGTGTCGAGGTCTACGGTTGAATGGAACGATTCGTCGGCCCCGATCGGCACCGGGGAATCTTTGGTCAATGTGGCCAATGCATCGAACTCCTCCGCAGGCAGCGGCTGTTCGACGAACATCAAGCCTGCATCACGCGTCTCGCGCACATAACGTTGGGCATCCGCGAGAGTGAGTCCGCCATTGGCGTCGGCGCACAGCGGCACCCTGTCGCCCAGAGCCGTGCGCAGCGCATGGGTCGCCGCGATTTCCTTCTCGATCGGCTTCGTGCCGATCTTGAGCTTGAAGAAGTGAAACCCCTCCTGTTCCTTCGCATGGGCCTCGGCGATGTCGGCGTCCGGCGTGGGATTTCCGAGCAGCCACATCGGCGCGACCTGCTTGCGTATTGACCCGCCGATCAATTCGATCAGCGGCTTGCCCGCCGCGCGACCGGCGAGATCGAACAGTGCCATTTCCACCGCCGAATGCGCGCCGGTATTCCCGAACAGCGCGGTCCGCATCGATCGGCGCAAAGCCGGCAGCATATTCGCATCTTTGCCGACCAGCACCGGCGCAAGATGATCCCGCACGGCGGCCACCAACCCATCGATCGTATCGCCGGTCCTGGTCGGCGCCGCCGCCACTTCGCCCCAGCCGACCGTGCCGTCCGCTGCCGCGACCCGAACCAGAATGTTGTGGGCATGCGTGATGGCGACCCCCGCCATCGCCATCGGTTTCTTCAACGGCAGCGCCACCGGCATGACTTCGACGCGTCGGATGACCAGCGGCGGCTCGTGCCGCAGCTGCGGCATCGTTCGTTCGTCGATCCGCACGTCCATGCGCGACCCTCGTTACGCCGGTTGGCGGCATGCAACCATAACGCATTTTGCGAGGGCGGATTGGCACGCAGCTATTCCCCGATCCCCGGACGATCCGCTTGCTGTCCCTGCTGCGCTTGACAGTCTCCGCTCGACCCCCTATTTCAGCCGGGCCTGCTGGCACTCCCTTATGATGAGTGCTAAGCACATACAAAATATAGCCTTTTATTCACGCCGCGAGGGACCAATGGCCAAGCTGAAGTTTCGCCCGCTGCACGACCGGGTGGTCGTCAAACGCATCGATGCCGAGGAGAAATCCAAAGGCGGCATCATCATTCCCGACACCGCCAAGGAGAAGCCCTCGCAGGGCGAGATCGTCGCCGTCGGCCCCGGCGGCCGCGATGAGAACGGCAAGCTCATCCCGATCGATCTCAAGACCGGCGACCGCGTGCTGTTCGGCAAATGGTCGGGCACCGAGGTGAAGCTCGACGGCGAGGAACTCCTGATCATGAAGGAGTCCGACATCATGGGCGTGATCGCCTGACCCAGATTCAGAGGCAAACGGAGTAACTTTCAATGGCTGCGAAAGATGTAAAATTCTCATCCGATGCGCGCGACCGCATGCTGCACGGCGTCGACATTCTCGCCAATGCGGTGCGCGTGACGCTCGGCCCCAAGGGCCGTAACGTCGTGCTCGACAAGAGCTTCGGCGCCCCGCGCATCACCAAGGACGGCGTCACCGTCGCCAAGGAAATCGAGCTTGAGGACAAGTTCGAGAACATGGGCGCCCAGATGGTGCGCGAAGTCGCGCAGAAGACCAACGACAACGCCGGCGACGGCACCACAACCGCAACCGTACTCGCCGCCGCGATCGTGAAAGAAGGCGTCAAGTCAGTCGCCGCCGGCATGAACCCGATGGATCTGAAGCGCGGCATCGACCTCGCGGTCGCGGCCGTGGTCACCGACATCGAGAAGCGATCGAAGAAGGTGGGCTCCTCCTCCGAGGTCGCCCAGGTCGGCACCATTTCGTCCAACGGCGACAAGACCATCGGCACCATGATCGCCGAAGCCATGCAGAAGGTCGGCAACGAGGGCGTCATCACGGTGGAAGAGGCGAAGGCCCTCGACACCAACGTCGACATCGTCGAAGGCATGCAGTTCGACCGCGGCTACATCTCGCCCTACTTCATCACCAACGCCGAGAAGATGGTGGCCGAGCTCGAGGACGCCTACGTGCTGCTGCACGAGAAGAAGCTCTCCGGCCTGCAGGCCATGCTGCCGGTACTCGAGGCGGTGGTGCAGTCGGGCAAGCCGCTGCTCATCGTCGCCGAGGATGTCGAAGGCGAAGCCATCGCCACGCTCGTCGTCAACAAGCTGCGCGGCGGCCTCAAAGTCGCGGCCGTGAAAGCGCCCGGCTTCGGCGATCGCCGCAAATCCATGCTGGAGGACATCGCGATCCTCACCGGCGGCCAGCTCATCTCCGAGGATCTCGGCATCAAGCTTGAAACCGTCACGCTGCAGATGCTCGGCCGCGCCAAGAAGGTGATCATCGAGAAGGAGAAGACCACCATCGTCGACGGCGCCGGCAAGAAGAAGGACATCGAAGCCCGCGTCGGCCAGATCAAGGCGCAGATCGAGGAGACCACCTCCGACTACGACAAGGAGAAGCTGCAGGAGCGGCTCGCGAAGCTCGCGGGCGGCGTCGCGGTGATCAAGGTCGGCGGCGCCACCGAGGTCGAGGTCAAGGAGAAGAAAGACCGCGTCGAGGATGCGCTCAACGCCACCCGCGCCGCGGTCGAGGAAGGCATCGTGCCGGGTGGCGGCGTCGCCCTGCTGCGCGCGAAGAAAGCGGTCGGCAAGCTGACCAACAGCAACGCCGACGTGCAGGCCGGCATCAACATCGTGTTGAAGGCGATCGAGGCGCCGATCCGCCAGATCGCCGAGAACGCCGGCGTCGAGGGCTCGATCGTGGTCGGCAAGATCGTCGAGTCGAAGTCGGAAACCTTCGGCTTCGATGCGCAGAACGAGGAATATGTCGACATGGTCGAGAAAGGCATTATCGACCCGACCAAGGTGGTGCGCCGCGCGCTGCAGGATGCAGCCTCCGTCGCCGGCCTGCTGGTCACCACCGAAGCGATGGTCGCCGAGACGCCGAAGAAGGAAGCACCGCCCGCGATGCCGCCCGGAGGCGGCGGCATGGGCGGCATGGGCGGAATGTACTGAGCCCAGGCAGCAGTTGAAGAACTCAAAAGGGCGCGGCCGCAAGCCGCGCCTTTTTTGTTGCCAGCCTCCGATCCGGCGCCCACGACACGGGACAATGCTTGACCCGCATGCCTGCGTAGCGCGTCGCACACAATCGCGGCGCTCGGAATGAGCGCGCTCGTTGGCGGCATTTCCTTCCCGCCACAACAAAATCTTTGAGTTCTTGATGGTACTGCGCTGCAGCAATTCTACCGCCGCGCACTAACGATATTTTCAAAAATCCGCAGAACACTGGCCCAAGCGCCCCTCGGCCATGGCATGCTTGGATCGCAGAGGAGGCAGGAGACGATTCGGATGCCGGCAAAGGCTTCCTCCTTCGCAACGCTTGCCTGCGTATTGGCGTTGAATGTCTTTGTTTCTCTGCCCGCCGCGGGCCAACAGATTGCTTTCACGCCTGCCGGTTTTTCGCTCTCCGTTCCGGCCGGATACCGCATTCAAGCCCTGCCTGAAGGCTTGTCCCGCGATGCGTCATCTTTGATCGTGACCCTCAACGGCTTGAGCTATGTCCATTGCAACATCCGCTTTCACAAGCCAAGCCTATTTCAATTCGCGACTTCCCCAAATCTTCAGATGATCGTGCAAAGCCCCGACAACGTTCAGCGCCTGCAAGTCGCGTTCGCCGACGAATACGAGATTCGAAGTGCGGATCCAGTCATGTACGATAGCGTGCCCGGGGTCGCACTGATCGGCGACGTTCGATTGCCGCGTTCGCGGCTTTCAATGCTCCCGAGGCAGCGCGAGTTGAAGGTCGTTCTCGCCAACGTCCAAGGGTACGCCGAGGCGGCTTGCGCGACGGATGACAGCGACTTCGACAGACGCCGCCCCGCATTCGAAACGATCATTCGCGGCATTTCGTTTCCGCAATAGCCGGCTTGTCGGACGTTAACCCCAAATTAACCTTCGAAACTAAGGATGAAATCGCGCGTCGGAAGACGCGCGCGGCAGGCGTGCTACGCTGACAACAGTGAGCCATTCGATGCAGACGCCATCGAAGATTTGCAGGACACTCACCCTGTCTCTGGTTTTGACATGGTGCGGGCTCGCTTGTGCCGCCTCGCCGCTTACCGCGCAAACCATCAGCGATCCCGTATTCGGCCTGTCCGTTACGCCGCCGTCCGGCTATATCGCGCAGCTTTTGACGCCGCAGCCTTCGCAACTCGTCCTGATTGCCGTTCAGCGAAGCCAATCCGGGAACGCCGGTTGCCTCGCCGAATTTCGCAGTGACGACACCGGCGGCAAGCTGACACAGGCCGACTTCAACGACCGTGCCAGCAAGCCCGACTGGATCGAGACCGTGCGCGCCGAGGTTAGCGCGCGCTACGACATCCACAGCATAGACCCGATCGAGCACGCCGGCGTACGCGGCATGGCGATCGCCGGCTATCGCTTCTACAAGGGTTCGGCGAGCGCGACGGCAACGCGCCAGTATACGCGCGAATGGTACGTCATCCTCGACACCACGAAGGGCCGCACCACGCTCGAATGCGCGGCGCTGCGGCCCGAGTTCGAGGAACGTCACATCGAATTCGAGGCCATCCTGCGCGGCATGTCGCTGCCGAAATAGGCCTCAGCTGATCAGCTCCCGAACCGCCCGGTCCGCCTGATCGATCGCCAGATGCGCGTAGGCGTCGCCACCCGAATCCGTATTGGCGATCGCCACCCGGCCCTGCTTTTGCCGCGCCATTTTCAACACCGTCTCTTCGTAATCGTCCGGATCGTAGAGCGAATTCGCCACGTAGCTGTAGCCGTGCGGCCAACGGTTGACCGTGATCGCCGCAATGTCGCGCGCGCTGGAGAATCCACCCGGCCCGAGCATGCGGTCGAGTTCGTCGCGAATGCGCGCCTCGAAATCCGCAAACGTCATCGCCAAGATCATACCGCGCCCGATACGGAATTGCGTGCGTGCATCGAGCCCCTGATTGGGCGCGCCCGGCACATGCTCCAGATGCAGCACCATCGGGCCGTCCGGATCGCGCGGGTTTCGATAGCCGCCGAGACTGACCGGAAAATCCAGCGTGACATGGCTGTGGAACGACATCGGCGCCTTGATCGAGCTCACCTTGAGGTTCACGAAAGCCCGCCAGTTGCGCACCAGCACGTTGGTGTAGACCAGCGGCGCCTTGACGTTCTTGGCCAGCGCCTCGCGCTGCTCCGTCGGCAACTCCGGCATGATGTGCGGGATGATCATGTTGAAGCACGCGAGCACGGCGTGTGTTGCCTCGACACGATGGAGTTTGCCCGCGCGCACGTAGCCGATGCGGACCGATTGTCCGGCGTTCTGGACATTGACGCAGGTCGAATCCAGCCTGATGCGGACGCGTTGTCCGGACCGGTCGAGCTTGCCGTAGTCGAACTGCGCCAACAGCACGTCGTCCATGGTCTTGCCGCGCGCCACACCCGGGATCAGCGCGCGCACCAGGAGCCGCGCGATCGACGCGTTGCCGTCGGGGAAATGATAGATGTACGGCTCCTTCCATTCGTCCGATCGCGGCGACAGATGCAGCCCGGCAAAGCCCCGGTAGCCGAGATCGCGCGCGTCGGCCGCCGCCACCGCATCGGCACCGAGACCGAAGAAACCGAGCGTAAGGCCCTGGAAGCAGTTGGCGGCTTCCTCGCTGCAACCGCGGAACTTGATCAGGAAGTCCCGATAACTCGTCCGCTTCAGGATGTCCTGCTTCTGTTCGAGCGTCTTGCCGGCGAGCGGATCGCGCGTGCGATCCGTCATCGCGATCAGTTGCGCCTTGCTGACATCCGAGATCGGAAAACCGGCCACGAATTCGGCGAACGGCTTGGAGTTCGGAATGCGCCGCGCCGGCTCCTCGGCGTCGGCGTTCACCGGATCGCCCGTCACCAGGAGATCGCGGCCGAAGGCTTCGCGCGAGAAGAACATGGCGTGGGCGAGCCCGAGCGACGCATAAAGTTTGTCGTCGAAGGCAGCCTCGAAACGCTTGGTGTCGACCTTGAGCTCCTTCAGCAGCCCCTTGGCGACCGCGCTATAGAGATGGCCAGGCGATTGGATCGACTGGCTGCCGCCGTAGCCGATCAGTCGCCGGCCGCCGAGCGTGAATTCGTTGCGTTTGGCATGACCGCCGAAATCGTCGTGATTGTCGAGGATCAGAATGCGGGCGGACGGCTGCGCACGCCGATAGAAATAGGCCGCCGCCAGCCCGCTGATGCCGCCGCCGACCACGACAAGGTCGTAGCGCTCCTCGACGCGCAACTGATCGACCGGGAATTTCCGCCCCTCGCGCGCGAGCGCGTGAGCGACCTCGAACGAACCCGCATGCGATCCGCGCAGACCCGTTAGCGCCGGCGGATAGCGCGCCGGCGCGGCGGCAACTTGCGCCGCCGGCGTCAAGCCCGCGACGATATTGAGCGCCACGCCGTTGATGAAATCGCGCCGCGTGATCTTCACCGGCCGTTCCTCCGCCTAAATTTCAGCAAAACAACCCCATGCAAAGTAGAACCCGGCCCGTGCGAACAGCACACTTGATGTCCAGCTGCCCTCGGAGCGCTCAGCAGATTTCGGCTATCTACATGCATAGGATCACCGCTCGGCAAGTGTGACGCGTCAGATCAGCAATTTGTCCACTCTATCAGTGTGGCGGGTAAGGCCTAGAATGCTAGCGGGGTAAAATGAACAGCTGGCGCTTCGCTGCGTCGAGCGCGAAGGCGGTTTGCAAGAACCGACGCCAAAGGACAGTTTCATAACCAGTGATGCCCATCGATCGTCCGCTCGAAATCTCCTCGCTCAGGGGCAAAAGGAACCGACTAATCGCAGCCGCGCGCTTCGGCCATCGCACTTCATTCCCCCAAGGATCGAGGCTCCCTCCCCCTTCGCACATTGAAATAACAAAGAAAAATTGGGTTCGTTCTGCAAAATTCACTTCTTAGATTGTATATTTTAAATTTTATCTTTTTGCTTGTATTTCGATATTAGACGCATCGCGTTTTCGTTCGATGAGGCGTTTTTC
>DATJVR010000084.1:0-120271 GCA_035501735.1 Xanthobacteraceae bacterium | reverse complement strand
AGATAGAGGCCGCGATTGTTCAGATAGGCGCCGCCGCGGATGACGATGCTGTCGCGCATTTCCGGCAGCGCCTTGAGCACGGCGTTGTACCAGAACAGCAACTGCAGCAGCAGCGGGATGTTGCGGATGGTCTCGACATAGAGGCCGGCAAGACGCGCAACCAACCAATTGCGCGACAGGCGCGCAATGCCTATCGCAAAACCGAGAATGGTCGCGAACACGATGCCGAGACCGGCCACCAGCAAGGTATTGAGCAATCCGACCCAGAACGCGCGGCCATAGCTCGATTTCATCGAATAATCGATCAGGGTCTGACTGATGTCGAAGCCGGCGGTCTGATCCCAAAAGCGAAAGCCCTCGCGGCCGAAAGCGATATGGGCGCGCGCAAGATTTTCGGCCGCGTTGCTGATGGCGAGATAGGCGAGGTAGCCGACCAGCGCGCACAGGGCGATCTGATAGACGACGCTGCGTGTCTTGGGATTGCGGAGGAGAGAAACCGCGGGCCTCGATTGGGCGGCGTCCATCACGTTTCCCCGAACGCGTGGATCAAATGCATGAGGCTAGCGGATCGGCGGGGCGTACTGCAGGCCGCCCTTGTTCCACAACGCGTTGAAGCCGCGCGGGAGCTTCAACGGCGAGCCCTGCCCGATATTGCGCTCGAACACCTCGCCGTAATTGCCGACGTGCTTGATGATCCGATAGGCCCAGTCGCTGGTCAGGCCAAGGCCCTCGCCCACATTGTCCTCGGTGCCGAGTAAACGGCGCACCTCGGGAAGGTCGGACTTTCGCATCTCGTCAACGTTGGCTTTGGTCACGCCATATTCTTCGGCAATGAGCATGGCAAAGTGCACCCATTTGACGATATCGAACCATTGATCGTCGCCCTGGCGCACGACCGGCCCAAGCGGTTCCTTGGAAACAACATCGTCCAGGACCACGTGTTCGTCGGGATTGACGAGCTTGCGCATTTCGCTGCGAATTCCCGACGCGTCCGTGGTGAAGGCGTCGCAGCGCTTTGAATCGTAGGCCTTGATGGCTTCATCCGCGCCGCGGAACGTCACGGTCTTGAGCTTCATCTTGCGGGCGCGAAAATAATCCGCGAGGTTTTTCTCGGTGGTCGTGCCCTGCTGGACACAGACCGAGGCATCGTTGAGTTCGAGCACCGATTTAACCTGCAGCGACTTGCGCACCATGATGGCCTGGTGGTCATAGTAATTCACGCCGGTGAAGTTCAATCCTTGGGTCGTATCGCGCGAGCTTGTCCATGTGGTGTTGCGTACCAGGACGTCCACTTCGCCCGACTGCAGCGCCGTAAAGCGATCGGTAGCCGTGAGCTTGGTGAATTTCACCTTGTTGGGATCGTTGAAGATCGCTGCGGCGATCGCGCGGCAATAATCGACGTCGAAGCCGGTCCAGCGCCCTTGCGCGTCCGGCATGCCGAAACCGGCAAGTTCGCCGTTGGCGCCGCAATTGAGCACGCCGCGCGTTTTGACGGCGTTAAGGGTTTGAGCCGAGGACGCGGTGGCAACGATACTCACGACAGCCGCAAGACAGATGGCAACACGCGGCATGATTGAATTTCTCCCGAATGGACCGGCTCAGGCGCACGTTAACGCGCGCGCCGGAGCACCATAGCGTGCCTAGCGCCAATCGTCAGTACCGTGCGCACGACTTTAGGCGTAGCCGGTTGAGCCACTCGCCCCCGAAAGTCGTGCCATCTCAGGACGATGCGGCATGCAGGTCAAGGGGTTGACGGTCGCATCATAGGGCGCGGTAAATGCGGCGCGAAACGAGGACGAATCGATGACTGAATCTGGCGATGACGAGGCGAAAAAGACCGACTACAAACCGGATACGCGTCTTTCCATCGGCGGGCGCGATCCGTTCGCGCATCATGGCTACGTCAATACGCCCGTCTACCACGCCTCGACGCTGCTCTATCGCACGGCAGAAGATTATCTCGCCCATCGCGGACGCTATCAGTACGGCCGGCGCGGCACACCGACATCCGAAGCCTTGGAATCGGCGATCCGCCAACTCGACGGCGAGACGTGCGCGAGCGTGGCTCTGCTGCCGTCGGGTCTTGCGGCAATCTCGACCGCGCTGCTTGCGGCGTTGCGGAGCGGCGATCATGTACTGGTCACCGACAGTGTCTACGGACCGACGCGCAGGTTCTGCGACAACGTGCTCGTGCGCCTTGGCATCACCACGACCTACTACGATCCGCTCGTCGGCGCCGGCATCGCCGGGCTGATGCAAAAAAATACCCGCGTGGTTTTCGTCGAGTCGCCCGGCTCACTATCGTTCGAAGTACAGGATGTGCCGGCCATCGCGGCCGCGGCGCATGCGCAGGGCGCGCTGGTGCTGATGGACAATACCTGGGCGGGTCCGCTCTATTTTCGCGCGCTCGAGAAGGGCGTGGACCTGGCGATCCTGTCGGGCACCAAATATATCGGCGGCCATTCCGACGTCATGCTCGGCACCATCTCGGCGAACGAAGCAGGCTCGCAGCTCGTCAAAGACATGGTGTTTCTCAGCGGACTCTGCGTCGGGCCCGACGACATGTATTTGGGCATGCGCGGCCTCCGAACCATGGGCGTGCGGCTCGCCCGGCATTATCAATCCGGGCTTGCGGTGGCGCGCTGGCTGGAGCAACGGCCGGAGGTTCTGCGCGTGGTGCATCCGGCGCTGCCCACACATCCAGGGCACCCCATCTGGAAGCGCGATTTCTCCGGCGGCTGCGGGCTGTTCAGCATCGTATTCAAACCGGTCGCGCGCGAGGCGGTGTTCGCGTTTCTCAACACGCTGCGCCTGTTCGGCATGGGCGCGTCGTGGGGAGGTTATGAAAGCCTCGCGATTCCGTTCGATTGCAGCGGATACCGCACTGCAACAACATGGGCGCCGGGCGGCCCCACCGTACGATTCCATATTGGGCTGGAAGATGTCGGGGATTTGATCGTGGATCTCGAACGAGGGTTTGCCGCCTTTGCGCGTGCCCGTTAATCTTATAGGCTAAAGCTATCAGAATAAGAAACTCAATTTCGCTCGGTTTTCAGCCGAGCCACTCGCCCTTGACGCCTCTGAACACGGGCTCCGTCCATCGCATCAAACAAATGCGTGCATCAAGCACGCCATGTCTCAGGGAGATCACACACATGAATCGCAAGAGTTTTCTCTTCGGCCTATTGGCCGCTGGTTGTTTCGTCGCCACGTCGTTCGTCACGTCAAACACCGCAAACGCGCAAGCGGACCCGAAAGTCGCGAAGGCGATGGCCGATCTGAAGGCCATGACTGCAAAATTAGGGGCGCCGAAACTCGAAGGAACGGACCCCGTCAGCGGCAAGCCTGCTGCTGCCTTGTATTTCGGCACAACGAAGATCAACAACAATTTCGAGATCGTTGATGCGGTCGTGAAGGCCAATGGCGGAACTGCGACGTTGTTCGCCAAGACCGGGGACGAATATGTCCGCGTTTCAACGAACGTACCAAAGGACAACGGCCGGGCGACCGGAACCATTCTGGACCCGAAGGGCAAAGCCATCGTTGAAATCAACGCGGGCAAGGCCTTCTATGGCGACGTTGACATTCTCGGCTCGATGTACACCACGGGTTATGAGCCGATCAAAGACGCATCAGGCAAGGTTATCGGCATCTACTACGTCGGCTACAAGAAATAACCAGACGCTTGAGAATTCTCCGATCAGCCTGCCAAGCTTCGGAAGAAGCTTGGCAGTTTGCTTTAGGCAACCGCGGCGCCGGATTTGTCGCGGCGGATGAAGTACAAATTGCGCATATAGACGAACACGCCGAACCCCTGCCCCAGGATGAAGACCGGGTCGCGGATGTAGAGCGCATAGCCGAACAGCAAGAGGCCGCCGCCGATCGAGAAGAACCAGAACGCCAGCGGGATGACGCTTCTTCCCGCGCGCTCTGACGCGATCCATTGCACCACGAAACGCATGGTGAACAGGATTTGCCCGGCGTAGCCGAGCAGCACGATCCAAGTCAGCTTGTGAAATACATCGCCGAAATAATTGCCGACGGCTTGCGACAGGTCGACCAACATTCAAACCTCCGAAATTTCGGGCACGTTCTTCTTGCGGCGGATCAGCCACCATACCCCGGCCAGGTCGAGGATGCCGATCCAGAGCCGGTCCCACATGCCATAGTTCGACCGGCCGCTCCGGCGCGGCCGGTCGACGACATCGACATAGCCGACGGTGCGGCCCTCGCGTTTGACCAGCGCCGGCAGGAATCGGTGCAAGCCATCGAAATAGGGCAGCGCCAAGAAGAGATCGCGGTGGAACGCCTTGAGACCGCAGCCGGTATCGCGGGTGCCGTCGCGCAGGATCGCTGCGCGCACACCGTTGGCGACGCGTGATTGAAATTTCTTGAAGCTGGAGGCCTTGCGCCCCACACGCTGGCCAGCGACCAATCCCATGGGTGAGCCGCCCGCGGCGAGCGCCTCGATTAGCGCCGGGAGAAAGGCCGGGTCGTTCTGGCCGTCGCCGTCGAGCGTGACGACGATTGGCGCGCGAGCCGCCGCGACCCCTGTGCGCACGGCCGCCGATTGGCCGCACGAGCGAGCATGTTTGATTTGCCTCAGCCAGGGATACTGCGCCTTGAGCCGCTTAAGCTCGGCTTCGGTGCCGTCGGCCGATCCATCGTTGACGTAGACCACTTCGAAATCCCAGCGATCTTGCAATGCGGCGGCAATCTCGGCCACGAGCGGCGCGATGTTGCCGGCTTCGTTGCGGACCGGAATCACGACGGAAACCGCCGGGCCGGAGGTGTGCGCGCTCGTTTCGCTCATGGTTCCAGGTGATTGCAAACCAATGGTCGCGCGTTTCTAGGCACTGAGCAGCCGGCGGGCAACTGCCTTGATGCGATGCCATGACGGACCCGGCAGAGCATGCACGTGGCCGGCATGATCGATCCTGAAGCCAAGCCGGCGGACGGCAAACCAGTCGCGGACCAGGACAGCGCCGAGAATGCCGAAGAACGCGCTGGCGATAACGTCGCTCGGATAGTGCGCGGTCACCACCACGCGACTGAGCGCGATCAGCAGGGCATAGACCCACATATACGGCCGCGCGCACGGCCATAGTGCGCCGATCGCGATGGCGGCAGCGAATGCGGTCGTGCCATGGCCGGAAGGGATGCTGGCGTATTCCGGCCGCCACACGAACGGCATGAACACGAAGGAGCCGCCGTCATCGGCAACCAGGGGGCGTGCCCGCCCGATCAAGCGTTTCAGGATCGTGACGAACAAGCCGGGCGCGCCGATGGCGAGAAAAACGAATCCCAGCCGCACCGACAGCGATGCGAGCACGAGGCGCGTGAAGCGCGGCAGCTCCCGCGTGACCAGCGCCGCGATGGCGATCAGCAGCACGCCGGCCGGAATCAGGAACCAGCCTGATTTGCCGAAATCGGTGATCTCGTTGAAGGCAGCGACAAACCATGGCGGCAGGCTGCGCGTTGCGCTGATCGCGCCGCCATCGAGAAAGGCCATCGCGGCCGCCACAGCGGCCATCGCAATCAGCGTCCCTATCAGCAGCCGGCCGGATGACGGCCAGGACGGCCGCCTGCCATCGATCAGGCGCGGCTTGCGCACGAGGGTGGCGAGCGTGGCGGAGAAGTTCGCTGCAAACAGCCGCAATCCTTTCGGATCGCCGCCTGCGGCCACGCCTCCCGTGGTACTCATGGCTGCTCGTTCGACTGATAGACCGCAATCGTGATCGGCCGGCCGATGCTGATATTGATACCCTCGATACGCGGACCCGGAGCATAGCGCAGACCCACCGCGTCGGCGCGCTGGGCAAAGCTGCGCTCCTGCCGCGATTCAACGAATGCGAAACGGCAGGGACCCTGGCGCAGGAATTCGGCGGCGCCAGCGCCATCAGTCAGTTGAATCGATGTGCCGACGAGAAACACCATGCTCGGTTCGTGATATCCGGCCGCGGCCGCGAGCGGCTGCTTACAGCCGCTTTCGCGCACGGCCTCCGCCAACGCCACGCTCGGAAACAGCGCGGCAATCGATGGCGCAATCAATGAATAGAGCGAAACCGCGATCAAAATCGAGGATGCCATGGCGCGAAGCAAAGATAGCTCCGGTCCATCCGCCTCATACAGCCGCCAAGCGAACAGCCCCAGGATGATCGCACCGGCGGCGAACGGCCAAGCCAGCAGTCCGAGCTGCTTGCCGAGCACCATGTTGCCGACGATGGCGGTCACCGCAAGGATGACGGCCAGGATGAACCACCAGCCGGTGCCGCGCACCAGCCAGCGCTCGCGCGCCAGCACATGCGGATCGATGATGCCGGCGATCATGATCGCCACCGCGGGATAGAGCGGCAGCACGTAGTGCGGCAGCTTGGTCATCACCGCTTCGAACATGATCCAGGATGGGATCAACCAGCAAAGCAGAAAACGAGCGCCCGGCTCGTTGCGCGCGGCCCAGACGCTCGGCGCCGCCATGGCGGCCAGCGTCGCGCCCGGCCAGAACGTCACCCAGAACAGCGCAAAATAGAATCCCGGCGGCGCGCCATGCGCTTCCTGACTGCTGAATACCTTGGCCAGCATGTCTTGACCGACGGATTGGGTCAGGAAGCTGTCGCCGCTGCGCAGCACGATGGCAATGAACCAGGGCAGCGCCAGCAGGCAGAACCATGCGATGCCCGGCAGCGGCCGCAAGGCGAGCAGCCAGCGCCCGGAGCGATCCAGGAGCGAAAGCGAGCCGGCCGTCAGCACCACGAAGGCGATGATCAGCGGACCTTTGAGCAGCATGCCGACCGCCAAGGCGGTCCAGAAAATCGCGGGCAGCTGCCAGGTCGGGCGGGCGTGGCCCTCTCCGCGCGCGGCCTGATAGACGCGCCCGAGCGCGCCCATGGCGGCGATGACGGTGGCGAGCAAGCAAGCGTCAGTCTTGGCCAGCCGCGCTTCGACACCAAGCAGAATCGAGGTCGCCAACATCATGGCGGCGAGCACGGCCGCGCGACGCGACACGAATGCCAACGCAGCCCAGTAGCAAAGCAACACGGACGTTACGGCGCCGATCAGCGAGGGAATGCGATAGAGCCAGATCGTCGTCCGCGCCTGCGGACCGGCAACGAGTTCCGCTGCATTCACGACCGCGGCCTGCAACCAGTAGATGCCCACCGGCTTCTTGTAACGCACCTCGTCCTGGAAGCGGATGTCGATGTAATCTCCGCTCTCGATCATCTGTTTCGTGGCCTGGGCGAACCGCGCCTCGTCACGATCAATCGGCGGAAGCGCAAAGAACCCCGGCAGGAAAGCCACAAGCGACACCGCTATCAGGACGATCGCAGCACGGGCGTGCGAGCCGACGGCGTAATCCACGATTGCGGTCATTCCTTTGACCGACGTCGACATTCGTGCGTCGCTCGAGCTCGTGGTGGTCATCGTCCCGGGTTCCGGAATCCCAGCGAGAATAGAGAAAAGCGGCAAATTGGAAAAGCAGTCCGGATGCCGTAAAATATTTATATTGGGCCTATTGCAGGCGCACGACGACGCTTTCGCTCGCGCCTTTGGCGTCCATCACGGTCAGCCGCACGAAGCCCGGCCCATCGGGTGCGAAGAACAACGTACGCGTTCCGGCCGGCGTAGCGACCGGCAGGCCGTTCACCATCATGGTCAGCGGCTCAACGCCGCCGGTCACTTTGAGCGCCACGGGGTCGGTCTTGCCGTCGGTGGTGGCGAGTTCGATACGAGCGCCGTTCGGGGGATACATGATGCGCAGCGGCGTATCGCCTTCGGTCGGAAGGCCGCTGGCGCGGAAGTGACGCAAGGGCACCGGCAGCTTGCCGTTGGCCGCGAACAGCACGCCCTTAGGGGCCGGAGGCAGCGCAGCCGGGGACTGGTCAGTGCGTGCAAAGGCATCGAACAGGATCGGCGCTGCGGCGAGCCTGCCTGTAAGACCAATCACCGGAGCCCCATCGGGTCGGCCAACCCATACGCCGACGGTGCGCTTGCCATCAAAGCCCATGGCCCAGGCATCGCGATAGCCGTAGGAGGTGCCGGTCTTGTAGGCGATGCGGCCGCCCACGGCATTCTCGGGCGGCGGGGTGCCGAGCAGCACATTGCCGACGTACCAGGCCGCGACCGGTTCGATCAGCCGGTTCGGGATCGCGAGCACGATGGCGTCCTTGCGTTCGGTCGACGGCAGCGTGGTGCCGAGCCGGGCAAGGCCGGCATACAGCATGGTCAAGTCGGAGAGCTTCACGCCGACTCCCCCGAGCGCCATGGCGAGGCCGGGGGCTTCGTTCTTCGGCAGCACCAGCGGTGCGCCGGCTTGTGCGAGCCGCGCGCTCAAGCGGCTGGCGCCGACCTTATCGAGCAGCGACACCGCAGGCACGTTGAGCGACATTTGCAAGGCGCGCCGCACGGTCACCGTACCCTGGAAAGTCATATCGAAATTCTCCGGCGCGTAACCGCCGAAGCGCACCGGTCGATCCTCGATCAAGGTCTCGGGGTGGACGAGACCGTCTTCGAAGGCGATGCCGTAGATGAAGGGTTTCAGCGTGGAGCCCGGCGAACGCAGCGCTTGCGTCATATCGACCTGACCGGCGCGGCGTTCGTCGAAATAATCGGCCGAGGCCACGCGCGCCAGCACCTCGCCGGTCGCATTGTCGAGCACGACGATCGCTACCGAGATGTCGGGCCCCAGGGCACGGGCGCGTTCGCGCGCGAGCTCTTCCAAGTTTTTTTGGAGCGCCGCGTCGATGGTCAGGCGGTGAATCTTTTGTTTGGGCGCGGCGGCGACCGCCTGATCGGCAGCGTGCGGAGCCAGCGTCGGCATCGGCTTGCGGCCGGCGGGGACCGCCTCAGTCTTGGCGCGGGCGATCTCGTCGGCCGGCACGACACCGGCCGCTGCCATGCGATCGAGGACGCGATCGCGCGCGGCGCGCGCCGCCGCGGCCGAGCGGTCGGGCCGGCGCATTTCCGGCGATTGCGGCAAGGCGACCAAAAGCGCGGCCTCGGACACCGTCAGCCGACGTGGCTCCTTGCCGAAATAGGCGAGCGAGGCTGCGCGTACGCCTTCGAGGTTGCCGCCGTAGGGCGCGAGACTGAGATAGAGCGCGAGCACCTCGTCCTTGCCGAGCGACCAGTCGAGCTCCACGGCGCGGACAATCTGCCGAAACTTCGCCGGCAGGCTACGCTCGGTGCGCGGCTCGAGCAGCCGCGCCACCTGCATGCTCAGGGTCGAACCGCCGGAAACGATATGGCCACGATGCATCCATTGATAGGCGGCGCGGCCGAGCGCGAATGGATCCACGCCGAAGTGGCTGCGGTAACGGCCATCCTCATAGGCCAACAACATTGCGAGGAAGCGTGGGTCGACGTTTTCGGTCGTGGCCGGCAGGCGCCAGCGTCCGTCCCCCGTCGCGTAGGGACGCAACAGCCGACCATCGCGGTCGACCACAAGCGTGGAGTATTCGATGTCATTCACATCCGGCAGCGGACCAAGCGAGGCGACCCACCAGGCGGCTCCGGTCACCGCCAACAGCACTGTTGCAAACGCGAAAGCGAATGCAGTGCGCCAGCGACGCCGAACAGGAGTTAATGGGGTCGATTGTTCTGTCATCGCCCAGGCCGCTATTTCGCCGGTTGGATTTCCACGGTTCCGGTTTCGGTGCGGCCGTAGCGATCGGGCCGGTACATATCCTCGATGTAGGCCTGCGGGAGGATGTAGCGGCCGGGGGAGACCGCGCGCACCACATAGGCGACCGTGAATATGGCCGGATTGCCTGCCTTGCGTTCGAACGATGCACTGAAACGGTCGTCGCGGAACTCGGAATAGACCGGTTCCACGGCGTCCGGGATCCAGCCCAGCGTGCCGGTGTCGCCCGAGGACACGAGCCGCGGGTTGTCGATCTCAAAACCCGCCGGCAAATAGTCGGCGAGGATGAGACGGCCGTATTGCGGCTGCGGCTCGGTGATCTTCAGCACAACGGCGAAGCGCTGGTTCTGCTTGACCTTGGTAATGTCGACCGGGTCGCCATCGAGGGTGTAATACTTGCGCTCGAGCTTGAAGCCCTTCTCGGCTGCGGGCTCGGGCGTGGTCGGCGCGCCGGAGACCGAGACCACCGCCTGCAGCGGGCCGGCGCTGGCGTTCGTGATCTTCAACGGCTGGGCAAGCTCGCTCGCGCGGACGTTGCGGTAGAACGAGCCCTTGCGCGCCTCGCCGCCGACATCAAGCAGGACATTGGCGGCGTCCTTCGATATGGCGCGCGCCGCGAGCACCATCCAGGCGTTCTCCTGCGTCGACGTGTAGACCGTGTAGGCGCGCGCCTGTTCGATGCGCTGGACGGCCGTCGTGATCACGGGCCGCGGGCCGTTTGTCTCGCTGACCAGCGTGACCATGGCCGCTGCATCGCGAAGCGTCGAGCCGTAGTCCGAGCGGCTGAACAGATCGAGCTGCGTCGGCGCCGCGAGCGAAGCAATAGCCGCGTTATAGACGCGTTCCGCACGCACGCGGTCGCCCAGCAATCCAAGCGCCGCTGCAAGCTGGGCCTTGGCAATGGGAGTCGTGAGACTGTCGAGCTTGGAGTCGGCGAGATAGCGCAGATCGCCGAGCGGAGCCGCGCCGTTTCGCGCCAGCACATAGAGCGCATAGGCGAGTTCGCGCCCGCCGTTCTTGTTGGTCTCCGACTCATTGCCGACGAAATTGCGCAGACGATCGAGCGCGAGTTTGAATGCGGTGTCGGGTACGGTGAACCCGCGTTCGCGTGCGCGCGTGAGGAAGTCGGTGACGTAGGAATCGAGCCAAATATCGTCGCCGCCGAGACCCCAGAGGCCGAACGATCCGTTCGAACCCTGACGCGCCAGAACACGGTCAATGGCGTCGCGGATGCGCTGATCGATCGCGGTGTCGAGCGCCAGATGCGCCTCGGCTGCGAGTTCGTTGACGTAGAGCAACGGCATCGCACGGCTGGTGATCTGTTCGGAACAGCCGAACGGATAACGGTCGAGCGATTTCAGCAGGGTGGCGGCGTCGAGCGCAGTCGACATTCCGACCGAGATCGCGACCGAGCCGGTGCCGGGAACGAGATCGGCAAACAAGTCGTTCGACAGCGTGAGACTTTCGCCTTTCGCGATCGGCTTCACCAAACGGCGCGTGAGGATCTGCGTCGCCGGCCTGACCGTCATCGGATAGCTGCGTTCGAGCATGAAGCCGCCCGGTCCGGCCACCTTGATGCTGACATTGGCAATTCCCGCGGCCGCGGCGTTAAGCGGCATGGTGATGGCTTCGCGCTTCTTGGCCGCGAGCTTCACCGTCTGGGTCGCGTTGTCGCCAACGGAGATTGCGCCATCCGCCTTGACGGTGACGTTGTAATCGCCGGCCGGGCCTTCGACGTTGTCGAAGTCGAGATGCAAGGTGCCGCGATCTCCGGTCAGCAGGAAGCGCGGCAAGGTCGCCGTCAACACGACGGGGTCGCGTACGACAACATCGCCGTTGGCGCGGCCGACCTTATCCTTACTCCAGGCCACCGCCATCACGCGCACGGTACCGGCGAAGGCCGGAATATCGAAGGACACTTCCGCCGTACCGTCTGGCTTGACGGTGATCAGCCCGGAATAGAGCGCGAGCGGGGCTTGTGTCGGCGGACTGCCGCTCAGTTCGGCGCCGGCGCTGTCGCCGCCGGTTTTGATCGCGCCGCGCGTGCCCTGCATGCCGTCGATGAGCTGGCCGTAGAGATCGCGGATTTCGGCGGTGAGCCGCCGCTGACCGAGATAGTAGTCATCGGGCGCGGGCGGCTTGTAATTGGTGAGGTTGAGGATGCCGACGTCCACGGCGGCAACCACCACGCGGGCATCCTCGCCCGCGGCCAAGCCGTCGACCTTGAGCGGAATGACGAGCTTGCCGTTCGGGCGCGTCAGTTGCGGCATCTTCATATCGAGCGCGAGCGTGTGCGCTTTGCGATCGATGGCAAACCATTGCACGCCAATGGCGCGGCCCGGCATGCGCTGGGCCTTGGCGTCGAGCGGACGCCGCAAAGTGGCAACCACATAGGCGCCGTTGCCCCAGTCCTTGCCGACATCGAGCTTGATGCGAGCCGTGCCGGGCTGAACATCCTGCGTCATGGAGGTCGCAAGCTTGTCGCCGATGACGTCAAGCGTCACCTTCCCGGCGGTGCGGGCGGTGACGGCAACCGTCATGGATTCGCCCGGCTTGTATTCCGGCTTGTCGAGGGCGATTTCGAGCATGTCCGGCGTATCGGCGGAAGCTTCCGTGTACCAGCCGGCATCGAAGCTCACCGTGGTGACGGGAACGCTCGGCTCGCCGGTGGAGACCTCAAGCCGGTAGCGGCCCCATTGCACGGGGACCGAGATGCGCGTCGGCTTGCCGGCAACGAGATCGATCTTGCCATCGGCGATGCGGCGCGTGGACTTGATCGATTCCCAGTCCCATGAACCATCGCGGCGGTACCATTGATAGTGTGTCTCTACCCGCAACAGTTCATAGTGCGCGCCCTTGCGGGCGACGCTTTTGCCATCGGGTGCGACCAACTGGACGTCGAAGGTTGCGGCGGCGCCGTCGGCCAATGAGCGGCCGGAAAACAGCGGCTTGACGCCGATCATGTTGCTGTTCGGGGTGATCGGCAGCACGATTTTGCGCTCGACGGCCCGGCCTCCGGCCTCGGCCATGCGAACGACCACCTGGGCTTCGAGCGGACGGGTCGATGCCGGCACCTTCAACGCCGTGACCTTGAAACGGGCTTTGCCGTTCTGATCGGTCTGCGGCAGGTCGGTGAGCGGTTGACGACTGGCGGCAACCTCCTCATCGGCAGGGCCGAACAAATAGCCGGCAAAGCCGGTGCGTTCCTTGGCGGCGCTGTAGACGATCTCACCTTCGAGCTCGAGGCCCGCCGCGGGCGCGCCATAGAGATAGCGGCCGTCGACCGTCACATCGGCCGGCGAGCCTTGCGCGAGCTTGCCGGTCGGCGAGGCGAGGTCGAATTCGAGCCGGTCGGGAACATAATCCTCGACCATGAAGCTCGTTTCGCCGACAGCGGGACGCTTGGGATCGGTATAGGCGCGCACGCGCCAGGTGCCGGTGGAGGAATTGGCGCTGATCGGCACGCTGAGCGAGCGGCCGCCGACGCCTTGATCGGCGACCAGCACGCGGCGGTATTCAAGCCCGTCGGGCCGCTCAACGACCAGCGTCAGCGGCGCATTCGTGGCGGCAATGCCTTGGGCGTCGCGCAGGAGCGCGGTCACGTAGACGGTCTCACCGGAGCGGTAGACGCCGCGCTCGGTGTAGACAAAGGCATCGAGACCGGCGGGCACGGTGCGGCCGGCGACGCCGCGATCCGACAGATCGAAGGCGGAGGTCTTGAGACTCAAGAAGGCATAATCATTACCGCGCGCTTCGGTCGCGACCACCATGGCGGGCGACATGGCGCCCTCGCCGCGGGTCAAACCGGCTTCGAAGTGGACATAGCCGGATGAATTCGTCTGCTTGGTCGCGAGAACTTCGTTGCCGCGCGACAGCAGACGGACTTCAACCTGCCCCTTGGGCTCCGCACTCGCGAGCGAGTGCACGAAGACGTGGATTCCGTCGTTGCCGAAATAGGACGTCAGCCCGAGATCGGAAACGATGAACCATTGGGTCGCGAGCGCGTCGTAGTTGTCCGGCGATTTCAATTCGGTCGGCTGGGCCACCATGACATAGACGCCGGGAGCGAGATTCCCGGCCGCCTGATCCACCGGAAAGGCCGTGGTCACGTCGGCATTGAGCGTCTGCTCGACGGTCAGCTCGCCCTGCCACACCTTGCCGCCGCGGACTTCGGCCAACCGCTCGATCTGATAGCGGCCGAGGTTGCGCTGGAAGTCGCGGCCGAAAACCGTGTCGGTGAGGCTGCGGTCGCCGATGCGATAAATCTCGATCGACACGGATTTGGTGTTGACGCTGATGATCGGAATTCCGCGCTGTCCGGTGCGCGGCAGCAAATAGGCCTTGTCGGAAAAACGCACGGAGGGTTTGCGGTCGCGCACATAGATCGTGAAACTCGACGATTTCGGCAACGTCTCGCGCACGACCGACGGCAAGCCCGCGCGCAGGGTGACGTTGTAACGTTCGCCGTGCTTGAGCCCTTCGACGCAGAGCTGCTTGTCGTCGGCGCTGAGCGCCGGCTTGTCGATGCCTTGCACGGCGACATAAGGCGAAAAGTCCACGCGCTTGACCGGCAATTCTTCCGAGAACTGGAAGCAGGCCCGCGGCGAAGCCGAATCCGAATCGACCGTGTAATCGAGCATGCGGAACCCGTGGTCCTCGCGCAGCCGCTCATAGAGGCCGCGCACGTCGGCCACCTCGCGCAGATCGAGCGCGTAACGCAGCGCGTCGAGTGCGGGGCGCCATTGCTTGCGATCGGCCAGCGTGCGGCCGAGGATGACGAGCGCGTCGGCCTCCTCGTTCTTGTTGGTCGTCCGCTGGTAGGCCGCATAGGCCGCAGTGCCGGCGCGATCGAGCAGGCGCAGGCGCTCGCTTTCGACATTGCTGCCGATCTTGAGGATCGCCCGGGAGAGCCGCAGCCAATTCGCGCTGTCGTTCGGCGCGACGACGACGATCTGCCCGAGCGATTTGATTTCGTTGCGCGGATCGTTGCGCTGAAGCGCAATGTCGGCGTCGCGACGCAGCTCGGCGAGCGATTTGGCGATGGGGCCTGATTCGGTTTTGATCTGCGCTTCGAACTTGATGACGGCTTCGCTGAGGTCGTCACGCTGGAAGGCTTTTTGGGCAACGGCGGGGACGCATGAAATGGCAATGAGCGCGGCGATCAGGCCGACGCGGGCGGACGCGAGCATGGTGGATCCTCCTCCCCGGAACGCGAGCGGGGTACTATCAAGCACAATCCCAAAACGTGTCGAGGTCGTGACACATGAACGGCCGTTCAGTGGTCGCTGCAGTGCACAGTCGCGCGAATTTGCGGCAGAGGCGGATTTTCATCAGTTCGCGACTGGTTTCAACAAACCCCGTCTAAATCGTTGATCAAGCGGGGCCATCGGCCTCGCACGGCGCGACGGACATATCTTTAGTATGATCCGTGCTAGTGCGCGGCCGTGGCCGCTTGCCGCAGGCGCGCCGGCCCTATCCGGCAGGCGGCAATCCGGTTAAATGGGCGGCGACGTTGTGCGCGCCGACAACGCGTACGGCCCCGTAGCTCAGGGGATAGAGCAGCAGCCTTCTAAGCTGAAGGTCGGAGGTTCGAATCCTCCCGGGGTCGCCAATTTAATAATTGTCCAGCCCGGAGACATGGGTGACGGAACGTACCTAAGACATAGTTGCGCGTCGCTCGCTCCCCTGCAAGACCGGTTGCGCATGCCGGTTCGGGGTCGATCGCGCCGGTTTGACACTGCGCGCGACACTTCCGCTGGGCTCCCTTTCGCGACGCTTAGCCGTTGCTATCCAGGCTGATCAATTCGCCCGATCGAATTTCACGATCTGACACACCGTCGGCGGCAGTTCCGGCCTGATCGGCCCCATGCGCAAACCGGAAATTTGAAAATCGGACTTCGCCGGCACCACATTGTCGAGCATGGCGCTGACGTCGCCGCGCGCATAGGATTTGTCGCCGCATTTGACGACGACGTTCTTGATCGCGAATTCGTTCTTGTTCGAGAGCACGCCCGATATTTCCACGTAACGCGGCGCGGCTTTGCGCGCGGCGAAATTCGAAATGGTGACGGGGCCGGCCGGCGTTTCCGGCACGCTTGCTTGCGGCACCGCCACTGCGTCGAGCTTTTCCGCGCTGCTGAGCGGCTGCGGAACCGCCCTCGCCTCGCCCGCACGGTTGTCGCGCGCGGCTGCTTCGGCCTTCGGGCGCTGCGTTTCCTCATCGGGTCTGCTGACGGTATTCGCCACCATCCGCTTCTCGGCGACGCCGGCAATACCCGAACCGGCGGTCTCAATGTTGTTACGCGCGGCGTACTGCCCGATCCCGTACAGAAGCGCGATGAAACTGATGATCGCGATGCCGAGCACTGCGGGATTTGAACGAAGGAAGTAAAGGCCAACGCCGGCACCGGCGCAGATGATGGCGGAGATGATGATTATGATTTCAGGCATCGGAGCGCGGCCACTTGAGGTTAAAGACCGAACTTAGCCGACAATTGTGATTCGCGATATGCCGCAGAACCGGGTCAATCAGCGTCCGATCTCGTGCGCGCGCACCTGAATGCGAAGCTCGCCGAGCGCGGGCGCGGAGCGGCAGCGAATCCAGTCGCCGGGCTTGACCGGCCCGACGCCTTCGGGCGTGCCGGTGTAATAAACGTCGCCGGGATAGAGCGTGTAGAATTGCGAGGCGAATTCGATCAGCCGCGGAATGTCGAAGATCAGGAAACTCGTGTTGCTGTCCTGCCGCTTCTCGTCGTTGACGTAGAGCGTGAGCGGCACATCGGCCGGATTCGGAATTTCGTCCGGCGTCACCATCCAGGGGCCGAGCACGGAATAGCCGTCGATCGACTTGCGAAAGCTGCGATCCTCCTGGCCGCGCGCCGTCATGTCGAGCCCGAGGCAATAGGCGGCGATGTGCTCGTAGGCTTTCGCACGCGGGATGTCGCTGCCCTGTTTGCCGATGATCAGCACGAGCTCGACTTCGTGGTCGTTGCGTCGGTCGGGGAAGCGCATGGGAATGCCCTCCGACGGCCCCACCAGCGAGGTGTTGGCCTTCAGAAAGATGCCGGCCTTCTCGATGTCGGGGGAAAAACGCGACAGGCCAGGCACGGTGTCGCGGAACTTCTGCATTTCCTGAACGTGCTTGGCGTAGTTGGTGGGAGCAGCCAGAATTTTGGGCGGCCGTGCCACGGGCGACAGCAGCTTGACTTGCGAAATCGGCTTGCCCGGAGCGGATGCGGCCATCTTTTCCAACCTCGCGCGCCATGCCGGCAACGCGGCAACGACAGGATCGACCTTCGCCATGTAGGGCGTGGATGCGCGGATCTCGTTCTGCCCGGCCGTGACATCGTGCACCATGTCGCCGATCACGACGCCGAGCCGATCATCGTCATAGCGGCAGATCTTCATTCTCAACTCCAGTGATGCGGTCGGGAAAGGCGGGCGGGAACCGGGCGAACGTTACAACACCAAATCCTTGTTGTCTTCGAGGCCGAACAGCGTGCCGCCCCAGTTGCGGCCGAGCGCTTCGAACTGGTTCGACAGATGCTGACGCGCGGCGTTGATATCCGCGAGTATTCGACCGAAGGGCTGATCGGCGAAGAGCCCCTGCCCGCCGGTCGCCATGAACAGGCGCGCTGCAAGATCGCGGCAGCGCTCAACCACCGCGGCCGATTGGAACTTGTAGCGGATACGGTCGCTCAGCGGCGGCATCTCGCCGCGCTCGGCATGGCTGCGCAGGTTGCGCAAGTTGTGATGCAGCACGGCCTTCATCTCGTCGATGGCGACGGCAACCTCGGCGCACAGGAGATGCACATGAGGGTCGTGCGAGGTCTTGCCGTAGCGCGACGTGCGCCGACGGCCATAGGCGAGGAACGCGTCGAACATGCCCTGCAAGGCGCCGATCGCGCCGACGGAGACGCCGCGGAAGAAAATCTGGCCGAACGAATAGCGGTAGAGCGTGCCGGTGTTCACGGCAAGGCCGGCACCGTGGCCCTGAAACGTGTCGCTCAGCCTGATGGTGCGATAGGCGGGTACGAACGCGTCCTTGATGACGATGTCCTGGCTGCCGGTCGCTTTCAGACCGGCGACGTGCCAGGTGTCGACGATCTCGTAGTCGTTGCGCGGCACGAGAAACAACGCGCGCTCGATCGGACGGCCGGGCTCGGCCGCAATGGCGCCGCCGAGAAACGCCCAGGTGCAGTGCTCGCAGCCGCTGGAATACTGCCAATGGCCGGTGAAGCGAAAGCCGTCTTGCGTCGGCGTCGCAGCGCCGACCGGCATCAGCGAGGAACAAATCAGCGCGCTTGCGTCCTTACCCCAGACATCCTGCGCGGCGCGCTGGTCGAGCAGCCCCATCAGCCAGGGATGCAAGCCCACCACGCCATAGATCCAGGCGGTCGAGAAGTCGCCCTCGGCGAGCGCCATCTGGATTTCGAAAAAATCCGCGGGGTCGAGTTCGTAGCCGTCCCAGCGCTGCGGCCGCAGCACGTGGAAGAAGCCGGCGGTCTGCATGTCGGCGATGTTTTCCTTCGGCAGCCGGCGATCGCGCTCGCCTTGCGCCGCCCGCGCCGCGAGCGTCGGGATCAACGCACGGGCGCGGCCAATCAAATCGGCTGCCGTGGGGACCGCTTGTTGACGCGGACTGTGCATTATTTTTCTAATTCGACCGTCTTGAAGTCAGCCGGCATGACGATTTCAAGCAATTCGCAGTCGTCGGAATAATCGAGCACCTTGTGCCTGATCCGTTGCGGCTGCAGCCAGCAATCACCCGCCGTCATCGTGTGCGTACCTTGGCCTTCGAACCAGGAGGTGATCGAACCGTTGAGCACATAGATCATCTGGAATTCGGTGTCGTGCAGGTGCTCTTTGGAGACGACTTTCGGATCGCAGGGCTCGACGAAGCGGATGACATGCGCGACCACCATGCCGCGCGTTGCGTCTTTCACACCGAGGTCGCGGTAGCTCGCGTAGGTACGCAGGCCGTCGCCCTTGAAATCCGTCGGACCGAAACGCTTGACCAGGAACTTGTGCCGCGGCCGCGCCCCGGCGGGCTTTGCGGCTGCCTTGATCCTTGCGCGCGAGCGCGCGCCGTTTTTGCGTGCAGCCGTTGCGATAGTCCGCGATTTTGCTTTGGTTCTTGCCATCGGGCGTCTCCGCTTTCGCGCTCATGCTGCCTCGCCGTCGCGGCGGGGGCAAGGTGCATCGCTGACCCCTTTTGCGTTCGGCATCTGCATGCCATCACTGGGACGGGAGATCGGCCATGAAAGCATTTCGCTTCTACGAAAACGGCGGGCCAGAGGTGTTGCGGTGCGAGGATGTGGACGTGCCGCAGCCCGGACCGGGTGAAATCCGCATCCGGCAGGAGGCCATCGCGGTGAACTATCGCGACATCTATTTGCGGCGCGGCCAGCATGCGGTGCGCGGCTTTCCGTCCGGGATGGGGATCGAAAGCGCCGGCACGGTCGAGGCCGTCGGGGCGGATGTGAGCGGCCTATCGATCGGCGATCGCGTGGCCTGCGTTGCCGGACCCGACAGCGCCTATGCGGACAGCCGCGTGGTTCCGGCGGCGCGCGCGGTCAAGTTGCCGGACGATATCGCCGCGCGCAGCGCGGCTGCGATGATGGTCAAAGGAATGACCGCGCGCTATCTGCTGCACGAGACATACCGGGTCAAGCCGGGCGATGCGATCGTCGTGCATGCTGCTGCCGGCGGGGTCGGCCTCATCCTCTGCCAATGGGCGAAGCACCTTGGCGCGACGGTGATCGGGACAGCTGGAAGCCAGCAGAAGGTTGCGATCGCGCGCGCCCACGGCTGCGATCATGTGATCGACTACACGCGGGAGGATTTCGCCGAACGGGTGCGTGCGTTCACGGCCGGCGAGGGCGTCCCCGTGGTCTATGACTCCGTCGGCAAGGCGACATTCGAGGGATCGCTGCGCTGCTTGCGGCGGCGCGGCGTGCTGGCTTCCTATGGCGAAGCCTCCGGCGACCCTGATCCGGTACCGCCGCGCAGGCTTGGCCTGCTCGGTTCGGTTTATCTCACCCACCCGAGCCTGCCCGATTACATCGTGTCGCGCGCCGAGCTGCTTGAGACAGCAAACGATCTGTTCGCAGTGGTTCGCAGCGGCAAGGTGCGGATCGAAGTCAATCACACCTATGCGCTGAAAGATGCTCCGCAGGCGCACCGCGATCTCGAGGCGCGGAAGACAACGGGCTCGATCGTGTTGATCCCCTGATCGGCGTCACGCGGCGCTGGCTTTGCGCATGGGTTTGACCAGCGCCATCAACTCATCGAGCGATATGACGGCCGCGTATTTCGCCTGCATGTCGAACAAATTCGCGCAATGCGCGAAATAGGAGCGATCGAAGCAGCAATCGTCGATCACGAAAGTGGTGAACCCGTGCGAATGGGCGTCAACCGTCGTCGCGCGCACGCAACCCGATGTGGAGACGCCGCACACCACTGCAGTGTCCACGCCTTGCTTGATGAGATAGGCCGTGAGCGGAGTCTGGAAAAATCCGCTCGCCTTGGTTTTCTCCAGCACCCATTCGTCGCTCCGGGGCGCGATGGCGGGCGGGAACTCGTTGAACTTGTTCTCGTCCACGCCGCGCGGCTTCCGCTTGGTGGTGCGACCGGTATAACGCGTGTCGTAAAGCTCGCCCCTGGTGAAAACGATCGGCAGTTTGAGCTCGCGGAACAGGCCGATCAGGCGGGCGATGCGCGGGATCGTCTCCCAGGAGACCGGGCCGCAGGCGGTGGAGAACTCGGCGATGGCCTGTTCGAGCGTGAGACCTTCCGATCCGGTAAAGCCGTAGATGCAATCCACCACGATGAGCGCCGGCCGCTTGCCGAAGTTGATATCCGCCAGGAGGCCGCCGCGCAGATAGGTCTGCACATCCGCTTCTGGAATGAGCTTCATCCATTCTTTCATAGCAGGTCTCCCTCGGATGCTGCGACCGATCATGCTTTCGAAGCCAGCGTACCATTTTACGACTGCGCCGGTTGCGGTAAAAGTCGCCACAGCCTTGTTGCCAGGAATCCTGGCCGATTTCCAGGTAGCCGAGCGCAAGTACAAGACAAACCGAACGTCGTCGAAATCACACATCAGCCAGGAAAATACCCATGACCGATGCTTTGCGCGAAAAACTGATCGAAGCCGGCCGCGTTCTGGTGAGCGAGGACCAGGGCGACTATGTCGCCGGCCACATCACGGTGCGGCTGCCGGATGATCCGAACCGCTTCCTGATGAAAGCGGCCTGCATCGGACTTGAGGAAATGACGCGCGACAACATCATCACCGTCAATATCGAGGGCGAAAAAGTGGGCGGCACCATGCCGCGCCACAACGAGGTGTACATCCATTCCGAGGTTCTTCGCGCGCGGCCCGATATCCAATCGGTGATTCACACCCACCCGGCCCATGCGGTGGCGTTCTCATCGCTCGGCGTGCCGCTCAAACCGATCAGCAACGACAGCGTGGTGTTCGCCGAGGGCGTTCCGGTGTTTTCCGAAACCACCGACCTCATCGTCGATCAGGCGCGCGGCAAAGCGGTGGCGAAATGCCTCGGCGGCCATGGTGCCTTATTGCTCCGCAACCACGGCATCGTCACCGCCGGACGCACCATCGAGGAAGCCGTGTTCCTCGCCATCAAGCTGGAGAAGGCCTGCCGACTGCAGCTGATGGCGGAGACTGCCGGCGGTCCGAAATTGTTCGTCAAGGACGAGGACCTCAAGGCCAAGGGCCAGCGCGCAGGCCGCAGCGACACCCGCAAAAACGTGTTCAACTATCTGGTGCGGCGGTGGTACTGCGCGCATTGCAACGGCGACGTGCCGGCGCAATATCGGGCCACGCCGGAAACCATCGACGCGTCGGGCTATAAGGCCGGCTGAGTGTCGTCCGTGCCCGACCGCGTCGAACGTCTGCTCGCTGGGATGACGCTCGAGGAGAAGCTCGGGCAACTCAACATGATCGACGCCGGCGCGCCGCGGGACGGCACCGACGCGATGAAGCGGCAGATCCGCGCTGGCGCGATCGGCGGCCTCCTCAATATCCATGGCGCCGAGGCGACGGACGCGTTGCAGCGGATCGCGGTCGAGGAAAGCCGCCTGCACATTCCGTTGCTGTTCGGCTTCGACGTGCTGCACGGCCACCGCACCATCTTCCCGATTCCGCTGGCGGAAGCTTGTGCGTTCGATCCAGGCCTGTGGGAGCGCACTGCACAGGCGGCGGCCGAGGAGGCCGCGCGCGACGGCGTCCGCCTCACCTTCGCGCCGATGCTGGATGTCTGCCGCGATCCGCGTTGGGGCCGGATCGCCGAGTGCCCGGGCGACGATGCCCATGTCACCAGCCGCTTTGGCGAAGCCAAGGTGCGCGGCTTCCAGGGCGCGACCTTCTCGGCGACACGCGTGGCGGCGACGGCGAAGCACATCGGCGCCTATGGCGCCGTGGCGGCAGGCCGCGATTATGCGCCGGTCGATGTGTCGGAGCGCCAGCTCGCGGAAGTCTACATGCCGCCGTTCGAGGCCGCGGCGAAAGCCGGCACCGCAGCCGTCATGCCGTCGCAAAACGATCTTGCCGGGATGCCGATGAATGCCCACGGCGACATCTTGAATGGCCTCCTGCGTGGCCGCTGGGGCTTCGATGGCGTGGTGGTGAGCGACTACGACTCGATCCTCGAACTGATCAAGCACGGCATCGCAGAGACGCTCGAAGATGCCGCGGTGCTGGCGCTTCAGGCCGGCGTCGACATCGACATGCAGAGCCAGTGCTACGTCCATGGCCTACCGGCAGCCCTCGAGCATGGCCGGGTGCGGATGGAGGACATCGAGCGCGCGGTGCGGCGCGTGCTCACGCTCAAGATCAAGCTTGGCCTTTTCGAGACTCCCTTCGTCCGCGTGCCTTCGGCGCCGATTGACCATACAGCCCTGGCGCGCGAAGCAGCGCGCCGTTCGGTCGTGCTGCTCAGGAATGAGCGTGCCCTGCTGCCGCTCTCGCCAAGCGTACAACGAGTCGCGCTGATCGGCCCCCTCGCCGATGCGCCTTTGGAAATGTTCGGACCATGGTTCGCGGCGGCCGGTCTCGAATCCGCCACCATCGTCGAAGGACTGCGCGCGGCTTTGCCGAACGCCAGCATTCAATGCATCACGGGCGTTCCTATCGAGGAAAAGGACGAGAGCGGCATTGCCGCGGCACTCGCCATTGCCCGCGCTGCCGAGGTCGTGATCCTCTCGCTCGGCGAGCCGAAGACGCTGTCGGGAGAGGCCAACAGCCGCGGCCATATCGACCTGCCGGGTTCGCAGCGCGCGCTGGCGGAGGCCGTGCTCGCGCTCAGCAAGCCCACGGTCGCCATCCTCAGCCACGGCCGGCCGCTGGCGCTTCCCTGGCTGTTCGAGCGCGCGGATGCCGTGCTCGCCACCTGGTTTCTCGGATCGGCGGCCGGTCACGGCATCGCCGACGTACTGACCGGCGCCTGGAACCCAAGCGGCCGGCTTGCGCTCACCTGGCCGGTCGATGTCGGCCAGATCCCGATCTTTCATTCGCAGCGTCCGACCGGCCGACCCGGCAAGGATGACGTGCACTATTCGAGCCGCCACATCGATCTGCCGGTCGCGCCGCAATTTCATTTCGGCCACGGCTTGTCCTTCACGCGCTTCGCGGTGACGGCGCTCAAGGCAACACCCGCGGAATTCGTTGCCGGCGAAGCCGTGACGGTCGAGGCGGACGTCAGCAACGAGGGCAAGGTTGCGGGCGAGGAGACGGTGTTTCTGTTCCTGCGCGATCCGGTCGCGAGCGTCGCGCGGCCGGAGCTTGCGCTCAAAAGCTTCGCCAAGGTCAAGCTCGCGCCCGGCGCGCGGCAGAAAGTGAGTTTCAAGCTATACGCGCAGGATTTCGCCCTGCTTGACAAACATCTTGCGCCGACGATCGAGCCGGGGGCGTTTGAAATCCTCGTCGGTCCGAGCGCCGACCGCGCGCGCCTCATCGCGACCACGATCCGCTGCCGCACGCGCCGAGCCTGACTTGCGAACCCACAGGCGACCCTTTAGCGTTTTACGCGAGCCCAGCGAAGGAGATGAGCATGACATTGCGGGTACGGCGGGTGATCACCGGCCATGATGCGAACGGCAAAGCCACGGTCAAAATCGACGAGATCGCGAAAAACATCACCTCCAGCCGGCCGAACCAGTCCGCCATCGTGGTGTGGACGACCGACACGCAGCCCGCCAACAACGACGGCGATTTCGACGGCTCGACCCGCAAGACCGGAACCACCCTCCCCGGCGGCAGCGTGTTTCGCGTGGTCGAATTCGGGCCCGGCGTCGCGCCGCGCAACCATCGCACCGACTCGATCGACTATGCGGTGGTCATGTCGGGCGAGATCGACATGGATCTCGACGGCACCGTCGTGCATTTGAAGGCCGGCGACGTTTTGGTCCAGCGCGGCACCATCCACAACTGGATCAACAAGGGCAAGGAGCCGTGCGTCATCGCATTCGCGCTGATCGACGCAAAGCCGGTCACCGCCGGCGGCAAGGTGCTCAACGCTGTCGGCTGATTCCCGTCAGCGTTATTTCGGCAACATCACGATTGCTTCGACCTCGTAGAGGGCATCTTCGCGCGCGAGCGCCGGCACGCCGATGGTCGTGCTCGCGGGCGGCGAGGCGGTGTTGACGTATTTGTCGCGGACCTCGCGATAGATCGAAAGGTTCCTGCGGATATCGACAAGATAGTTGTTGAGCTTGACGACGTGCTCGAAGGTCGCGCCGACGGACGCGAGCGCGGCCTTCAAATTCTCGAACGCCTGCACGGCTTGCGCGCGGAAATCGCCGGCCTTGCCGTCGTGGCCAAAGCCGAGCTGACCGGCGATGTACACGATGCGGCCTGGGCCCGTGACTTCGACCACGTGGGTGTAACCGCCGGGCTTGGGAATGGCGGCAGGATTGAGAAATCGCGGATTGGAGGGCATGGACGATACTGCTCGCATGACGGCGCCGCACCATGCAGCGCGTGTCCATGCATTATAGGGGCTCGATCGCGCGTATCAGCTGGCCGAACTGCCGGCAACGGCACTTGCCCACAACCGATAATTAATGAATTTCGGTAAGATTTTAATCTTTGAACGGCGCGGTGCGCCGGGATTTCGGCTGGCCGGTTTGCATGACTGCAACGAGCGACCCCACTGCAGCGTTACCGCCAGGGAACGAGGGCGTCGGTACTGCGGCGCCCCGCGCGCCATTGTGTTTCATCTTTGACGCGGATCAGCGGATCCGGCATTTCCTGTCGCTGATTCTGCACGGTGCGGGAGTCGATGCGGATGAGTTCCACGACTTCACTGATTTCCGCAAGAAGCGGCCGCCACGGCCGGCGGATCTGATATTCCTCAACATCGGTCCCAACAGCAACGACGCGGTCGCCGTGCTCGAGGCGCTCGGAAAGGCGCGCTATTCCGGCGTGGTGCAGTTGATGAGCGCGGAAGGCCTCGTGACACTCGAGCACGTCAAGCGGATCGGCGAGGGACATGGTCTGCGCATACTGCCCGTGCTTAAGAAACCATTCGAGGTGACCGCGATCAAGAAGATCCTGCAGGCGCACAAGCTCGGGGACCAGCCGTCGGTGGCCGCGCGCATCCGGCTCGAGGACGCACTCAAGTCCGGCTGGATCGAGACCTGGTATCAACCGAAGATCAATCTGCGGAAGAAGCAGCTCTCCGGCGTCGAGGCGTTCGCCCGCGTCCGCCATCCTGACTACGGCGTGCTGCCGCCAAGCGCATTCATGCCGGGTTCGGACGACTCGACGCTGTTGACGCTTGCCGAGCAGACCCTGGTCAAGGTGATGAAATCGGGGCTGACCTTTTCACAACTCGGCGTCAATCTGCGCATCGCCATCAACATGAGCCTGGATTCGCTGATCCGATTGCCCGTGCGCGACATCGTGAAAAACTTCCGACCTGACGCCAAGGCCTGGGCCGGCCTGATCATCGACATCACGGAAGAGCAGGTCGTGACCAACGTGGACCGCGTCGCCGATATGGCGAAGCAACTGCAAGAGCATAACGTCAAGCTTGCGATCGACGATTTCGGACGGGCGGTCTCCTCGCTCGTCAAGATCAAAGGTATTCCCTTTGCCGAAATGAAGCTCGATCGCCTGTTCGTCACCGACTGCAGCGCGGACAAGGTCAACGCCTCGATCTGCAAGACTGTCATTGATACCGCCCATAGTTTCGACGGCGTCGCGGTTGGGATCGGACTGGAGAAGGCTTCCGACGTGACCGCACTTATTGGCATGGGCTGCGACCTCGGACAGGGCTTCCTGCTCGGCCAGCCGATGGCTGAAGAGCGGTTCGTTGCCCTGCTCAAGCAACGGGCGGCTTCACAGGCGGTGCAAGCACCGGCGCCAGCCCACAAGAAATATCGGTGATCGGGGCCCTGCCCGGCGACCCGGATGTCAGTGCGTCCAGGCGCCCCGGCGCGATTGCGCGAAATTGTCGGCGTAGGATAGTCCGCGACGCGCGGACACCTTGGACTCGAACAGCTGATAGGGAATGCCGTGGCGCTCGCAATAGGCCACTGCCTCTTCCTTGGTGTCGAAACGCATTGTGATTTGCCGTTTCATGTCGGACGAACTGGTCCAGCCCATGAGCGGTTCGACCACCTGCGGCTGATCAGGCTCGTAGTCGAGCACCCACTCCTTGGTCTTGGCCTGGCCGGACTGCATGGCGGTTTTCGCTGGCCGATAAATGCGGGCGGTCATGGTGAAGGATTTATCCTGCGAACGGTTACCATTGGCTTTCGATCGGCCGGAGGGGTTGGTCGGGGCAGCAGGATTTGAACCTGCGACCTGGAGTACCCAAAACTCCCGCGCTACCAGGCTGCGCTATACCCCGGCCGGCCGGCTTTTCGATACACGCTTCGCAAAAGGCCGACAAGCTTGAGTTAGCGTTTGCCGAAGATCGGATGGGCCACATGATCGCCCGGGGCAATCCCGAATTTCTTGGCGGTTCCGGCAATGACTTCAAGCACTGCGCGAACTTGCCCGCCGGACGGGATGATGCGCTCGGATTGCGGTTCGGTGTTCTCGGCGATCCGCAGGATGCGTCCATCATGCTGGATGAAAATCATATCGAGCGGGATGAAGGTATTCTTCATCCACATCGAGACATCCTGGTCCTGCTTGAAATCGAACAGCATGCCCCGGCCTTCGGGCAGCTCCTTGCGATACATCAGTCCGCGCGCGCGCTCTTCGTCGGTGACCGCAAGCTCGACGGAAAAGACGTGTACGCCCCGCTTGCTGACGATCTCGAGTGTCTGCTGTTCGACGGCGTAGAGCCGGCCGGAGCTCGCAGCGAGCGACAGCCCGAACACCAACAAAACAACAAAGCTGAAAACCCGGCGTCCCATTACAACGCCTCGATCAGACCTGCGCGATGATAGCAGATATGGGCCTAGTGGGAGGCCAATCCAAGCGGCCCGCCGTCGGGCCGCACTTCCGCGGCCATCAGCCCTTTGGGGCCGGGTCCGTAGCGCACCAGCACGGTCTGGCCGGGCCGAAGTTCGGCGAGGCCGTAGCGGCGCAGCGTCTCCATGTGCACGAAAATGTCGGGGGTGCCCTCGCCGCGGGTCAGAAAACCAAAGCCGCGCAGGCGGTTAAACCATTTGACCTGGGCCCGCTCAAGGCCGCTGGTCGGCGTGACGGTGACATGCGTGCGCGCGGGCGGCAGTTGCGCCGGGTGGATGGCCGTGGAGTCATCCATGGAGAGAACGCGGAAGGCTTGCAGACCTTTCGGCCGCTGGGAGACTTCGCAGACGATGCGCGCGCCTTCGTACGCGGTCTGGAACCCATCGCGCCGCAAGCAGGTGACATGCAGGAGAATATCCGGCAGTCCGTTGTCGGGGACGATGAAGCCGTAACCCTTGGCGACATCGAACCACTTGATGACACCCGTCAACTCGATAACGCTCGCAGCCGTTTCGTCGGTGACATCGCCAACTCGATTCAGCTCAATTGCTAAATCGGATTCTGGCCCCTTTGATCCAATCTCCGCAACCATGAAGGCCGCGCACCCACCGCATTTAGGCGTCTCTTGATGGACGCTTCGCCGAATCTGTTACGAACATAACATCACTCCACCATCAGAGAGAATAAAATGTTTCTGCGCAATGGTGTTCCCATCACCTGTGCATATCGTTGGGATATCGCGAATCAAATGTTCGTGCGAATCAATGTGCGATGAAAGGCGCAAGCACCGCGCCAATGTCCTGGCGCACGACGAGGTCAGCGATATTGTCGAAATCGGTTTCTTCGCGATTGATAATCACGAGTTTCGCGCCATTGCGTTTGGCCAGCATCGGAAAGCCGGCAGCCGGCCAAACAACGAGCGAAGAGCCGATCGCGATGAAGAGATCGCAGGCCTCCGCCAGCTCGTGGGCCTGCCGCATGGCGGCCTCGGGCATGGATTGGCCGAAGGATATGGTCGCGGTCTTGATATAGCCCCCGCAGTCGGGACAGTCGGGCGAGCGGCCGCCGGAGGCCGTGAACTTCGCCTTGACCCAGGACAGTTCATAGCGCTTGGCGCAGTCGAGACAGGTGGCGTAGGTGGTGTTGCCGTGCAGCTCCACGATGTCGGCGGCATCGATTCCGGAGTCCTGGTGCAGGTTGTCGATGTTCTGAGTCACCACGGCGCGGACCTTGCCGGCCTTGTAGAGGCTGGCCAGAGCCAGATGGCCGCGACCGGGCTTGGCGCCACCGAACTGCTCCTCCATGGCAAACCGGCGCCTCCAGCTTTCGTCGCGCAGGTCCTGGCGGCTGAGGAAGTCCTCGAAGTCGATCGGCCGCATCTTGGTCCAGATGCCGCCCGGCGAGCGAAAATCGGGGATGCCGCATTCGGTGGATATCCCCGCCCCGGTGAAGGGTAGGACGAAGGTCGCCTCCGCAACCAGTTGCTGAAGGCGCTCAATCGCGGTCTTAAGATCCGGGGCAATCATGTAAGGTCCTTCAAGCCCGGCCCAAGGTCGGCCGAGATCACGAGGTCACCATGCGATTTCTGCACACCATGTTGCGCGTACGCAATCTCGATGCGGCGCTGGAGTTTTACGTAAAGCAGCTCGGGCTGCAGGAGGTCCGGCGGCGGGTCGACGAGAAGGGGCGCTACACGCTGGTGTTCCTGGCGGCACCCGAAGACGCCTCCGCGGCCAAGGCGGCGCTCGAAGCCGGCCGCCGGGATTCACCCTGCGTCGAGCTGACCTACAATTGGGATACCGAGGACTATGGCGAGGCGCGCTACTTCGGCCACCTCGCCTATGAGGTCGATGACATTTACGACCTGTGCGAGCGGCTGATGAAGGCCGGGGTCACGATCAACCGGCCGCCGCGCGACGGCATGATGGCTTTCGTGCGCTCGCCCGACAAGCACTCGATCGAAATCCTGCAAAAGGGCAAGCCGCTGCCGCCGAAGGAGCCGTGGGCCTCCATGCCGAACACCGGCAAGTGGTGACCTGCCCGCCAGGGTGATCGCCCCGGCCGTTCGGTTTGAAGGATTGCTGGTCCGGCCAAAGCTCTCTATACGTCGCCGGCCATAAGGCCCGGTTGCGCCCATCGTCTAGTGGCCTAGGACGTCGCCCTTTCACGGCGAAAACAGGGGTTCGAGTCCCCTTGGGCGCGCCATCTCATCCAATCGTCGGGCGATTCAGGCGCGCGTTTCACGCGAGCGCCTGCTTGGGCGCGTGTTCGAGCGAAAGCACGCGCAGGATTTCGTCTTGCACCTTGCGGCGGTCCGCCTCGCTCATCCCGGCGGTCAGACGCGATTCGTTGGCGATCCGCGCGGGGCGGTGGAATACCAGAACGCGATCGCCGATTTCGGTCGCCTCGTTGATCTGGTGGGTAATGAACACGGCGGTCTTGTTGTTCTGACGCACCAGCCGGACGAATTCGGCGCGCAGGTCGCGCGCCGTCATTTCGTCGAGCGAGGAGAACGGCTCGTCGCACAAAAGGATTTCCGGGTTGACCGCAAAGGCCCGGGCGATCGAGACGCGCTGGCGCATCCCGCCAGACAACGCATGGGGGTAGTCATTCTCATGACCAGACAGGCCAAGCCGCGCCAGCCAGCCGCGGGCGGTCCGCTCGGCCTCCTTGGGATCAACATTGAGGATCTGCAGGCCGAGCAGCACGTTGTCGAGCGCGGTCCGCCAGGGCATCAGGCGGTCGCCCTGGAACACAATGCCAACCTTGCCGCGGAAATGGGCGAATTCGCGAAAAGGATCGTGGCCGACCACCGTGACCTCGCCGGAGGTCGGCTCGATCAGGCCGGCGACGATGTTGAACATGGTGGATTTACCGCAGCCGGTCTTGCCCAGGACGGCGACGATTTCGCCCTTGGCGATCTCGAACGACAGGCTTTCGATGGCGACGAGATCGCCACGGCCATCAGGCCGGCGGAAAACCTTGCTCACGTCCTTGAACCGGATGACCGGATCGGGGCCGCTCATAGGCGCTATATCGTCCGTTCCGACACGGCGCGATAGCGCAAGGCCCAGGTCTCGATGGCCGTGATGGTCTGCTGCACGACCAGCACGAACAGCACGAGCTGCAGCGTCCAGGCCATGGCGCCGGCCATGTCGAAGAGCTGCTGCTGGCGCAGCAGCTGATAGCCGACCCCGCCGGTCGCGCCCACGAGCTCGGCCACCACCACGACGCGGGCGGCATTGCCGAGATTGACCTTCCAGGCGGTCAGGATGCCCGGGACAATGGTGGGCACGATCAGGTAGCGGAACAGTTTCCAGCGGCTTGGCCGGAACGACATGGTCATCTCGAACAGGTCCTTCGACATCGAGCGAAAGGCGTCGAGTATCTGGAAGGTGAAGGCCGGAAGCGTGGTCATCACCATGATGAACAGCACGCGGAATTCGATGCCGTGGAACCAGATGATGGCAAATACCACCCAGGACAGTGCCGGAATGCCCTGGAAGAAGGTCAGCACCGGGGCGATGAAATTCTCCGCGGCCTTGGAGCGGCCGATGAGGAGCGCGAGCAGACCGCCCAGGATGAAAGCGCCAAGCAGACCCCCGAAAATGCGCGCCGCGGTCAGCAGCACGTCAATCAGGAGCGAGCCGGTGATCAGCACCTCAATGGTGCGCGAGAGGATTTCCGGGACCGGGGGGAACAAATAGTGGGGGAAGAAGTAAGACAGCACCTGCCAGGCCAGGGCCAGCGCCACCATCCCGGAGGCGGCCTGCACCACCCGTATCGCGCGCGACGTCATCATTTCATCGGCTTGTCGTAGATTGTGTCGCCGGTCGGCAATGATTTGAAGTAGCCTACGTCGATGCCGACCTTGTAGACCGCTTCGATCTGCTTTGCGACGTCGGCGGCCGGCACGACGCTCATGCCGAGACGGTCATTGGCCTTGATCAGGGCCACGAGCGCCGCGCGATCCTCGGGCGTTGCCTTGGCGGAGATCATTGCCGCGGCTTCCTCCGGATGACGCGCGATGAACTCGCCGGCCGCCTTATAGGTGGCGTAGAGCTTTGCAACCACGGCCTGGTTCTGCTCGATCCAGTCGGTATGCGCGGCGACGCCGAGATAGGGGATGCGCGCGCCGCCGGCAAACGCGCTCCAGGTCTTGTCCATGCTGGTGTCGAGGGTGCGGATATCGGGTTTCTTGGCCTTGAGCAGGGTGTAGGCCGGCTCCCACAGCTGCACGGCATCGGCCCGGTCGGCGAGCGCATAGCCGACGAGGCCGGGCGGCGCGGTGTTCACCACCTCGATCTTGGACACGTCCACGCCCAGTTTCTTGGCGAAGAATTCGAACATCACGTAATTCGTGGTCGAACGGGCGGCGGCGAGCTGTTTGCCTTCGAGATCCTTCAGCGACTTTATTCCAGGACGCGAGGTCACGACGGTGCCCCAGAAGTCGAACAGGTTGAACAGGTATTTCACCTTCACGCCGCGGTTTTCGGCGAGGCCGACCGTCAGCAGCGCGGCGCTGCCGCCGACTTTGAATTCCCCCGAATTGAACTGGGTGGTGTAGGCATCGGGCGGCCGCTCGACGAATTCGATATCGAGCCCTTGGGCCGCGTCGAGCTTTTGCGCCTTGATCACCGGCGGCATGAAGGCACCGAGCGAGGGGAAGCCGAATACGACGATGGTGACTTTGGTCTGGGCTGATGCCGGCGCCGGCGTCACGAGTGCGCAGGCAAACGTTGCCAGGGCGCAGGTGACCGAGCGCATGAGCGCGGACAGTGGTCTCATCTATCCCTCCATGACTTTGACCGGATGACGTAGCGGCCGAATTCCCCCGTTACCACTATAACGTACAATTATCCGCCGTCCCTGCGTACGCGGCGTTGTGTCATAGCGTGCTTTCGCGATTGGCGGGGCTGTGCAGCCGTGCGGCCGGGGTTCGCTTTCAGGACGATGGCCTTTTCAGCGTCTCAAGCTCGGGGAAGCGCTGGTACGCCGCATTGAGGCAAATGTCGCCCCTTGCTGGAAGGTATTGATTGAGCCTGCCGTTAAAATAGATCGCGACGTTATCGCGGATGCCGATGTATTGGCCGTAGCTGTCCTTCGTATTGTATCGAACGCAGACGATGTAGCGGTTTTCCGTACCGATCGCCTGAAGTTTCGGTTCGGTGATGTAGGCGTCACGCACGCCGACCGGATCGATCAGCTGGCCCTGGAGAAATTCGAGCATGGCCTTACGGTAATTGGTCGGCATGACATTGGGTTCGATCGCCGGCGTCGATGCATTCTTGTCACTGCTGCAGCCGGCCATCACGGCCGCCACTATCGCCACAGTCATCATTGTGCCCATGAACGACGCTCTGGCCGTTCGGTCGCATTCAGGCTGCAAGGACACCTCACCCTCCCGAAGCATTTTCCAGATAATGCTAATAAAGTACGAACAGCCCGGACCCGGAATCAATTGTGCCTTTTGAGCGGCAGGCAAGCCGTCCCCCTCTTGAGCGCGCGCAGGTCCTGGCAGTAAGCACTGAATGCGTCATTTCGCCTCGTAGCTCAACTGGATAGAGCACCAGACTTCGACTCTGGGGGTTGCAGGTTCGAATCCTGTCGAGGCGGCCACCCCGCCGGTTGCCTTGTATTCATGTTGGCTGGTTCATAAGTCGAATCATCCGATACTCTGTCGGTCCAAAACCATCCGGCTTATCAGCCGAAGGAAGCGTCCTTGAGACTTGGCCTGCTTGTGGGGCTGCTTTTGCTGGTGAGTGGCGTGGCGCATTCGGCGCCGGACATTGCGCGCCCGCGCGTGGCCGCAACAGTCGTCGAATGGCCGGCGGCAGCGGCGGCGGTCACGCAATATGAAGGGCTTCAGGCGGCGGCAAAAACCGAGGCGCTCGCGCAGTTGAACGAGGCGACGGGCCGGCTTCTGCCCACCATCGCGACCAGCCCGGTACCGGTGCTGCTGCCGATCGATGTCGCCGGCATCCTGCGCGACAAGCCGGCTGCCAAGGAAGAAGGTTTTGCCGCCAGCAGCGACGTCTATTTTTCGGGCTATCATTTCCCGCGGTTCTTCCTTGCCGGCCCCGGCGGCTTTGACTCGACCTTCACAATCCTGACCTCCGACATCAAGGAGCTGGCGGATATCAGCATCCCGGATCCGGTCGACATCCATTTTTCCGGGTTTGCTTTCACCTATGAGCTCGATGGCGCGATCGCCGATTTACACCCGATACCGGTACCGGCGTTGGAAGCAAAGTTTCCCGGAATCCGTCGCTTCATCTACGAAGGCTATGTTCGTTACAGTTTCGTGCAATACGGCGTGCCCTACGTCCTGGCGATCGACTGCTTCGAGGGCCGGCCGCGACTGCTACGACTGATCTGCACGCAAGCCGACCGCATCGCGGTGCATTTCCTGAGCCAGCTGCGCATCGCAGGCGGCACGCCGCAAAGGGCGCACACGATCGAGCCGCCCGTGGTCGAGCGGGAGACAACCACGGATCCAGTTTTCAAGTATCATGGGCCGGGGAAAATCTTTCCGGGCTCGGGCTTCCGCGATGCCGGCGGGCGCGTCGACTACACCGTGTGGGCGCAGATCCGCTTTCCGCTCGCCGCCGCGCCGGCCTACGCAAATTCCCAGGTCTATCGCGAGCGCACGAAATCGAAGACCGCGCCGAAAGATGTCTTTAACTCGCCGGAATATTCCTATCCATGGCGCGACAATTTCTGCGAGCGGCGCGGTTTCACGGTCGGGCAATGTCCGGCCGGCATCGGTCATCAGGGCCAGGACATCCGGCCGGCGCCGTGCGCCGCCCCGCTCGGCAATGAGCGCTGCGAGCCGGCCCATGACGTCGTCGCGGTGCGCGACGGCGCGATCATGCGAAATCCGAAACAGGAAGCGGCCTATATCGTGGTCAACAACGCCAACGAGCACATCCGCTTCCGCTATCTGCACATGGAACCGCGCAAGATGGACGAGAACAATCTGCTCAGCGGGCGCGAGGTGCGCGAGGGCGAGGTGATCGGGCAGGTCAGCAATTTCAGCCAGAAGGAAAATGGCACGAGCTACCATTTGCATTTCGACGTGCAGGTGCCGACCCGAAACGGATGGGCGTTCGTCAGTCCTTACATGACGCTGGTGGTCGGCTACGAGCGGCTCATCGGCGGGCGAGGCGTGGAGATCGTGGATCAGCCGCAGGCCGCGCAAGCGATGGAGAGAGATTTTCGGGCCGCGCAAGTGCCGCCCACCGCCCAGCCGGTCAGCGCCCCTCTCGAAACGCGCCCGAAGCTGCGACCGGACGACAGCAAGCATAGCCCGAAGAATCAGGCGGGCGTTAACGAACCGCACAAGATTCCCATTGAATAGTCGGCCAATGATGATTGCGCTGGCAGCGCCGTTGGCCGGCACGCGCGCGATCAGTAGAGTTGAACTATGAGTTTCGATCAAACCCGCCGCGCACTTCTCAAAGGCACGCTCGCCGCCAGCGCGCTCGCGCTCAGCCATGGGCCGAGCGGCGCGCAGGCGCCGGCGCCGCGCGGAACCTTTCCGCAATGGGTCTCCGCGTTCAAACCGCGCGCGCTTGCCCGCGGCATATCGGAGAAAACCTACGAACGCGTGATGGCGAGCCTGAAACCGGATACGAGCGTCTATGCGCTCGACCGCGCGCAACCGGAATTCCGCGAAGAGCTTTGGCAATACCTCAATCGCCGGGTTTCAGATTGGCGTGTCATGGCCGGCCAACAGCATGCAAAGGAAGTCTCCCCGCTGCTTGAGCGCATCGAAAAGGACTACGGCGTCGATCGGTGGGTGATGATGGGCCTGTGGGGCAACGAGTCGGCGTTCGGCGATCCGCAGGTGCAGAAGAAATTCATGCGGCCGGTGATGCCTGCCCTGACGGCGCTCGCCTGGGGCGAGCCGCGCCGCCGCGCCTATTGGGAAAAGGAGCTGCTCAATGCGCTCGTCATCATCGAGCGCGGCTGGAGCACGCCCGACGAAATGAACGGCTCGTGGGCCGGCGCCATGGGGCATACCCAATGGATGCCGGAGGTTTGGCTCAGTGTCGGGGTCGATTATGACGGCGACGGCCGCATATCGCCATTCGGCAAGCCGGACGATGCGTTCGCCGGAACCGCGCAGTATCTGGTCAAGCGCGGCGGCTATCGGCGCGGCGAACCCTGGGGCTACGAGGTCAAGGTCGCGAACGGAATCGGTGACGGCGGCAATCGCACATACGCCACTTGGGAAAAATCCGGCGTGGTGCGCGCAAACGGACAGCCGTATGACGCGCCCCATGTTTCGGCACGTTTGTGGACGCCGGTGTCCGGCGGCCCCCGATTCCTGCTGAGCAGGAATTTCGATGCGGTGAAAAGCTACAACCCATCGACGAGTTACGCGCTCGCGGTCGTGCTGCTCGGTGATCGCATCCGCGGCGACGGACCGCTCTCGAAATTATTTCCCGGCGGCGAGCGCACGCCTACGGTGGCAGAAGTGCAGGAAATCCAGCGTCGATTGACCGAACACGGCTACGACGCGGGCCCACCCAACGGCCGCATCGGGCTGGAAACCACGCAAGCCATTTTGGCCTTTCAGCGCAAGGCGAAGCTCGAGCCGGTGGACGGCTATGCCGGGCTGAAACTTCTTACGCGCCTGCGGCAGGGGCCGTGATCTTCACCGCCTTCGGCATTCGCCCGCGCCGCGCAGGTTTGCGGTTCAGGGACGAACGCCGTAGCCCGCGAACCGCTCGGCGATGCCGCGCTCGACCGCTTTGGCGGCCACAATGTCGGCGTTGCCGTCAGCGGCGGCACCCTTCTTCACCTTCGCAAGGCCGCGGCCGTAGAGGCCATCCGCCGACTTGGGATCGAGCCGCAGAAGCGCGTCGTAGTCGTCAATGGCCCGTTCAAAGTTTCCTGCGAGGTAATGGCCGATGCCTCGGTTGCGATGGGCATTCCAATGATTGGGGTTTAGCCGGATCGCCTCGTCGTAGTCGGCCATGGCGCGTTCGGCCTGGCCCTTGTTCGCGTAAGCAATGCCGCGATTGTTGAAGGCCTCCGCATAGTCGGGCCTGAGGCGGATCGCCTGATCGTAATCGGCGATCGCGCGGTCGTAGTTGGCCTTGTAGTAGTAGGCGAGGCCGCGGCCATAAAATGCGTCGGCATAATTCGGATTGAGCCGGATCGACTCGTCGTAGTCGGCAATCGCGCGATCGTAATGTCCCTGATAGTAGTACGCGAGTCCGCGATTGTTGAAAGCCTCGGCCTGATCGGGCCTGAGTTTGATCGCCTGATTATGGTCGGCAATGGCGCGATCGTAATCGCGTCTGATGATGTACTCGGCGCCGCGATTCTCGTAGAGCGTGGCAAGATCGCGTCCACTGTATCGGCCGGATGTAATTTCACGGGTGCAGGCGGTAATGGCGTCGTTCCCTGAGGCTTTGGCGCAGGTCTCCCAGTCATCGGCCGCGGCCGGTCGATCAAATCCAACCATTGTCGCGAACAAAATCGCAACGAACCCCGAGCGCGAATAGAGCCGAGCCATGATGCTTCCTCCGGCTGGCTGCAATATTGGCGCGAAACATACAAAGAGTCGTAAAATCCGTCACGCCGGCGCGCTACTCGCGGTCGCGGAAAAAATCCGCGGTCGGGGGCGGGCCCCAAATGCTGCCCTCGTTGCGGCTCCAAACCTTCGGCCGCTGCGGATGGTCGCGGTGCCAGGGCCGCGGCTCGAAATAACCAAGCACCTCGTCGGTCATCTGGTCGAGCTCGGCGTAAAATTCGACTACCTGATCGTCGGCGTTGCGGTGGAAGATCGCGACATTGTGGCCGGGCCCCAGCCGCACAGGGCCCCAAATGATCGGAACCCTGCGTGCGCCGAGCCAGTCGCATGCGCCCTGCAGGTGGGCGAAATCCTTCAGCCCGAACGCAAAGTGGTGCAGCTTGATATTGCGGCCTTTGATGAAGTTGACCGCGTGATGATCGGCGTTGCAGCGCAAAAATACGAAAAAGTCCTCGATCCAATCCGAAATTCGAAAGCCGAGAATTGTCTGATAGAAATCCGCCATCGCTTTCGGATCTTGCACGACAAACGCCACGTGACCGAGCTTGAGCGGGCCTGCGCCGGCCGCGGACTGGCCGGACACGAAGCTCCAGCGCGAGAATAATTCGATCGTGGTGCCCTTCGGATCACGGAAAGCGAGGACCTGCGGCAAGCCCGGAACGGAGTCGCTCTGCGTTTCGCTCTCGATCCCGTCGCGCGAGAGCGCGCGGCGAAGCGCAGCGAAGCCAGCATCGGGGGCGATCTCGAACGAGATTTTGGTACAGCGGGCGTGAGTGCCGCGCGCAAGCGCGACGACGAGCTGCCCGATTTTCGTGGCGAGGAAAGCGCGGTCTTTCTCGCGCGCCGCGACCACAAGACCGTTCACTTCGGTGTAATAGGCGATCGCCTGGTCAAGATCGGGCGTCTCGAAACTCGCATGGCCTAGCCGGCGCGCCTGGATCATCGTGGACCTGCAGATAAGCGCGCAGCGCTAGATTTTAAAACTTTCATACGTCGAAGGATGAAACAGTTCCTCGGCCTTGAGCAACCGCGACGAGAGACCCTGGGAATGATGATGGCGCAAAAAGGTCTCCAGCGTCGTGCGGTTGGGCGCCAAACCATAGGACCAGAAATCATCGCCCATGAATTCGCGCGCCTCGCGCAAACGCTCCTCGACAAACGGCAGCGTGACTTTGGTTGCCGAAGGATCGGCAAGATGCGCGAGCGCCATTGTCTTCGACTGCTCGAAGGCCTTGAGCACCGCCGCCGGCAGCCATGGGTGCCGCTCGGCCAGCGTGCGGCGCACGCCGATCAGATGCATGATGGGAAAAATGCCGGTGCGCTTGAAGTAGTCCTTCGCTGCCGCGACCGGATCGGCAAACAGCCAGCCGATACTCTTCTCGCCGGCGGTTGTCGGCGGGCGCGGCGCGATGAATCCGTCGATTTCGCCGCGCGCGAGCAATTCGGAAATCGTCACGCCCTCGGGCGCATTGTCGAGACGCACGCCCGCGGGCAGTTTGATGGTGATCTTCTCAGGCCGCCCGGCGTGCTCGATGCCGCCGCGAATCCAATGAATGTCGCTCGGCGCAACGCCGAACTCATCCTGCAGGATGGCGCGGGCCCAGACGTTGGCGGTCAATTGGTACTCCGGCACGCCGACCTTGCGGCCCTTGAGATCAGCCGGCCGCCTGATGCGGTCAGTGCGCACGTAGATCGAGGTATGGCGAAACATGCGGGAGACGAAGGCCGGCACGCCCACATAGGGGCATTGTCCGGACGCGGTCCGGACGGAAAAACTCGACAGCGAGCATTCGCAAATGTCGAAGTCTTGCGTGCGGAAGGCGCGGAAAAAAATCTCTTCGGGCGGAAGCGCCATGAAAACGGGATCGACGCCGTCGATCGCCACCGCGCCATCGATCAGGGGCCGGTTGCGGTCGTAGTCGCCGATCGCGATCGAGAGTTCGAGCTTTGACATTTCATCATTATCCTAAAGCAGTAGCCGTGCTTGTTAGCCCGGCCGGTCAGCCTTGTCCAAGGCAGTTTAAGTGAATTCTGCTTGTTTTAGAGGACAATAGCGTATCGGCCGCGGTGCCGGGAAAGTCACGTCGGACACCACGGCGCGTCATGATAGCTGGGCTGCTCGATCAAAAATCGAACATCATTTCGGCCTAGCGATAAAAATTGCGCTATACAGTGCGAGAGCCGGGGTTGCAGGCCGACAAGCTGCTTTGTGAAGGCGTGGGGACGCGATGGATCGGGATCTTGAACCGGGATTGATGATCCTTGGAAGTGCGGCCCTCGTTGCTGCAGCGGTTCTACTCCCAGCCCTATTGCTGCGTCCGTCGGCTTCGGTGGAACCCGCCATCGTTGCCCCGGCAAAATTGGAGACGGCTCCCGCCCCCAAAGCCGTGGTGCAGTTGCCCGTGGAACAGCGGCCGTCCGCACAGCTTCCAACAGAGCCGCGCGCGGTCGCGCCGCCGCCCGTGGAGCAGAAATCCTCACGGCCGCGCAGCAAGAGATCGCGGGTCGCCGAAGCGCCCCCTAAGCCGAGCCCCGACGCCGCACTACCGAAGACAACACCAGGCCCGGTCGCCGAGACGCCTCCCAAGCAGGCGCCCACGGTGGCGCCCAGCGAGACGACACCTGTGGTCGAAGGCGACGGTCTTTCGCGCGGACAACGTTTCCGACTCGTCCAGAAAGAGGCGCTCAAGGAACTCGGACCGAGCGCGCTCTCGTCCGCGCTGGCAAAGACGTTCAGTTTTCCGTCGACGCGGGCTGACGCGATTTTCGGCATCGACGTTTCGCACCACAACATCGACAATTGCCGATGCCAGATCGACTGGGATCGCGTCGCCGACCAGAAAGTCGCGTTCGTCTATGTGAAGGCGTCCGAAGGAATCGCATATCGCGACCCGACGTTCGACGGTCACTGGCGGGCGCTGGCGAAGCAGCCCAAGATTCTCCGCGGCGCCTACCACTTCATGCGCGCCGATGTGGACCCGGAAACACAGGCCAAAGTTTTCCTCGAAAAAATGGGCAAGCTGCAGGCCAACGATCTGCCGCCGGTGCTCGATCTGGAGTGGGATATCTATCCCGGCGGACGAAATTGGCAGCCGAAGACGGGCGACGATCATTGGAGCAATCTTTCAGCGGACGAAATTCTCAAACGCGCGCTGACATGGCTCCACATCGTCGAAAAGGAGAGCGGGCGCGTTCCGGTCGTCTACACCAGCCGGGCGTGGTGGATGGAACGTATCCACGACGAAAAGAAGCTCGACCAATTGAAGCCCTATCCGATTTGGATCTCGGCGATGGAAGACGCCGATCTGCGCGTGGAACAGCCGGGGACCAAGGGCGGCTGGTCGAGCAAATGGGATTGGAAGCTTTGGCAATTCACCAACATGGGCGACCTGACCAAGGCGGGAATTCGCAATCCGGCGGACCCGAGTGTCGAGCGGTGGGACGTCAATATTTTCCCAGGATCGACGGACGATCTCAAACTGGCGATGGGGATCTCGTCGTCGATCGTCGTCGTCAACAAGACCCCGCCGCTGCCCGCACCCGCTCCGACACCGTCCGCCACACCAGGCGACACCACGGCCACACCCGGCGGCACCGCTACGGGGAACGCGACAACGCCACCGCAGGATACACAGAAGCCCCCACAACTGGCCGAAGCGCCGCCAAACACCACACCAAAGCCGTCCGATTCTCCTGTGGCGCCTCAGCCGCCGACTGCCGATGCTGTTGTCACGCCCACGGAACCCGCAAAAGAACCGCAGGTTGCCACTCCGACGCCAACCGAAGGCGCCAAGCCGACGGATAAGGCCGAGGCGACCAACCCGCCGACCGGCGGCGCTGTCACGCCAAGCGAGCCGCCAAAACAGCCGCAGGTGGCAAGCGGTCCGGCGCCGGACAACACCGTCATCAAACCAACGGAATTGCCTCAGCCCCCAGCACCAACCGGAGGCGGTACGGTTCCCTCGACCGAGCCCAAAAACCCGCAAGTCGCCATCATGCCCGACGCGGATGGCATCACCGCCCCACCGCCCGAAGCTCCAGCCAAGTCCACGGATCATGCAACGAACGGTCCGGCGGATGGCGCTCCGGCGGCGCCGAGCGAGCGACCGAAGGCGCCGCAAGTTGCCAGTGCCCCACCGACGGACAGCACGACCGCCAAACCGACTGACGCCAATGCGACAACTGCTTCTCCGAGCACGGAGCCGTCGACGGAACCAAAGGCCGCCAACGTCCCGCCGACGGATAGCGCTCCGGCCAAACCGACCGATACGACCACTGCCACCACTGCGCCGAAGGACGGCGCTACGACGACGCCGAGCGAGCCGCCGAAGGAACCACAAGTCGCCAGCGTTCCGCTGACAGACGATACAAAATCCAAAGCAACGGATAATGCGCCGAGCAGCGCCCCGAAGGACGGCACTACGACTGCGCCGAGCGGGCCTCCGGAAGAGCCGAAAGCGGCGAGCATCACGCCGACGGATAGTACCGCCGCCAAGCCGACGGATTCATCTCCGACGGCCACGACGCCGACGGATAGCGCGTCCACTGCGCCCCCCGAGCCGGAGAAAGAACCAAAGGTCGCGAGCGTGACGCCGACCGACAGCACCGCCACGAAGCCAACGGATTCAAGTCCGACGGCCACGACGCCGGCGGATGGCGCATCCACTGCGCCCCCCGAGCCGGCGAAGGAACCAAAGGTCGCAAGCGTGACGCCGACGGACAGCACCGCCGCCACCATTGCGCCTGCCCCGCCATCGACCGCAGAAGGCGGCAGAACCAATGCTGAAATTGCCAAGAATTCCGCGGAGACGCTTTCATCGAAATCGACGATCGAGATCGTGCTGAAGAATGGCCGCGTTCTGCGCGTTGACGCGAGCACGCCACCCGAGATCCTGACGAAACTCATCACCCTGCTGGAACAACAGCCGTAAGGACTGAAAGGTTTCACTCCCACTGACGGGGTTTCAGCCAAGTCGGTGGACGGACATCGGCGAACGGCCATCGATATCGGCGCGTTCGCGCAGCCGTCCCCCGATATTCCGCGGCATTGGAAGTATTTTTCGCGTTGCGGCAACGGGTTGGCCGTCTTGCCGCTGCCACAAAAAGCGGACATGCTTGCAGTCCGGTGGACAGGGAGTTGCAGCCATGTCGCGTCGGATTTTATTCGTGGTGATCGCCGCGTTATTGGCGCCGATGTCGCCGCCATTCATAGCGAACAGCCTTGCCGAAACGAAGCAGCCGAACTACGACCGGCTGAAGAAATTGCTCGACGAAAAATATCTTCCAAAAAAAGACACGACGCAGAAACCATCCTCGGTCGACAAGAAGGATCTCTACATCCTTCCGTCGAAACAAAAATCACCGACGCCTCCGGACAAGCAGGGTTTCGACACACCGCGCGTCAATATCGGGCTGGCCGATTTGCGCGCCAAGCGTTTTGTCGGCGACCTGACCGCGCGCTCATTGCTTTCTCGCATCGCCGATCGCCGCGATCCCAGGGACGCGACCGTACAAAGCGACGCGATCCGGCCGGGGGCTTCGGATGGAAGATTGCAGCTCGCCCAAGTCGTGGCGAAACGCAACACCTACGTCATCATGCTGAAACCCAATACAACCGGTCCGCAGCTCGACGCCTTGCTCGCCAAGTATCACCTCACGATTGAAAGGGGCAGCGGCAGCTTCGGTCTCATCCGCGTGGTGCGCGACGTGACCGGCCCCAATGCCGCCGAAGTCCAGAAATTGAGCGATGTCCTCAACCAGCAGATCGTCACGCAGCTGCGCCGGGAACCGATCGTCGCTTCAGTCACCGTGGACTCAACCGTAAGAGGCCATTCGATCCCGAAGGCAAGCGACACCAAAGTCGACAGCGGTGGCACGATTATCAATTGGAACTGGGGCGGAGCGGTGGTCCCGACAACGATCTCGGCAGGGCTGACCGCCAGCGCGCCGGCATTGCCGCAGGACGGGAATTGGGGCTTAAAGGCGATCCGATTGCCGCCGGTGTGGACGGTGCTGCAACGCTACCGCGAGCTCAAACCCAACAGCGTCCAGCCGAAGGTGGCGATCATCGACAGCGGCTTTGCCAAGCACGACGATCTGAACTTCAATCTGATCGCCAACTTAACTGACAGTCCGGTGTCAGGAGTGTCTTCCAGCATTGGCGCCGATTGCACCAGCGCGCACGGCAACCATGTGGCAGGAATCATCGGCGCTATCCACGGCAACGGAATCGGCATCGACGGCGTCGTGCCGCGCGCCAAAATCGACGTCGTCCCTTGGGACAACCTTCCGATCAAAGGCGACGAGCAGGATCCGACCACCGAAGACACGCGGGTGACGTATTTCTCCGATGCGCTTATCGCGCTCATGAACTACGTGGATACTTACGGTCAATCCGAACTCAAGGTCATCAACGTCAGCCTCGGATTCAATTTCGGTGCGGCACCGGTTGCCGAGGGCGACCCCGCGACGATCCCAGGGTTGAAGGACACCATCCTAGGGCAGGCGGTCATGTTCGCGCGGGTCGCACAAAGATACGAGGACCGGATCTTGTTTGTGACCTCGGCAGGCAACGACTCCAACGACCGTGCTGTTCCCTTCGATGCGAAATGGTCGTCGCCGATCGTCTGGGCGGCAACGCAGTTGCCAGCTTCCCGCCGGCCCAAGAACATCCTCATCGTCGAAGCAACCGACCGCAGCGGACAACGAGCCAGTTTTTCCAATGTCGGGGGAACGATCGCCGCCCCCGGAGTCGACATCCTCAGCACGCTCTGGCCGGGCAACACCCCGTACGGCGCATGCATGGGAACCTCTCAGGCGGCACCGCATGTGGCAGGCGTCGCTGCGATGCTGTTCGAATTGGATCCGACGAAGAAACCCGCCGACATCGTGAACGTGCTCAAGGCGTCGGCGATCAAGCCGATCGTGGTGCCAGGCGGACCGCCGGCCCCTCCTGGCGCGCCGCGACTCGATGCGCTCGAAGCGGTTTTGAAACTTTCGCCGAACAATCTCGTGCTGCTGACCGATCTCAATCGTGATGGCAAGGTCGACATCGAAGACATGAAGATATTCATGAAGCAGATGACGGCGATCGGGGATAATCGCAAAAACGGCACGGCTTTCACCGAGGATTTGAATGGCGACGGCGTGGTCGATAACAACGAATGCAATTGGCCGATGATCGATTTCAATGGCAGCGGAACCGCGTCGCTGTCCTTGGCCGATGCCAAGATCGTGGGAGGCCTGTTCCGCACGGACCTGGATATCATGGCGATGGCCTGGACCGACAAAACCAAGGATTTCGCAACCGCGATGAAGGAAACCGGCCTCGACGCGATGCTGCAGGCCGCCGATGCCGCGACGGGGGTGGCGCCAGTCGCACCCGCAGCGCGAGCCTGCCGGTAGGGCAGCTCGTACAGAACTTCAATTGATCGGTGATGGCGGACCGACGGGCGCGATGTCGAGTAGCCGGAGCTGGACGAATTCGCCGCCGTTCCATCGATCAAGCGCGAGTGTTCCGGCGGCATGCACCGACCGACCGCGGTATTTCAGCAGGGCCTGGCCGAGCGGCTGATTTGAGGCGCGAAACGCAATTGCATTGATGAAGGTGCCGTCGCCGGATTTGAGCCGCACCCGGACATGGGCCTGACCGACTTCCTCGGCATAAGCGATCGTGTGGGCCGGCAGCGCGATGACCGGCTCGGGATTGCCGGCGCCGAATGGCCCCGCCTGCGCCAGGGCCGCGATCAATGCCGCGTTTGCGCCGGCAGCCGTCACCGCGCCATCGATCAGCAGCGCATCGTCCGCACGGGCGGCATCGACGGCGCTGGCCAGTTGCTCCTCCAAGAAGGCGCGGAACGCCGCAAGCGCATCGTGCTTGATCGTCACTCCGGCCGCCATGGCGTGACCGCCGCCCTTGACCAGCAGGCCCAAGGAAACCGCGCGCCGGACCACCTGGCCAAGATCGATGCCTGCAATCGAGCGGCCTGAGCCGGTGCCGAGTCCGCCCGGCTCGAGAGCAATCGCGAACGCCGGACGTCCGAAGCGCTCCTTGAGCCGCGCCGCAATCAATCCGACCACGCCGGGATGCCAGCCAGCGGCAGCGGTCACGACGACGGCGCCCTTTTCTTCGAGACCAAGCGCGGCCATGGCTTCGGCTTCCGCTTCGGCAAGCATCGCCTGTTCGATCGTCTGCCGCTCGCGATTGAGCCGATCGAGCTCGGCCGCAATACGGGCGGCTTCGGTCGGGTCATCTTCCAGCAGGAGGCGTGCGCCGAGATCGGCACGGCCGATGCGGCCGCCGGCGTTGATGCGGGGCCCAAGCAGAAAGCCGAGATGCCAAGGTTCCGGCGGGCCGCTCAGGCGTGCGGCATCCATCAGTGCCGTGAGGCCGACATTTTCGCGCCGGCGCATGGCGATCAGCCCCTTGGCTACGAAAGCGCGGTTGAGACCTTTGAGCGGCACGACATCGGCAATCGTGCCGAGCGCAACGATATCGAGGTACGACAGCAGATCGGGTTCGGGCCGCGGCCCGTTCCAGAAACCGCGCGTGCGCAAGACGCGATTGACCGCCACCAGCGTGAGGAACACGAGACCGACCGCGGCCAGATGGCCGAGCTTGGAGAGGTCATCGAGCCGGTTGGGATTGACGATCAAAGCCTCGGGCAAGCTTTCGTCCGCCTGATGATGGTCGATGACAATGACATCAAGGCCGAGGCGGTGAGCTTCGGCGATCGGTTCGTGGCTGGTGGTGCCGCAGTCGACGGTGATCAGGAGCTTTGCGCCGCGCTCGGCGAGCGCGCGGATGGCTTCGACATTCGGGCCATAACCCTCGAAGATGCGATCGGGAATGTAGACGATCGGGTCGAGCCCGCAGCCGCGCAGGAAGCGCGCCAACAATGCGGACGACGTCGCGCCGTCGACATCATAATCGCCGAAAATGGCGATACGCTCGCCGCGCACAATCGCGCCCGCCAGGCGTGTTGCTGTTTCCGCCATGCCGGTGACCACGTGCGGGTCAGGCATCAGGCGCTTCACGGTGGGATCGAGGAATTCCGCGACTTCGTGCACGTCGACGCCACGACCGGCGAGGATGCGCGCAAGCAGTTCGGGAGCTTCATGTTGTTGGGCGATCGCGAGCGCGCGGCCGGTGCCCCGCTCGTCGAGGCGGTCATGCCACGGCCGACCGCGGACCGAACGCGCAACGTCGAGAAACAGCCGCGCTGGCGCCCTTTGTGTCGTCGCCAAGGCGAACGTCATGGTACCCATCACGAATCAGCTATCGAAACCGTAAATCATGCCGCAATTCACGGAGCGCTGTCGAGCCGCCGAAAACAATACGGGCGGCGAAGCTATTTCGCCGCCCGCAAGACAAAGGCCGATTTATTCCGGGTATCAGATCTTATAGACGCCGCCGCAAACCGCCGTGTCGTTCAACGGTTCGCAGTACATCTGCTTCGGCTCGGGCTTCTTGGTGAGCGGGTCCATGAACTTGTAATCCTGCCAGAATGGCTGCCCCTTCTTCGCGAGTTCAATGCGCTCCTGCACGAACGCCTTGCCATCGGGATCCTTTGCATCCTTCTGGTTCGTATTGACGAGCTTCTCATTCTGGCCGTGGGCGAGCACGACACCGTCGAGCTTGTAGACGACGATGTAGAGGTCGCGGTCGGTGAACGGACCGGGCTTCTTGGTGATATCGGCATAGGCCTTGGCACTGTCAGCCTTGATGGCGGCGACCGCCTTCTTGACCATCGCGACCGCCTCCTCCTTGGTCGCGCGATCGGCGGCGCCGGCCGAACCGCAGGCCATCACGGCGCCGATCGCAGCGGCAACAACAAACTTCAACGTACGCATCAACAAGTCCTCCCTGATTGAGTGGCGTCTGCCACGATTTGGATGTGTGGAGAAAGGTGAGTGGTGGGAAGTCTAGACGTCGGCCCCGGTTTTGCATTCCGTGTCTTGCGGTGCAACCCGTAACGCCGATCAATTTAATTTTATCAGCTTCCGGAGCGGCGGCAAGTTCAACATTGCAAGCGAATGCCAGGGCTTCTTATTCAGCCCAAATGAAATTTTTCGAACTGACGGTGCTCGGCCTTGATCCAACGCACGGTGCCGGTGACCGAACGCATGACAACGGTTTCAGTCTCGATCACGTCCTTGCGAAATTTCACGCCGCGCAGCATGGCACCATCGGTCACGCCGGTTGCGGCAAACAGACAGTCACCCCGGCACATGTCCTCGATCTGGTAAATCTTGCGCGGGTCCTTGATGCCCATTTTCGCGGCACGTTCGCGGCGCTCTTCGGTATCAAGCACGAGACGGGTCTGCATTTGGCCGCCGATGCAGCGTAAGGCGGCGGCGGCCAACACTCCCTCAGGCGCACCGCCGATGCCGAGATAGATATCGATGCCGGTCGAATCCGGTTCCGCAGTGTGGATCACACCGGCGACATCGCCGTCGGTAATCAGGCGCACCGCGGCGCCGGCCTTGCGTATCGCGGCAATCGTATCGGCGTGGCGCGGACGGTCCAGCAGGAGCGCCGTAATCTCACCGGTCTGCACGCCTTTGGCCTTGGCCAGCTTGCGGATGTTCTCGTCCGGGGGCGCATCGAGATCGATAATGCCTTTCGGGTAGCCGGGGCCGATGGCGATCTTGTCCATGTAAACATCGGGCGCGTGCAGCAGCGTGCCGGCCTCGGCCATGGCAACGGTCGCGATCGCGCCGGGCATGTTCTTGGCGCACAACGTTGTGCCTTCGAGCGGATCGACTGCGATATCGACCTTGGTGCCTTTCTTGGTGCCGACCTTTTCACCGATGAACAGCATGGGCGCCTCATCGAGCTCGCCCTCCCCGATCACCACGGTGCCGTCGATCGGTAGATTGTTGAGCTCGCGTCGCATGGCGTCGACGGCGGCCTGATCGGCCGCTTTCTCGTTGCCGCGTCCGCGCAATCGCGCCGCCGACACCGCCGCGCGTTCGGTCACCCGCACGATTTCGAGCGAGAGAATCCGCTCGAGGACCTGATGTGGCTGGATGGTGATCGATGACATGACCTCGCGTTCTCCCGTAATCATCGTTGCGCTCGCGCCAGCTCAGCTCTTCTCGATGCGTATGACTTGCGGCTTTTCCGCGATCACGCCGTCCTTCTCGATGGCGGACAGCGCGCGCCGAACAGCGTCTTCCGAAGTGGCATAGGTGACAAGCGCGACCGGCGCCGGCTTATCGGCCCGGCGCGGGTCCTCGCCACCGTGCGGCCGACGGTCGCGACCGCGCTGCATGATCGATTCAAGCGAGATGTTCTCGTCAGCCATGCGGCGCGCAATGGCGGCAGCGCTGCCCGGACGGTCGAGCGCGGCCAGCCGGATGTAGTATCCGCCTTCATGGCGCTGAATCGGCGCGCGCACGGGTTTGACGAGGCTCGCAACCGGCCGGCCGAACGACGGCACACGGCGTCCGGCGGCCAGGTCCATGAGATCGGCCACCACCGCGGAGGACGTCGCCGGCCCGCCCGCACCGGGGCCCATGAGCGTCAGCGGCATGGCATCGGAGTCGATCGCGACCGCGTTCAACACGCCGTCGATTTCAGCGATCACGGTGCCCTGCGGGACCATGGTCGGATGCACGCGCTGCTCGATGCCGGCCTCGGTGCGCTGCGCGACACCGAGAAGTTTTACGCGGTAGCCGAGTTCGTCGGCGGCTTCGAGATCGGCGAGCGCGATCGACTGAATGCCCTCGACATGCACCGCCTGCGCGTCGACTTCCGTGCCGAATGCGAGGCTGGTGAGGATCGCGAGCTTGTGCGCGGTGTCGAAGCCACCGACATCGAAAGTCGGATCGGCCTCGGCGTAGCCGAGCCGCTGCGCCTCCTTGAGGCAGTCGGCAAACGACATGCGCTCCTTGTACATGCGGGTGAGGATGTAGTTGCAGGTGCCGTTGAGAATGCCGTAGACGCGCGCAATACGGCTGCCGCCGAGGCCTTCACGCAGGGTCTTCACGATCGGGATGCCGCCGGCGACCGCCGCCTCGAAATTGAGCGCTGCGTTGTGCTTTTCAGCGAGCCGCGCAAGCGCGATGCCGTGGCGCGCCAGCAGCGCTTTGTTGGCGGTGACCACAGACCGGCCGGCAGCGAGCGCCGCCTCGACCGAGCTCTTGGCCGGATCGCTCTCCCCGCCCATCAGTTCAACGAACACGTCGATGCCGGAGTCGCGCGCGAGCGCGACCGGATCGGCGACCTGGCGCAGCTTGGACAGATCGAGCGTCCTATCCTTCGGGGGATCCTTGGACGAATAGGCCACCAGTTCGATCGGACGGCCGGCGCGGGCGCTCAGCTCGTCGCGAGCGCGAAAAATCATCGCGACGACGGCGGAGCCGACCGTGCCAAGTCCGGCAATACCCACTTTCAATGGGGAAACCATGACAGCCGCAAACTCTTAGTTAGAGCATAATCATTGCCGAAAACCGGTTCCCACTTTTCGGGATTACGCTCTGTGCGGCTCAGCGCCGCGTGGCGAGTGGAACGACGTTGTGCAACTTTTCCGGCGCGCTTTCAAGGAAGCGGCGGACGTTGCGGGCGGCCTGGCGGATTCGTTGCTCGTTTTCCACCAGCGCAATGCGAACAAAACCCTCGCCGCGCTCGCCGAAGCCGGTGCCGGGCGACACCGCTAGCTCGGCCTTTTCCACCAGCAGTTTCGAAAATTCCACGCTGCCGAGCGGCAGGAAAGGCTCCGGGATCGGCGCCCAAGCAAACATCGACGCGAGCGGAGGCGGCACGTGCCAGCCGGCGCGGCCGAAGCTGTCCACCAGCGCGTCGCGCCGGCGCTTGTAAGTCTCGCGCATGGCCTTGATGCAATCGTCGGGACCGTTGAGCGCGGCCGTCGCGGCCACCTGAATGGGCGTGAAGGCGCCGTAATCGAGATAGGATTTCACGCGCGCCAGCGCCGCTATGATGCGTTCGTTGCCGACGGCAAAGCCGATGCGCCAGCCGGGCATCGAATAGGTCTTCGACATCGAGGTAAATTCCACCGCGACATCCATTGCACCGGGAACTTGCAGGACCGACGGCGGTGGGTTGTCGTTGAAATAGACTTCGGCATAGGCGAGATCGGACAGCACGAAGATGCCGTGCTTTTTCGCGAACGGCACGAGCTCCTTATAGAAATCGAGATCGGCAACGTAAGCGGTCGGATTGGACGGATAGCAAACGACGACCGCGATCGGCTTCGGGATCGAGCGCGCGATCGCATGTTCGAGCGTGGTGAAGAACGCCGGCGTCGGCTCGGAAGGGACAGAGCGGATCACGCCGCCCGCCATCAGGAAGCCAAAGGCATGGATCGGATAACTCGGATCCGGCACCAGCACCACATCGCCGGGCGCGGTGATTGCCTGAGCGACGTTGGCGAAGCCTTCCTTGGAGCCCAGCGTGGTGACGATTTGGGTCTCAGGATTGAGCTTCACGTTGAAGCGGCGCGCGTAATAGGCGGCCTGGGCGCGCCGCAGGCCTGGGATTCCCTTGGACGCCGAGTAACGATCGGTGCGCGGCTTGCCGAGCACTTCTTTCAGCTTCTCGATGACATGCTCCGGTGCCGGGAGGTCCGGGTTGCCCATGCCGAGATCGATGATATCCGCGCCGGCGTTGCGGGCCGCGGCCTTGGCGCGGTTGACCACCTCAAACACATAGGGAGGCAGGCGGCGGATGCGGTAGAATTCTTCCATCGTCAACGTCTTTGCCTTGAGCCGCCGTGCCGGTGGCGGGTACCAAGCCTCTCTTTTATCACGGTTTTACGGCCGGCGCTAATAGAGCGTATTGAGGCTGGAGCTGGAGGCGGGAATGAGGCGCGGTGCGGGCGCCGGACGCTTCTTTGCGGTCCGTGCGGTGCTCGCCGGTGCGGTGCCGCTCGCGGCTTCCTGGTGCGACCGCACGGCAACCAGGTCGTCCTCAAGCTGGATCTGCTCCTCGGCGCTCAAGGTCGAATTCGCGCGCGGCGGCGGCATGTCGTGAACCGCCGGAAAGGCGACGGGCTCAGCCGGACGGTCCGGCGTTCCTTCCGGAAGGCCAACGGAGCCGGGCACGCTGTCCGCGATCTTATTGCCCAAAGAGGATGAGCAGGCGGCCAGGACGGCGGCGCAACAGCACGCGAGCAGGAGGCCTTGCAATCGGACGAGTCGTTTCAAAATCATACGGATGCGCTGTTTCACCAAAGTCACGAGAAAGTCATATGGTTTCGTCGAGAGCCAGGAAAATCCACGTAATTTCAACAGATTGATGAAGGATGAACGCTAACCCGGTAATATGTCGAAAGGATGAAAACGGCAACCTCGGATTATTTGCCAAGGTTAATGTGTCGCTCTTGCATCAGGTGGCTGCGGGTACGAAGGTGATTGCAGCGAGGGGCTTAACGCTGGCGTAACGGCGTATGCGAGTGCGGGCGTAGCGGCGATGAAGGACGATACCCGACAGACACCGAGCAAGATCAGCGCGCTCGATATCGAGCAGTTTGCGAAAAATCTTGCCCGCGTGATCGATGAAGGCGGCAAGGCGCTGGCGGCCTATATGAAGCCGCGCGAGGAAGGCCAGATCAACGACGGTCTTTCCGACGAAGTCACCGATATCGTGAAAACCTTTGGTGCCGTCGCCGAGTATTGGCTGTCCGATCCGAAGCGGTCACTCGAGCTGCAAACCAAACTCGGCCACGCCTATCTCGATCTATGGGGCAGCGCGGTCAAGCGGATGGCCGGGAAGGACTATAAGCCGGTCGCCCGCGCCGAAACGAACGACAAGCGCTTCGCCGATCCCGAATGGTCGTCGAACCAGTTCTTCGATTTTCTCAAGCAGGCGTACCTGTTGAGCGCCCACTGGGCCGAAAATCTGGTCAAGAACACCAAGGGGCTCGACACGCACACCAAGCAGAAGGCCGAATTCTACGTACGGCAGTTCATCAATGCCGCCTCGCCGTCGAATTTCGTGCTCACCAATCCGGAACTGCTGCGCGAGACGCTAGGATCGAATGCGGAAAATCTTGCGCGCGGCATGCACATGCTGGCGGAGGACATCGTGGCCGGCGGCGGCGACATCAAAATCCGTCAGTCGGACGCGACCGCATTCGAGGTCGGCCGCAACCTGGCGCTCTCGCCCGGCAAGGTGATCTTCCAGAACGCGCTCATGCAATTGATCCAGTACGCACCCACGACCGAAACCGTGCGCAAACGTCCGTTGCTGATCGTGCCGCCGTGGATCAACAAGTTTTACGTGCTCGATCTGACGCCCGACAAATCCTTCATCAAATGGTGCGTCGATCAGGGGCTCACGGTGTTCGTGATTTCGTGGGTCAATCCGGACGAAAAACTCGCCCGCATGGGTTTTGAGCAATACATGACGCTCGGGCCGCTCGCGGCGCTTGATGCGATCGAGAAAGCGACGGAGGAAAAAGACGTCGACGCGATCGGCTACTGCGTCGGGGGCACGCTGCTGGCCGTCACTCTCGCCTACATGGCAAAGAAAAACGATACGCGCATCGCTTCGGCCACGCTCTTCGCCGCCCAGGTGGATTTCACCCACGCGGGCGATTTGAAGGTATTTGTCGACGAGGAGCAACTCGAGGCGCTCGAACGGCGCATGGCGGAACGCGGCTATCTCGAATCCAAAAAGATGGCCACAGCGTTCAACCTGCTGCGCTCAAACGACCTGATCTGGCCCTATGTGATCAACAATTACCTCAAGGGCCAAGCGCCGGTGCCTTTCGATCTGCTCTACTGGAATTCCGATTCCACGCGCCTGCCGGCGGCCAATCACGCCTTCTACCTGCGCAAATGCTACCTGGAGAACGCGCTGGCCAAAGGCATGATGGTGGTGGACGGGGTGAAACTCGATCTGAAAAAGATCACGGTGCCCATCTACAATCTCGCAACGCGCGAGGACCACATCGCGCCGGCGGACTCGGTGTTTCGCGGCGCAAAGGATTTTGGCGGACCGATGAGATTCGTGCTGTCCGGCTCCGGCCACATCGCCGGCGTCATCAATCCGCCAGACAAGCACAAATATCAGTATTGGGCCGGGCCGAAGCCCAGCCACGAAACGCTGGCGACATGGATCGACGAAGCGGAGCAACACCCGGGCTCGTGGTGGCCGGACTGGCTCGCGTGGCTCAAATCACACGACGACGAAACCGTGCCGGCGCGCACGGTCGGCAGCGGTCAGCTCAAGCCGATCGAGGACGCACCCGGAAGTTACGTGAGGGTCCGCGACTGACTTCGCGTTACGGAAACAACGCGACCTGCTCGAGGCCCAGAGTTTCCGGATAGCCGAGCATCAAATTCATATTCTGCACGGCCTGGCCGGAGGCGCCCTTGGTGAGGTTGTCGAGCGCCGAGATGACGATGGCGCGGCCGGGCACGCGGTCCTTGGCGACCCCGATGAAGGTCATGTTCGAGCCACGCACGTGGCGGGTGTGCGGCACTTCGCCGAACGGCAGCACGTGCACGAACGGCTCGCCGGCATAAGCCTTCGCCAGGATCGCATGCAGCTCTTCAGGCGTTTTACCGCCCGCGCCACGGACGTAAATGGTGGAAAGTATGCCGCGGTTCATCGGCACCAGATGCGGCGTGAACGTCACGATCACCTCGCGGCCGGCGGCGAGCGAGAATTCCTGATCGAGCTCGGCCATGTGGCGGTGATGGCCGACGCCGTAGGCATGGAAGCCTTCCGACACTTCGGCGAACAGCATTTCCTCCTTGGCTGCCCTGCCCGCTCCGGTCATGCCAGATTTGGAGTCGATCACGATCTCGTCGAGATCAATTGACTTCGCCTTGATCAGCGGCACGAGTGGCAGTTGCGCGCCGGTGGTGTAGCAGCCGGGGTTGGCGACGAGGCGCGCCTTCCTGATGGCATCGCGGTGGACCTCGACCAAGCCATAAACCGCTTCCTTCTGGAGTTTCGGCGCATGGTGCTCGTGGCCATACCAGCGCGCGTAGGCGGCGGTGTCGGCGAGCCGGAAATCGGCGGACAGATCGACGACTTTGGTATCCGGCGCCTTGGCAAGGAGATCATTCACCACCTTCTGCGTCGTCGCATGCGGCAGCGCGCAGAACGCGAGATCGAGCCCAGCGCTTTTCCAATCGACGCTTTCGATCGCGACCAGCTTCGGCAGCGGGAACGGCGAGAATTGCGGAAACACCGCGCGCATCTCCTGGCCGGCGCGGCGATCGGCGGTCAGCAGCACAATCTCCACGTGCGGATGACGCAGCAGGAGCCGCACCAGCTCGCCGCCGGTGTAGCCGGACGCGCCGAGCACGCCGACCCTGGCCCTATTGGTTTGCGCAGTCATGGCTCAATCCTTTCCGCGATCGAAACTTACCGCTCGCGTTTGGCGACCGGATTTCGAACACCGCGGAAATGTAAGGATGAGCGCCGCGGAGCCTGGTCCGGCGGCACGACGACGATCACATGCGACCGTACACCGTGCCCGAGTGGGCGCGGCGGCGGCGGCGGAAGATGGTCGAATTCGTCGTCATTGGCGCGCGATATAGCTACCGCGCGCCACGACGTCAAGCATGCCCAAAGCCGGCCGGCTCGCTCAGATCACCGGATTCCAGGCAATCGGAATGAGGCGATAACCGGCGCCGTTCTTCTCGACATGCCCCATGGACGGAAACGAGAAGTGGAAGCCGACCACCAGCGCTTTTTCCGCCGAGGCCATGTCGTAGAACTTGTGGCGGGTCTGCTGCGCCATGTCCGGGTCGATATCGTAGGTCACGTGCCAATCCGGATTGATCAGGAAAAATTCCGGAATGTTGGTGACATCCGACTGGATCAGGATTTTCGAGGGGCCTGACGCGACGACGAAGGAGGTGTGGCCCGGCGTATGGCCCGGTGTCGCCACGCTGGTGATGCCAGGGATGATTTCCTTGCCCCAGTCATACTTCGTGACCTTGTTTTCGATGCCGTGATAGACCTTCTTCACGTTGTCGAAGTAGTCCTTCATCATCTTGTTGGATTCCGCCTTGGCGGCGTTGTCCGCGCTCATCCAGAACTCCCAGTCTTTCGCCGGCACCATGATCTCGGCATTCGGGAACGCCATGCCGCCATCGGGCAGCCGGATGCCGTTGGTGTGGTCGGGATGCAGGTGGGACATCAAAACGACATCGACGTTCTTCGGATCGACGCCGGCGGCTTGAACGGTCTGCAAGGTGCGGCCAATCTGGCCTTTAGTGGCGTTGAAACTTCCGACGCCGGTGCCGCAGTCGATCAGCACAAGCTTCGAGCCGGTGTTGATGAGTTGCGGATTGAACGGCACCGTCACCATGCCGTCGGGCATGTAAGCCGCTTTGGCGGCTTCGAGCGCCTTGTCCTTTGGCACATTCTTCACCCAGCCATCGGGCATCGGAAAGCTGCGCGCGCCATCGTTGATCGAGGTGCATTCGAAGCTACCGACCTTGTAGCGATAGAAGCCGGGCGCCTGCGCGCCGGCAGGCGGCGCGGCGGCATAAGCCCGTTGAGAATTGGCAATCGGTGTGAGCGCCGTCGCGACGCTCGCGGCAGCCGTGCCAAGCAGCGCCTGTCGGCGCGTCAATTGAATCATGAGAACCTCCCTAAGATTATTCGAGCTGGCTTTGTTTCAGCCGGTGAATGCTAATCTCCATGCAAACGTCTGTGAACGGCGATTATTCCAAATCCTGCGGATTGCCGATCTCTGTTGCGAATGATTCTCAAGAAGGAAACCTTGATGAACCCGGCCAGGGCGCCGAGCCATCGGCGCGCAGTTTTTTAGAATATGTTCCTGATCCAGGCGACGACGATCGCGATGACATCCCCGAGCAACAGAAGTGTGCCCGCCCAGACAAAGGCGGACGTGAAATTGGCGAGCTGAAAACGCCAATAGGGCATGCAAAAAACTCCCGCCACCAACGGCACCGAGGCGCGCAATGGGCCGGAGAAGCGGCCGACGAAAATCCCGAGCACGCCCCATTTCTGCACGAACGCTTCGCCCTTGGGGATCAAGTCCGGGTGCCGCGACAGCGGCCACATGTGATAAACTTTATTTTCAATCTTGAAACCGATCCAGTAGGACAACCAGTCGCCGCAGGCCGCGCCCAAGGAACCCGCGATCCAAACCGGCCAGAAGCTGATGCCGCTCGTCCCGATCAAGGCGCCGAGCGCCACCAGAAAGCTCCAGGCCGGGATGAGCAGCGATATGAACGCAAGCGATTCAGCGAAGGCGAGCCCGAACATGATCGGAGCCGCCCATAGTTCGTGCGCGCGCACGAATTCGGCCAAGGAATTTATATAGGCTTCGATATTCATCGCGCGCCGTGTGACGTGAAACCGTGAGAGACTTAACGCGCCCTTTGCCATCGCACCAGTTCAATGGCGAGGCCGGCCGGTCACTCCCCTCACCTGCTTGCGGCATGGCATAGTCGTGCCCAATTGATTCGCGACCCTTATCAGCGATCCATGGCCAAGACTTCGAAAAAACCGAAAACGCCTGAAACCGGCGACCTGTTCGAGCACGCCGGCAAAAAGGCTGCGCGCCGCGGCAAGGGCGAAGCGCGGTCAAGTTCCGCGCGCGCGAGACCCGGCGCCGGCGAGGCGGATTACACCGCCAAGCACATCGAGGTCCTGGAGGGGCTCGAACCGGTGCGGCGGCGGCCGGGCATGTATATCGGCGGCACCGACGAGAAGGCGCTGCATCATCTCTTCGCCGAGGTGATCGACAATGCCATGGACGAGGCGCTGGCCGGCCATGCCGACTGGATCGAAGTCGAGATGGAGGCGAACGGATTTGTCTCCGTCACCGACAACGGTCGCGGTATTCCGGTCGATCCGCATCCGAAGTTCAAGAACAAGTCCGCGCTCGAAGTGATCATGTGCATGCTGCACGCGGGCGGCAAGTTCGACTCCAAGGTTTACGAAACATCCGGCGGACTGCATGGCGTGGGCGTGTCGGTCGCCAACGCGCTGTCGGAACGCATGGAAGTCGAGGTCGCGCGCGGACAGCGGCTCTACACGATGGCGTTCGAGCGCGGCAAGCCGAAGACCAAGCTCATCAACGCCGGCAAGGCGCCGAACCGGCGCGGCACGAAAGTGCGCTTCAAGCCCGATCCGGAGATTTTCGGGCCGAAGGCGCATTTCATGCCGGAACGCGTGTTCAAGATGGCGCGCTCGAAAGCCTATCTGTTCGGCGGCGTGGAGATCCGCTGGTCGTGCGCGAAGGAACTGTTGCGCGGCGTGGAAGGCGTTCCGGAAAAAGCGACGTTCCATTTCGCCGAGGGATTGAAAGATTATCTCGCCGCCCAAATCGGCGACGCGACGCTCGTGCATCCGGATATTTTCACCGGCAGTTCGGGCAAGGCGGGCGCGCGCGGCTCGGTGCAATGGGCGGTGGCGTGGGTGGCGGACGCCGACGGCTTTCTGTCGTCCTATTGCAACACCATTCCGACGCCGGACGGCGGCACGCATGAATCCGGCCTGCGCAGCGCGCTACTGCGCGGCCTGAAGGACCATGCCGAGCGCGTCGGCCAGGGCAAGGCCGCCGCGCCGGTGAGCAGCGACGACGTGATGTCGGGCGCGGCCTGCATGATCTCGGTGTTCATCCGCGAGCCGGAATTCCAGGGGCAGACCAAGGACCGCCTCGCCACCGCGGAAGCGCAGCGGATCGTCGAGAACGCGATCAAGGATCCGTTCGACCATTGGCTGGCGGCCAATCCGGCGCAGGCCAACAAGCTCCTCGAATTCGTGATCGAGCGCGCCGAGGAACGCATTCGGCGGCGGCAGGAAAAGGAAATCTCGCGCAAGAGCGCCGTGCGCAAGCTGCGGCTGCCGGGCAAGCTCGCCGACTGCACCAACAGCGCGGCGGAGGGCTCGGAGATTTTCATCGTGGAAGGCGATTCCGCGGGCGGCTCGGCCAAGCAGGCGCGCGACCGCGCCAGCCAAGCCGTGCTGCCGCTGCGCGGCAAGATATTGAACGTGCAATCAGCCGGCCGCGACAAGCTCGCGGCGAACACGCAGCTTGCCGATCTGGTGCAGGCGCTCGGCTGCGGGACCCGCCCGCATTATCGCGAAGATCAGTTGCGGTACGAGAAGGTCATCGTGATGACCGACGCCGATGTCGACGGCGCGCACATTGCGTCGCTCTTGATCACGTTCTTCTACACGCAGATGCCGGAGCTGATCGAGCGCGGGCATCTTTATCTCGCGGTGCCGCCGCTTTATCGCCTCTCGTACGGCGGCAAGACGTTCTACGCGCGCGACGACAAGCACAAGGCCGATCTGCTCAAGAAGGAATTCCACGCCAACGCCCATGTGGAGATCGGCCGCTTCAAGGGTCTGGGCGAGATGATGGCCGGGCAGCTCAGGGAAACCACCATGGACCCGAGGAAGCGCACGCTGCTGCGCGTGCAGCTCAAGCCCGAGGAAAAGAAGCAGACCGACAAATCGGTCGAGCGGCTGATGGGTACCAAGGCCGAGGCGCGGTTCGAATTCATCCAGGAGCGGGCGGAGTTCGCGAAGGAAGAAGCCTTGGATATTTAAAAGAACCCGCAATGCCATACTCGATGGACACCAGCCGTTACGCCATCGGCAGGCCGGCGTAGTTCTCCGCCAGCGAGGTCATCGCCGCCACCGAGCCGGTGACGTAGTTGATCTCGGCGATCTGGCGCTTCATGTCGAAGTCCTCGAATTCACCGATACCGTGATAGCGATGCAGCATCTGCGTCATCCACCAGGAGAAGCGCTGGCCCTTCCAGACGCGGTTGAGGCAGGTTTTTGAATAATTCTCCAGGAGATCGTTGCGTTTGGATTTGAAGAACGCCTCGATCGCGCGGGAGAGCACGCGCACGTCGGCCATGGCGAGGTTCATGCCCTTGGCGCCGGTCGGCGGCACGATGTGCGCGGCGTCGCCGGCGAGAAACAGCCGGCCCGACTGCATCGGCTCGGTGACGTAGCTGCGCATGGGCGTCACGCCCTTCTGCAGAACCTTCCCGCGCTTGAGCGGGCGCACGCCGCCGAGTCGCGTTTCCAGTTCATCCCAGATGCGCGCGTCCGGCCATTTCTCGAGGTCCTCCTCGGGCGTGCATTGCAGGTAGAGCCGCCCTATCTGCGGCCCGCGCATGGAGAACAGCGCAAAGCCGCGTTCATGGAAGCAGTAGATCAATTCCTTGTCGGGCGGCGGCGCTTCGGACAAAATACCGAGCCAGCCGAACGGATAGACGCGGTCGTAGCCACGCCAGGCATTGGCGGGAATGCTCGGTCGGCAGATGCCATGAAATCCGTCGCAGCCGGCGATGATGTCGCAGTCGATCTGCTCCGCCTTGCCTTGATGGCGGAAGCGGATCTTCGGTTTGTCGGTCGCGAAGTCATGGATGCTGGTATCCTCGACCTCAAAATGGATTTCTCCGCCGTCGGCCAGCCGCTGCGCAATCAGATCGGTCACCACTTCCTTCTGGTCGTAAATGAAGACCTGCTTGTCGATCAGCTTGTGAAAGTCGATGTGGCGCGCCTCGCCGTTGAACGCGATATAGATGCCGTCATGCACCATGGCTTCGCGCTGCATGCGCGCGCCGACGCCGGTCGCTATCAAGAGTTTGGCGACCCAGTCTTCCATCAGGCCGGCGCGCACGCGCGCCTCGCAATAGGCGCGGCTGCGATTTTCAACGATGATGGAACGAATGCCGGCCAGATGCAGGAGATGCGATAGCATCAATCCCGCCGGTCCCGCGCCGACAATGCCGACCTGTGTTCGCATACCGCTCTAGCTCAACGCCGTGCCTTTATAGAGAGCGGCAGCGCCGGCTGAAAAGGCTAATTTTCGAATTTCAGGTTCGCCGCCTTGATCACCGCCGTGTAATTTTCGATGTCGGCATCGATCATCTTGCGGAAATCGGCCGAGGAGCCGCCGCCCGGCTTGACCGCCAGCGCTTTCAGCTTGGCGTTGACTTCCGGATCGGCGATGGCCGCGCGCAGCGTGGATTCAAGCTTGCTCGCAATCGCGGGCGGCGTATTCGCGGCCACAAACCAGCCGCTCCACAGGTGGGTGTCGACACCCGGATAACCGGCCTCGGTCATGCTCGGCACGTCCGGCAGCTCCGGGATGCGCTCCGATCCGGTGACCGCGAGCGCGCGGACCTTGCCGCCCTTGACCTGCGGAACCGCCGGCGGACCGTCGGACATCACAAACAGCGTCTGCCCTTGGATGACGCTCAACACCATTTCGTTGCTGCTCTTGTAGGGGATCATCTGCCCCGGCATGCCGCTCTTCAGCTTCAGGAGCTCGCTCGCGATGATGAACGCCGGCGAGGTGGCGCCGTAGTTCGATTTGTTGGGATTGGCCTTGGCCCATTCGACCAGTTCCTTCACCGTCTTGGCCGGGTTGTTGATCGGCGACACAAGGATGAGCGGGAAACTGGCCGTCATGGTCAGCGGAATGAATGTTTTGGTCGGATGATAGGAGAGCTTCGGATAGGCCGCCGCGGCAACCGACATCACGCCGCTCGCACCGACGAATACCGTATAGCCGTCGGCCGGCTGGCCCATGACGAACTCGGCGGCGATGCGGCCGCCGGCGCCCGGCTTGTTCTCGATGATGAATTGCTGACCGGTCAATTTGGCGAACTTATCGCCGATGATGCGCGCAAATATGTCATTGCCGCCGCCGGCGGCGAACGGAATGATGACACGGACCGGCTTGCTGGGATAATCGGCCTGCGCCGTCGCGGCATTGGGGGCAGCTGCCACGGCGGCAGACAGCGCGAGCACGCTTATCAGAGCGCGGCCAAACTTGATCATCGTCATCCTCCCTTGGCTTGCCAATCTATTGCGGGCAAAGCGCCATCATTCGTGGCCGCAAGTTTAGCGAACTTTTGTCGAAAGTCGAATGCCGCGCCGGCATGACGTGCGACACACCATCACATGGCAGGTCATACGGCGGGATCACATGGTGGGACGACGCGCCAGCACTTTGACCTGAGTGGGACCGGAAATTTCATAGGTGATGCCCGCCCAGGTAGTGCGCCGCATAAACAGCGCGGCCCAGCCGCAGATGGCGTTGAGAACGGCGGCGACGGGCGTGAGGAATGGATCGAGGCGCAGGAACAGGCGATTGTCCTCCAAGCCAGGCCCGCCCCACAGCCGTGCAACGATGACCCGGCGGCCAGCGGTGCGCAGAAATGCCAGCGCGAATGCCGCGATCAATATCCCGAGCGGCGCGGTCTGCATCGCCAAAGCTCCGAACAAGGCGACAACCCATCCGGCGGCGGCGAACGTCGTTCCGACCCATGCAAGATAAAAGGTCGCCGGCGTATAGATGCGGAAAAACATCAGCCAGCGCAGCGCATCGGAGGCAACCTCGTCGAAGCCTCGCGTCGATACGAAGAGCCGCGGCAGGATTTCGCGCGGCGCCGCGATCCTGAGCCCCGCACGCTGCGCGAGTGCGGTGAGGTGCAGGTCGTCGCACAGCGAGCCGCGCCAGGCGCGGACAAGATCGAGCGATTTGAGGCGCCCGTTCCACATGGCAATCGAGCCGCCCCATGCTGCGTTGAGGAACGGCAGCCGCGGCACGGTGATCATGGTCGCCGCCATCGAGGCCATGACGAACGACGACAGCGATTGATCTTTCACCACGAGCCAGGCGAAGCCGGACACGATATCCATCTCCTTGCAGAGAAGCGGAGCGACAAGGCGCGCGAGCCAATCGCGCAGCGGTCGGATGTCGGAGTCGGTAAATACGACAATCTCATCGGCATCCGTGATCTGCGCGAGCGCGGCTCGCAGATTGGCGACTTTTTGGCCTTCGTCCTGCGAAAGTCCCGCGACAGCGAGCGAGACACGGCCGGGATATTTTGCGGACCAGGCCTCGATCGGCACCACGGCCGGATCATCGGGCGCTTCAACAGCAAAAATGACGCGGAAGAACGGATAGTCCTGCGCGAACAGATGTTCGAGAAAGCGGTCGAATTCCTCGTGATGACCCTTCACTGCGACGATTACGGCGACGCGCGGCGTTTCGCGAAGATGCACCGGACGGCCGAGGCCGATGGTGAATATCCAAACCAGAACCACGGAGACGGCCTGGGTCGAAAGCCAGATGATGAGAAACGCCGTCATCTCATGCGACCCTTCAAGCCAATCACCGCAAGACCAGATTTTTGATGTAATATGAAGCAGTTAATTTAGATTATTATAGCGGGGCCGGTTGACTTTCAGCGTTTCGTCCCTATGTTGCAACGCAAATAGCGTTGTATGCAGATTCGATCATCCTCCGCGCATCATCGATAGCTATTTGTCCGGCGCGGTTCCGGGGTGATCCTGATTCGAGGGTTTATGGCTTTTTCTACGCTCGGCTTGTCCGACAAGGTTCTCTCGGCCGTTGCGGCGGCTGGCTACACCTCCCCCACTCCCATCCAACAACAGGCTATCCCGCACGTGCTCGAACGGCGCGATGTGTTGGGAATAGCGCAAACCGGCACCGGCAAAACCGCCGCGTTCGTTCTACCAATGCTCACCATGCTGGAGAGCGGGCGGGCGCGCGCGCGCATGCCGCGTACGCTGATCCTGGAACCAACGCGCGAACTCGCGGCGCAGGTCGAGGACAGCTTTGCCAAATATGGCATCAACCACAAACTGAACGTGGCGCTGCTCATCGGCGGCGTATCGTTCGACGATCAGGACGCAAAGCTCACGCGCGGCGTCGATGTGCTGATCGCTACGCCCGGCCGCCTGCTCGACCATTTCGAGCGCGGGCGGCTTCTGCTCACCGGCGTGGAATTGCTTGTCATCGATGAGGCGGATCGGATGCTCGACATGGGGTTCATCCCCGACATCGAGCGGATCTGCAAATTGGTGCCGTTCACGCGTCAGACGTTGTTCTTCACCGCCACCATGCCGCCGGAAATCCGGCGCATCACCGAGCAGTTCCTGCACAACCCAGTCCGGGTGGAAGTGGCCAAACCGGCAACGACGGTGGCCACGACCGTGCAGCTCCTGGTCAAGACCGGCCGTGAGCCGCACGAAAAACGCGACACGCTGCGCCGCCTGATCCGCACGGCTGATGGTTTCAAGAACGCGATCGTCTTCTGCAACAGGAAAATCGAAGTCGCGCAGCTCTACCGCTCGCTGCTGCGGCACGGGTTTAATGCCGCGGCGCTGCACGGCGACATGGATCAGCCGGCGCGCATGGCCGCGCTGGAATCCTTCCGCAAGGGCGAAGTCACCCTGCTCATTGCTTCCGATGTCGCCGCGCGCGGTCTGGACATCCCGGAAGTCAGTCACGTTTTCAATTTCGATGTGCCGCACCAGCCGGACGACTATGTGCACCGAATCGGCCGTACCGGACGAGCCGGCAAACACGGCACCGCCATCACCATCGTCGCGCCGGGGGATCATAAGGCGGTGGCCGCAATCGAAAAACTGATCGGACAGAGCATCGCCTGGGCCGGCGAACCGCCACGCCCGGAAGAGGCCGAACAGCGTACCGACCGTCACCGCAATCGGCATCACGGCAAGCGTCAGCGCAGCCATTCACGCGAGCCGCGCAATTCACCTCACCGCTCGCCGAATTCACCGCTCGCCGAGACCAAGCGTCCGGCGCAGCCCCGGCCGCAACGCTCGGCCGATCACGGGCGTCGCGAGGAGAGCGACTCGCACATGCCGGCGTTCCTGCTGCGCCCGATTCCCGCCAAGGTGTGAGTCGGCGCTACTCTCGGCGGGGCGATTTACGCAAGATTTATCAGCGGTGAATAATACTCATTTTTATTGGGTTTCCGCTGGGATTTTCCAGTGGAGGACGTATTGACTGTGACAGGGGGCCATCGCGATTCGCGGTGGCTGGTTCGGAGCCAAAGTCATGAAGTCGCAAGGCGATGAGCACGATCGCACCATGGCGTTTGCGCAAATTGCGCTTGGACAGATCAAGTCGCTGCGCCAACCGGCCACTCCGCGCAATTTCGAGATCTGGTATTCATATGCAACCGGCTACAACCCTTCGCTGAATCAGGCCATCAATGAGATTCTCGCCCGTCAAAACAATCTGACCGAGGACGATCTCAAGCAAATCTACGACACGTATTTTTCGCCCTCGCGCATCACCGACCACATCGACAAGGTGGGCTCGCGCGTTGCCGATGAGATCGGCCAGGTCATGGCGATGATCGATGCCGCCGCGGGCTCCGCTTCGAACTACAGCGAGAGCCTCGCCGGCATGAGCCAGAAAATCAGCGGCGCCAAGGACCGGGAAGGTCTGCGTGCCATTGTTGAAAGCCTGGTGCAGACCGCCGATGAGATGCGGCAAAACAACAGCGCGCTCGAGCAAAAGCTCACCGCTTCGAAGCAGGAGATCAATCAGCTGCAGGAAAACCTCGAGGTGGTGCGCACCGAGAGCCTGACCGATCCGATGACCGGGCTCGCCAATCGCAAGTTCCTGGATGACTCGCTGACGAAAGCGATCGCGGACGCGATGGCGCGCGGCGAGCCGCTCTCGTTGCTGATGGTCGACATCGACCGCTTCAAGGCGTTCAACGATACCTACGGTCATTTGACCGGCGACCAGGTGTTGCGCCTCGTGGCGGCGTCGCTCAAGCAGAACGTGAAGGGCCAAGATGTCGCCGCCCGCTATGGCGGCGAGGAGTTCGCGGTGGTGCTGCCCAACACGGGATTGCGCTCCGCGGTCACGGTTGGCGACCATATCCGGCGCGCGGTCATGTCGAAGGAGCTGGTCAAGCGGTCGACCGGCGAGAAGCTGGGACGGATCACGGTGTCGGTCGGCGTCGCCACCCTGCAGAAGGGCGACTCCAACCAAACGCTGATCGGGCGGGCCGATGCCTGCCTCTACGCGGCCAAGCACAACGGCCGCAACCGGGTGATTTGCGAAACCGATCCGGAATATTTGAGCAAGGCTGAATCCAAGGTAGCCTGATACGTATTACGTTAAGAGTTACGTTTGGAGCCGATCGAGGCCAAGCCGGGCTATTGATATTGCCGGCGCCGGGGGAAAGGTCCATCCTTGATTTCATCACCAGGTCATCGTTGCCCCGATCGATTCATTACCCTGCGGGACAGCCAACGCGGAGTGAACCTCATGCAAAATTTTTTCAAAGCCCCAGCGGCCACGGTCGTGATTGGATTGAGCATCGCGCTTCCCGGCGTTGCCTCGGCGACCCCTCTCGTCGACAGCCTCGCGTTCAAGCGCAACGCGCCAACCGAGATCGAACAGGTTCGGTGGCGACGCGGTTGGGGCTACGGGTTCGGGGCCGGATTTCTCGGCGGCGCAATCATCGGCGGCGCACTCGCGTCGCCTTATTATTACCCGCCGGGACCGTATTATCCTGGGCCCTATTATTATCCCGGCCCCGCGTATTACGGTCCGGGCTATGGCGATGCAACGGCTTACTGCATGCAGCGCTTCAGATCATACGATCCAAGCAGCGGGACTTATCTCGGCTACGACGGCGTGCGTCATCCCTGTCCCTGAGCGATCTTAAGCGCGCGGTTCAATGCGCGTCCGCGGATTCGCCGCGCGCGGGCGTCAGCAATACCGACTCGCCGCAGCCGCAGGCCGAGGTCTGGTTCGGGTTGTTGAACACGAATTGCGCGGAGAGCTTGTCGACCTTGTAGTCCATCTCGGTGCCGAGCAGGAACAGCACGGCCTTCGGATCGATCAAGAGCTTGATGCCCTTGTCCTCGATCACTTCGTCGTTCGGATTGGCCTTCTCGGCATATTCCAGGGTGTAGGACATGCCGGCGCAACCGCCGTTCTTCACGCCCACGCGCACGCCGGCGAACGGGCGATCCGTCTTCGCCATGATCTCCTTGATGCGCGCAGCCGCGGCCTCGGACAGGCGCATCACTTGAGGTCTCGGCCGGCCCGTGGCCATTTTCAATTCTCCTGTCGCCCGGCGCGCCGGGCGGATTCGAGGCGTACTATAACGTAGAAATCGCCATCATTTCTTTAATATTTATCTAGGGTGGCCAAGTCCTTGGCGCAACTCACCACATGTTGAGCATCACGCGGGCCTCGTCCGACATTCGACTCTGATCCCAGGGCGGATCCCAGACCACGTTTACCTTGGCACCGCTCACCCCGGGCACGCTGGCCACTGCATTCTCCACCATGACCGGCAACTCCGCCGCCGACGGGCAGTTCGGCGTGGTGAGCGTCATGTCGATCGTCACCATCTTGTCGTCGGCGATGTCGACTTTGTAGATGAGGCCGAGTTCGTAAATGTCGGCGGGAATTTCCGGATCGAAGACGGTTTTCAGCGCGGCCACGACGCCATCGGTCAGCTGGGACAGCTCGGCCTCGGGCAAAGCCGACGTGGTCGCGGGCGCATTCGGCGCGATCGGATTTGCAGACTTGTTTTCGGTATCGTCGCTCATGCGAAAATATCCTGCGCCTTGACCAGCGCGCGCGCCAGAACGTCGATTTCATCGCGCGTGTTGTAGAGCGCGAACGATGCGCGGCAGCTTGCCGTCATTCCATATCGGGCGAGCAGCGGCATGACGCAATGAGTGCCGGCGCGCACGGCAACCCCGGCGCGGTCAATGACGGTCGCCACATCGTGCGGGTGCGCGCCCTTGAGCTCGAACGAAACGATCGGGCCCTTGTTCTTGGTCGTGCCGAGGATACGCAGCGAATTGATTTCGCGCAGACGCTCATGGGCAAAGCTGACGAGACCGTGCTCGTGGGTGCGGATGCGGGACTTGCCGATCGAATTGACGTAGTCGACGGCGGCGCCAAGGCCGATGGCCTGCACGATCGAAGGGGTGCCGGCCTCGAATTTGTGCGGCGGATCGCCATAGGTGACGCGATCGGTGGAAACCTCGCGGATCATCTCGCCGCCGCCATTGAACGGCGGCATGGCGGCGAGATGCGCGTATTTGCCATAAAGCGCGCCGATGCCGGTCGGGCCGTAGAGCTTGTGGCCGGTGATGGCGTAGAAGTCGCAATCGATGTCGCGCACGTCGACGTCGAGGTGCACGGCGGCTTGCGCGCCGTCGATCAGCACCGGAATGCCGCGCGCATGCGCGAGGCGGACGACCTCCTTCACCGGCACGAGCGTGCCCAGCATGTTCGACATGTGGGTGATGGCGACGAGCTTGGTGCGCCCGGTCAGAAGCTTCTCGAACTCGTCGACGAGGAAATTCCCCTCGTCGTCGACCGGCGCCCATTTGAGCACGGCGCCTTGCCGCTCGCGCAGGAAATGCCACGGCACAATATTGGAATGGTGCTCCATGATCGAGAGCACGATTTCGTCGCCGGCCTGAATGCGCTCGCGCGCGAAGGTGTAGGCGACGAGATTGATGGCCTCGGTGGCGTTGCGGGTGAAGATGATTTCTTCCGCGCGGCCGGCGTTGAGAAAGGCCCGCACCTTTTCGCGCGCGCCTTCATAGGCTTCGGTCGCGGCATTGGCGAGGAAATGCAGACCGCGGTGCACGTTGGCGTATTCTTCCGTGTAGGCCTGCTGCAGCCGGTCGAGCACGGCCAGCGGCTTTTGCGCGGAGGCGGCGTTGTCGAGATAGACCAGCGGCTTGCCGTAGACCTGCCTGGCCAGAATCGGGAAGTCGGCGCGGATGCGCGTCACATCGTAGCTGCCGTTGGTGACCGCGGGATGCATCATTCCCTCGCGCTCAACCAGGCCGCAACATGGCCGAGCAATGCATCACGCAGACCCGCGTGCTCGATGCCTTCGATCGCTTCGCCGACAAAGGCCTGCACCAGCAACGCCTCGGCTTCCTTCGCGGGAATGCCGCGTGCCATGAGATAGAACTTGAGATCCTGGTCGAGCGCGCCGGTGGTCGCGCCGTGTCCGCATTGCACGTCGTCGGCGTAGATTTCGAGCTCGGGCTTGTTGTCGGCCTCGGCCTGCTCGGACAGCAGCAGCGCCTGGGTCATCATCTTGGCGTCGGTTTTTTGCGCGCCGGGTCGGACGATGATCTTGCCCTGGAAGACGCCGCGGCTTTCGCCATCGAGCACGCTCTTGAACATTTCGCGATTTTGGCAGCCGCCGGCCTTGTGATCGGCGACGAGCGTGGTGTCGGCATGCTGCTTGCCCTTGAGCAGGCTGGCGCCGCGGATGCTCGCGAGCGTGCCTTCGCCGTCAAAACGCAGGAAAAGCTGGTTGCGCACCACGGCACCGCCGGTGGTGAAGCTGAAATCGTTGAAGCGGCCGCGCGCCCCGAGTGAAGCCATCAGCGAGGACACATGCAGCACGTCGTTCCCGCCGCCGAAAATCTTGATGTGATCGACGTGGGCGTTGTCACCGACGATCAGCTCGAGCACGGCGTTCACCTGATAGGCGTTGAAGCACTCATGGCTCTCGACCAGCATGACGCGGGCGCCCTGCTCGATCACCACCAGCGAGCGGGTGAACACGGAGGCTGGTTTCTCGCCGGTGGCGGAGAACACGAGATGCACCGGCCGTTCGACGGTGGCGCCACTGGCGACATGGATAACGACGCCGTCGCTCATAAGCGCGGTATTGAGCGCGAGCGTGCCATCCCCGTCAGGCGGCGAAATGCTGCCGAGATGCGCGGCAATCAGCGGATCGCCAGCGGCCAAAGCCTGCGCCATGGAGCGGATGGTGAGTCCTTTTTCGAGGCCGGCGAGGTCGGACAGTTCGGCAACGAGACTCCCGTCGACAAAAACGATCCGGCGCGCGTCCATATCGGCGAGCGACCGGCCGGCATCCTTGGCGCGCGCTTTGGCGTCCGCGCCAGGCATGCCCGCAAGCGGCTTGGCGTCCCGCATGAGCGCGCGCAGGTCGGTGTATTTCCAGTCCTCGAGGCGGCGATCGGGCAAGCCTTCGGCATCGAACGCGCGGATCGCGTCCTCGCGCAAGGCCTGAATCTTGCCGTCGCCGGGCAGCTTCGATCTGGCGGCCGCAAAGGCCCGCTCAAGCGCAAGCTCGGCTTCGGTTCTGGTGGTGTGCAGCGGCGCGTTCATCGTCACGCGGCCTCTTCCTGGTACTGCGCATAACCCTTGGCTTCGAGCTCGAGCGCAAGCTCGCTTCCGCCGGTCTTGACGATGCGGCCGCGCGACAGCACGTGCACAACATCCGGCACGATGTGGTTCAGCAGCCGTTGATAGTGGGTGATGACGACGAAGGCGCGATCGGGCGAGCGCAACCGGTTGACGCCGTCGGCGACGATCTTCAGCGCGTCGATGTCGAGGCCGGAATCGGTCTCGTCGAGCACGCAGAGCCGCGGCTCCAGAAGCGCCATCTGCAAAATTTCGTTGCGCTTCTTCTCGCCGCCGGAAAATCCGACATTGACGCCGCGGCGGAGCATGTCGCGGTCAATTTCCAGCTTACCGGCAACCTCGTTCAGGCGTTTTTGGAATTCCGGCACCGTCAGCTCGGGTTGGCCGCGCTTCTTACGCAATGCATTCATGGCGGTGCGCAGGAAATTGATGGTGGCGACACCGGGGATTTCGAGCGGGTATTGGAAGGCCAGGAACAGGCCCTTGGCCGCGCGCTCGTCGGGCTCGATGCCGAGCAGGTTTTCGCCGTCGAGCATGATCTCGCCCTGCGTCGCCGCATAGCCCTCCTTGCCGGCCATGACATAAGCGAGCGTGGATTTGCCCGAACCGTTCGGGCCCATGATGGCGTGCACCTCGCCCTTGTTCACGACGAGATCGACACCATTGAGGATCTGCTTGCCGTCGACGGTGACGTGCAGGTTTTTGATTTCAAGCATTGGCACGCGCGAAATCCTTTCAAATTTCACAAACTGAAATGCGAGATGATCTCGGCAATCAGCTCATTCTTCCTCGTATCACTGTGGTCCGGCCGCACAGGACCGAGCGACTTGCCGTTGACGTCGATCTCGCCCTGCTCGCCGACCACGATCATCATCCCGTCCGCATACACACCGACTTCGGGCTTCTCCAGCAGGATGCGCGCGCCATCGAAGGCCGCGCGCACGCCGTGCGCCTTGAGTTTCTTCGACGGTGCCACATCGGATTCGTAGAACTCCTTGAGAAACGCGCAGGCCGCCTGATGCCGCGTTTTCCGTTCCGCGTTCTCCTTAGCGCGCTGCTCCTCGAGTTCGTTGACAGCCTTGTCCAGTGCGGACATTCACCTTCCTCAAAAATTCATTCGCCATCGAAGTAGTCGGCCGCAGTGATGCGGCCCATCGCGACGTAAGTGGCGGTTTTGAAATCGGCATTCTTAATGCCGGCGGCAACCCCGACCTTGCCGGAATCGGGATAATCGACAATGTCGACGCCGCTCATGGTCGATATGCCGAGATAGCGCAAATCCTCACCGCCGGTGTTGATGATCTGGTGCGGCTTGGCGCCGGCAGGCGCGCTCACCAGATCGCCGGCGCGCAACGGATATGTTTCGTCGCCGTAGCGATATTCACCCTTGCCGGACATGATGAAGAAAAGCTCATCCGCGACGTGATGGCGATGGAACGGAAACGCCGCCTTGCCGGGCGGCACGACGTGAATGGCGCAGCCCAACCCCTTAAGGCCGAGCGTCGGCGCGACGCGGCCCCATTTGACCGCGAATTTCTTGCCGTTGCCGCGCTCGAGCAGCGACACGTCGTCGATGTTGATGACGACTTTTTCGGTCATCCGACGCTGCCTTCAAGCGAGATCGAAATGAGCTTCTGCGCCTCGACCGCGAACTCCATGGGAAGTTGCTGCAGCACGTCCTTGACGAAGCCGTTCACCACCAACGCGACCGCCTCCTCCTCGGAAAGGCCGCGCTGCATGCAGTAGAACAGCATGTCCTCGGAGATTTTCGAGGTAGTGGCCTCGTGCTCGAACACCGCCGACGCATTGCTCGCCTCGATATAGGGCACGGTGTGAGCGCCGCACTGATCGCCGATCAGAAGAGAATCGCAATTGGTGAAATTGCGCGCACCTTTGGCGCGGCGGTGCGCGAAGACACGGCCGCGATAGGTGTTGTTGGATTGCCCGGCGGCGATGCCCTTGGAAATGATCCGGCTCGTGGTGTTCTTGCCGAGATGCAGCATCTTGGTGCCGGAATCCACCTGCTGGTGGCCGTTGGAAATCGCAATCGAATAGAATTCACCGCGCGAATTGTCGCCGCGCAGGATGCAGCTCGGATATTTCCAGGTGATGGCGGAGCCGGTCTCGACCTGGGTCCAGGAGATTTTCGAATTCCTGCCGCGGGCGTCGCCGCGCTTGGTGACGAAATTGTAGATGCCGCCCCGGCCCGCGGCGTCGCCGGGATACCAGTTCTGGATGGTCGAATATTTGATTTCGGCGTCGTCGAGCGTGATCAGCTCGACCACCGCGGCATGCAATTGGTTCTCGTCGCGCTGCGGCGCGGTGCAGCCTTCGAGGTAGCTCACGTAGGAGCCCTTGTCGGCGATGATGAGCGTGCGCTCGAACTGCCCGGTGTTGCGCTCGTTGATGCGGAAGTAGGTCGAAAGCTCCATGGGGCAGCGCACGCCGGCCGGCACGTAGACGAACGAGCCGTCGGAGAACACCGCGGAATTGAGCGCCGCAAAAAAATTGTCGCCGGTCGGCACGACCGTGCCGAGATATTTCTTCACCAGCTCCGGATGCTGCTGGATCGCTTCCGAAATCGGACAGAAGATGACGCCGGCCTTGGCGAGTTCCTCCTTGAAGGTGGTCGCAACCGAAACGGAATCGAATACCGCGTCCACCGCCACGCGCGAGCGCGATCCGTCCTCGCGCTGCACGCCGGCGAGGATCTCCTGTTCGCGCAGCGGAATGCCGAGCTTCTCGTAGGTGCGCAGGATTTCGGGGTCGATCTCGTCGAGCGATTTCGGGCCGGTCTTCTTTTTCGGCGCGGCGTAATAGTAGATGTCCTGGTAGTCGATCGGACCGTATTTCACGCGCGCCCAGGTCGGCTCGCGCATGGTCAGCCAGTGGCGGTAGGCTTCGAGCCGCCATGCCAGCATCCACTCCGGCTCATTTTTCTTATTGGAAATGAAACGAACGATGTCCTCGGAAAGGCCCTTGGGCGCCTTTTCCGATTCGATATCGGTGACGAATCCATATTTGTATTGATCGACGTCGATGCGGCGGACCCGCTCGATCGTCTCTTGCACGGCCGGCATTTTTTCCCTCGCTTACGGTTTCAAGGACCGCAGGTTGGAATTCTTCAATTTCGCTTCTGTGTCGCTGCTATCGCGTTTCACCTATTCACGGCCGCATCATGCGGCGATTTCCCGTCCCTTATATAAGGCCTGCGCGAGCTTGGCCCAAGCACCAAGAAACGCCAAAACCTCATTTTCTGTCGTGGCATAGCCGAGGCTAACCCGAATGGCCCCGCGCGCCAGCGCGGGCGCAACCCCCATGGCCGCAAGGACATGGGAGGGGGCGACCTTGCCGGAGGAACAGGCGGCGCCGGCGGAAACGGCCACACCCTCCAGATCAAAGGCAATGACGGCGGTTTCGGCCTTCATGCCCGGGGCCGCGAACAACGTGGTGTTGGGCAGCCGGTCCACGTCGGCGCCGAAAATGGTGACATCCGGATGCACCTGGCGAATGCCGGCTTCGAGCCGGTCCCGCATGGCCGCCATATGGCTGGCTTCCGTAGGCCAACTGGCGCTGACAACCTCGGCGGCTGCGCCAAATCCGGCGATGCCGGCTACGTTTTCAGTCCCGGCGCGGTGGCCGCGCTCCTGGCCGCCGCCCTTGATCTGCGCGTCGAAATGCAAACCCTCGCGGACGATCAGCGCCCCGATGCCCTTTGGCCCGCCGATCTTGTGCGCTGAAAGCGATTCAAGGTCTGCTTCTAATATATTGATATCACATGGCATCCTGCCCGGTCCCTGAACCGCGTCGACATGCAGCAGCCCTCCCGCGGCATGGACCATGGCGGCCACGGCCTTCACGGGCTGGACGATGCCGATCTCATTATTGGCCAGCATGACCGATACCAGGGGCCGACCGCCTGATGTTTTCAGTTCATCGAGGCGGCGCTGAAGCTGAGCGAGATCCAAGAGCCCATTGCCGGTGACTGGAATCTTTTCGACCGAGTCTTGAGCGAAACGGCCGCCAGTGTGGACGGACGGATGCTCAACGGCGGAGAGCAGCAGGCCATCACGCAGCCTTTTGTCCTGGCCAACCTCGATGGCAGGCGTCAGCGCCAGCATGTTGGACTCGGTGCCTCCCGAGGTGAAAACGACCTCGCTTGGCTTGGCCCCAGCGAGCATGGCGACCTGCTCGCGAGCCCGCTCGACGATCCGGCGCGCCGCACGTCCTTCGGCATGGACCGATGATGGATTGCCGACCACGTCGAAGGTCGCAAGCATGGCGGCGCGCGCCTCAGGGCGCAGCGGGGCCGTCGCATTCCAATCGAAATAAGCCTGTCTCATCTCGTTTCGGTATTTTCCGGGCCGTTCGCAGGCGCCCAATGGCGCCAAGTGTACTCAATTTCCTTGCTTTTAGCCCCTGCACTCATGATAAAACGCGCCGCCGCGCCCAGCCGTTCCCCGCGCCTGCGGGGCGCTATTGGCGCTGATCGCGCACCGGAGCTCCTGAAATTACTTAAGCGATCCAATGAGTTAACTCGCGTCTCTGGCATCCAGCGCCGCGCGATTCCCCATCGCCAACAGTGCTCCGGCCATACCACGCCAACCGATCGAGGTCCAAGATTCATGCCTGAGGTCATCTTCACCGGTCCAGCCGGACGTATCGAAGGCCGCTATCATCCGGCGCCGCAGAAGAACGCCCCGATCGCCATCGTGCTGCATCCGCATCCGCAATTCGGCGGCACGATGAACCATCAGATCGTCTATCAACTCTACTACACGTTCGTGCACCGCCACTTCGCGGTGATCCGATTCAATTTCCGCGGCGTCGGCCGCAGCCAGGGCACCTTCGATCACGGTCAGGGCGAACTCTCGGATGCCGCGTCGGCGCTCGATTGGGCGCAGTCGATCAATCCGGAAGCGCGCAGCTGCTGGATCGCGGGCTTTTCCTTCGGCGCGTGGATCGGGATGCAGCTCTTGATGCGGCGACCTGAGATCGAAGGATTCATTTCGGTTGCGCCGCCGGCAAACCTCTACGATTTTTCTTTCCTTGCGCCCTGCCCGTCATCCGGCCTGATCATTCATGGCGACAAGGACGCGGTGGTGCCGTACAAGGACGTCACCGGTCTGGTCGACAAGCTCAAGACGCAAAAGGGAATCGTGATCGAGCAGAAGGTGATCCCCGGCGCCAACCATTTCTTCGACGGGAAGGTCGATGTGCTGATGGCGGCGGTCAACGCCTATCTCGACAAGCGCATCAAGGTCGAACGCCGGGATTGAGATTCATCCCGGCGCTTCGGGCTGCATCAGCTGTTCGACAGTAAGCCTGACTTCAAATCAATAATACCACCAGCGCCGGCGCCAGTACGGGCCGTAGCGGTAATAATAAGGTCCGGGACCGTAATAGTAAGCCGGCGGTCCGTAGTAGACGGGCGGACCGGAATAGACCGGTGCGCCAGGATAGTAGCCGGGCGGCGCGCGCCGCACGCGGCCGCTGGTGTCGAGCGCGGTCTCGATCGCAAATCCGCTCTTGCCTTGATAGGTCACCTCGCACCAACCGTTGGTGCAATTGTTCACCTCGATACGACTGCCGCCGGGAATTTTCGTCACGATATCGTTGGTGGTCGCTGGACCCGAACGCAGGTTCACAGTTGTAACCGCGTATCCAGTCTTTGCGGAAGCAGATGTTGCCGTCATGACGGCAAACACGCCGGCGCAAAGTAAAAGCCGTGCAGGCTTCATGGCGCTACCTCATCAGAGTCCGGTCAAGTCCCTGCCTGCGATTAGATCACAACAAACAAGGCAATCAACTGGCTCGGCGCGGATTTGAAGGCAGGATTTGGGCATCACTGTGCCCGTCGCAAAAATCATTCCGTGGCTTGATGCGGCTTTCTTGATCGTCTTGGCCCAGAGCGCAACTTTGGAACGGTAGAGGCTCATTCCTCCGGCGTGATGTCGACCGCTTCGAGTCCGAGGTCGCAAATATTTTGCGGATGGTAAGGTCACGCATGACCTTCCCTTCCCGTCTCGTTCGGCGGGCGCCATTTCGTCTGCCCACATGCCCGAATTCGACGCACCGGCGTCCGCCATGATCGGCTCTCCAGCGCCGCAGGCTGGACGGGCTTCGAGCGGCCTGCTGGTTAACGGTGAGTAAACCGGCCGCCCGTGAACCGCACCTTCGATGCACGACCGGTAAGCAAGAAAGTAATCAAATTTAGGCATAACCCAGCGGACTTGTAGTGTTGGGTACCGGCGCAGAATGCGAAACGGTCGCGTTATTCAATGGCTTCGCGCTTGTTCGCAAACCACGACCTATTTCGGCGTGGCGATGATCGCGGTCATCTGGATGGGCGCGACCTTTCTCGCACACGAGAAGCACGACAGCGCCTACGAAAATGCGTTGCGGCAGGGGAACAACCTGACTCGCATTTTCGCGGAATACATTTCGCGGATCATCAGGGGAACGGACAGCCAGCTGCTGATGCTGCGGGAGCTGTATCAGAAGAACCCGCAAGGCGTCGATCTCCTGCAATGGATCAATGACGCCAAATTCAAAAACGATATTGCCGCACAGTTTGCGATCGCGGGCCCTGATGGCTTCGTGCGCTTTTCCACCGTCAAGGCGATCACCACGCCGGTGGATATCGGCGACCGCGAGCACTTCCTGGTGCACATGAATTCCAACGCCGATGAGCTCTTCATCAGCCGGCCGATCGTCGGCCGCGTCTCCGGCATCACGTCAATCAACCTGACACGCCGGTTGACCGCGCCCGATGGCTCCTTCGGCGGCATCGTCATCGCCTCGCTCGATATCCAACGGATCGAGCAATTCTACAACTCGATCAACATAGGCTCGGAAGGCATCATCTCGCTACTGGGATTTGACGGCGTGGTGCGCGCGCACAGCGGCGGATCGCCGACCATGGGCGGTCTCCGAGGCCGCGCAATTCCGAATGCGAAGGTTTTCCAGCTTTATCGCGAGGCTCCCACGGGGGCCTACTGGAACATGATCATCCCCGGAATTCACCGACTGATCTCCTATCGCGTGATTGATGAACTTCCGCTGATCGCGGCCGTTGGTTTGGCGGAGAACGACATTTTCGCGAAACCGCGGGCGGAAGCCTACCAGTACTACCAGTTCAGTCTTGCCCTTACCGCGTTCGTGCTGGTCGTGATCGGCATTGCCGCGTTGCGGCGCATGAAGCTGCTGGCCGCGTCGGCGGCGCTCGAAAGCTCAAAGCTGTCGCTCGAACAAGCCAATATTTGGTTTCACACCGCGATCGAAAACATGGCGCACGGTTTGTGCATGTTCGATCGTGACGGGCGGCTGCTCATCTCGAACAGCCGTTATCGAGAAATGTACGGCCTGACGGCTGAGCAGGCGAAACCGGGAACCTCAATCCGTTCGATTCTGCAGGCCCGGGCCGCCGCGGGCAACATTCCGAAAGAGCAGCAGCATTACGTCGAAAATCGAATCGCCGAGATCGAGAAATCGCAGCCGTACAATACTCTGATCGAGGTCAGCGGCGGCCGGGTCTACGCGATCAATCATCAGCCGATGCGCGGCGGCGGCTGGGTCGGCATCCATCAGGACGTCACCGATCGGCAACGCGCCGAACAGGAACTCGATCAAACCAAACGGTTCCTGCACACGATCATCGAGCACGTTCCGGTATCGATCGTCGTCAAGGAGCCGGTGTCGCAAAAATTCATTCTCGTCAATAAGGCGTATGAAGAGTTCATCGGAATGCCGCGCGAGAAGCTGATCGGCTCCACGGTGTACGATTTTTACCAGGAGGAGCACGCCTCAGTGATCGCAAAGTGCGACGCCGAGGTCCTGCAAACCAAGCAACAGCTTCTCACGGCGGAATTCGCCGTCGATATACCATCGAAGGGGCAGCGCTTTCTCACCACGACCAGGCTCGTGGTGTGCGACGCCGCCGGTCAACCGCAATACCTGATCGCGGTGATCGAAGATTCGACAAACCGCAAGAAATCGGAAACGCAAATTTCATTCATGGCGCACCATGACCTGCTGACCGGGCTGGTCAATCGCGCATTGTTCCTGAAAAAAATCGAAGAAGCGGGCGAGCGCCTGCGGCAGCATGGCGAAACCTTCTCGATCTTCATGCTCGACCTCGATCGCTTCAAGGACGTCAACGATTCGCTCGGACACCACATGGGGGACGAGCTGTTGAAGGAGGCCGCGCACCGCCTGCGTTCCTCGTTGCGGGATTCCGATACGCTGGCGCGACTGGGCGGAGACGAGTTTGCCATCATTCAAACCGGCGATGGCGACCAGCGGGAAAACGCGATCGCGCTCGCCATCAGGCTTATCGACAGCCTCAACGAGCCGTTCGACATCGAAGGGCACAAGCTGAGCATCGGCACCAGCATCGGAATCTCATTGGCACCGGAGGACGGCACCAATTCCGATGAGTTGATGAAAAAATCCGACATGGCGCTCTACCGCGCCAAGGCCGACGGACGAAACAGCTACTCGTTCTTCGATCCGGCGATGACGGCCCAGGCGGATGCCCGCCATCATCTGGAGAGAGATCTGCGCAAAGCGATTTCGAACGAGGAATTCGAGCTGCACTACCAGCCGGTCATCGACGTCAAAACACAGAAAATCTGCGCGGTGGAGGCCCTGGTTCGCTGGCGGCATCCGAAACAAGGACTGGTCAGCCCGCTCGATTTCATCCCGCTCTCGGAAGAAACCGGCCTGATCGTCCCGCTCGGAGAGTGGGTGCTGCAGCAGGCATGCAAAGACGCCGTCAACTGGCCTTCGCATATCAAGGTCGCTGTCAATCTGTCGCCGGTGCAGTTCCGCAAGGGCAGCCTGCTGGACGTCATCCTGTGTCTCCTGGTGGAGACCGGATTGCCACCGCATCGGCTGGAACTCGAGATCACGGAATCGGTGCTGTTCGAGAACGAGGGCCGCAACGTGACGATGATGCATCAGCTCAAAAATCTGGGCATCTCGATCGCGCTCGACGATTTCGGAACCGGATATTCGTCGCTGAGCTATCTGACGATGTTCCCGTTCGACAAGATCAAGATCGACAAGTCGTTCACGCTCAACATGACAAAAAATACGGCGAGCGCCGCGATCATCGCGGCCGTGCTATCGCTCGGACGCAGTCTCGACATTGCAACCACAGCCGAAGGCGTCGAGACGTGGCAGGAGTTCCAGTCGTTGCGCGTGTCGGGCGTTAATTTCGTCCAGGGCAATCTGTTCGCGCAGCCGAAGCCGGTGACCGAGCTCGATTTCGACCGGGTCTACGACCGCGACTTCACGATCGAGATCAAGAAGGTCGCCAATGTCGCCTAGTCTGAATAATTGCGTTTTGCGGCGGGGATAACATGACCGTGACGAAAGGACTGATCGAAGAACTCGAAGACGCGATCTCGCACAAGGATCTCACGCATCGCGCCGAAACGCTCAGGCGCCTGACCGACCTGTTTGTGTTGGGATCGGCCAAGTATTCCGGGGACCAGATTACCTTGTTCGACGACGTGATGAGCCGGCTGCTGCAGGAGGTGGAAGTCTCCGCACGGGCGACATTCGGCCATCGGCTGGCAACAAACTCCAAGGCGCCACCCCAGGTCATGCGCCAGCTCGCGCTCGACGATGAGATCGAGGTTTCCGGTCCGGTGTTGACGCATTCGGAACTCGTCGACGAAGGCACGCTCGTCGAAAGCGCCAAAACCAAGAGCCAGGATCATTTGCTGGCCATCTCGCGGCGCAAGGTGTTGCCGGAAAAAGTCACCGATGTGCTGGTCGACCGCGGCAATCAGCAGGTGGCCTTGAGCGCGGCACGAAATCCGGGCGCGGCATTTTCCGAATACGGCTTTTCGACGCTGGTGCGCCGGTCGAAGGGCGACGACCGGCTCGCGCAGTGCGTGTGGGCGCGTCCCGAAATTCCGCGCCAGCATCTGTTGAAGCTGTTTGAGGAGGCCTCCGAATCCGTTCGCGCGGCGCTGGAGGCCAATGACCGGCGCAAGGGCCGACTGATCCGCGAGATGGTGGCGCAGGCGTCGAACAAGATTCAGACGAAAACGCGCGAAGAATCGAGCAGTTACGCGGACGCGCACCGCACGGTGGAAAATCTCCAGCGCACCGGGCAGCTCAACGAGGCGCGGCTCGCCGCCTTCGCGGAAGAAGGGCGGTTCGACGAGACCGCGGTCGCGCTCTCGCTGATGTGCGATCTGCCGATCGGGCTGGTCGAGCGCGCCTTCGAGCAGAACTGGTCGGAACAGCTTCTGGTGCTGGCCAAGTCCATCAATCTGTCATGGGGCACGACGAAAACGATCCTGCTCCTGCAGGCGAATAGCGAAGGTGGCGCCGAGCCGCAGCTTGACCAGAATTTCGCGAGCTTTACGCGGTTGCAGACAGATACCGCGAAGAGGGCGGTTCAATTCTATCGTCTACGCGAGCAGGCAACGACGCCGGTCTCCTATTGAACTGTTCGGCGTGACATCCCCGGAGCGGTGCGGTTTCGTACACCATCGCTGAGGATCGGCGGCGCTTGCGTGTCACGCGGCCGTCATCACAGCAGGACTCAGTCTAGAACTTCTGCACTGGCCTCCCCAAATAGCACAAGAGCGAAAAGGGGTAAGGCAACATGTCCATTCGACCCGTCAAACGCATTGTTCAATCCACGCCGACGCTGGAAGGCGCGGGTGTCAAGCTGCGCCGCGCCTTCGGCTTCGGCGAGACCAGCGAATTCGATCCGTTTCTGCTGCTGGATGATTTTCGCAATGACCGGCCGGAGGATTACCTCGCGGGATTCCCATGGCATCCGCATCGCGGCATCGAGACGATCACCTATGTGCTCGCCGGCGCGGTGGAGCACGGCGACAGCCTCGGCAACACAGGCAAAATGGGCCCGGGCGACGTGCAATGGATGACTGCCGGGAGCGGCATCCTTCACCAAGAGATGCCGAAGGGCGACTCGAAGGGTCGCATGCATGGGTTCCAGCTCTGGGCCAACCTGCCTTCGCATCTGAAAATGACCTCGCCGCGCTACCAGGACATTCCCGCCAAGGCGATACCGGAGGTGGTCGACGACGACAGTACGCGGGTGCGCGTGGTGTGCGGCGACTTCTGGGGCCAGACAGGACCGGTGGAAGGCGTCGCCGCGGACCCGCGTTACCTCGACATCTGGGTCCCGCCCGGCAAGCGCAAGACGCTGCCGGTGGAGGTCGGCCGGCATGCCTTTGCCTATGTGTTCGAAGGTTCCGGCACGTTTTCCGACGCCTCAAAACCATCCGGCGTGTTGACGGAAAAAGACACGGCCAGCGGCGAGACGCTGGTGCGCGAGCGCACCGGCAACCGTTCACTCGTGGTGTTCGACCGCGGCGACGAAGTCACCGTGCAGGCCGGCGATGAAGGCATCCGCTTCCTGCTGGTCTCGGGCAAGCCGATCGAGGAGCCGGTGGCTTGGTACGGTCCGATCGTGATGAACACGAAGGCGGAATTGCAAACGGCCGTGAACGAATTGAACAACGGCACGTTCATCAAGCACCGCTGAGCGCCGTTTCAAGGTCTTGCCAGCACGCCGCCGCGCATCGGCCTGGGCGCGCCGCTCGTGGTGGGGAACGTTATCGGCAGTTCGCGCAAGCAACGCACCGCGAGGAACGCAAAAGCCTGCGCCTCAATGGCGTCCGCCGACCAGCCGACCTCGTCCGCGGTCTCGACCGTCGCAGGGGCAAGGTCCGCGGCCAGCATGCGCATCAGCGCGCGGTTGCGCGCGCCGCCGCCGGAGACGATCCAGGTGCGCGGCGGTTGCGGCAGATGCGGGACGATACGCACGACTGCCGCCACGGTCAGGGCGGATAGCGTCGCAGCGCCATCGGCGACCGAAAACTCCGGAAGCCCCGGGTTCGCGAAAGCGAACGCATTGCGATCGAGGGATTTCGGGGGCGGCCGGTCGAAGAACGGATTTTCCAGCACGTGCGCGATAAAGCCTTTGTCGGGCATTCCGACGGCGGCGGCGGCGCCGTTGTCATCGTAGGGCTTGCCCGTGCGTGCGCGCATGAAATCGTCGAGCAGCGCATTGCCCGGGCCGGTATCGCAAGCGATAGGCGCTGGTCCGCCGTCGAGGTAGGTGACGTTTGCGACGCCGCCAATGTTGAGCACGGCGACAGGATGCGGCCGCTTGATCGAAGCGACGAGCGCGCGATGGAACACCGGCACGAGCGGAGCGCCCTGCCCGCCGGCGGCCACGTCAGCCGCGCGGAAATCCTGCACCACCGGCACGCCGAGGCGTTTTGCGAGCGCGTATCCATCGCCGATCTGAACGGTGAGTTTGTTCTGCGGCCGATGAAGCACCGTCTGACCCGGGAACCCCACGACGTCGATGTCCTTCGTCTGCAAATTATTCTTGGCGATCAGCCGCTCGACCGCTTCGGCATGGCTGCGCGTGACCAGTCGTTCCGCTTCGGCCAGCACGCCTGGGCGCGCATGGCGCTCGGTCAGCGAGGGGGCTTCCGCCAAGGCGCGGCGCAACAGGCCTCGTTCCGGCTCGCTATAGGGCCGGTGGAGCGTGGGACCGAATTTCTCGATTGTCTCGCCGTCGGTGACGATGAGGGCCGCGTCGACCCCGTCCAAGGAGGTTCCGCTCATCAGGCCGATTGCGCGTAATACCGCCACACTGAAGCCTCTGCCGCCGCTTGTATTGAATCCGACGGCGAAAATGTTACACCAGCGGTAACAACGAGGTAAACGCAATGAGCGCCACCCAATGAGCGCTTATAAATCGGACTTCCTGCATACGCTGGCCAGTCGCGGTTTCCTCCATCAGGTGTCGGAACCGGATGCGCTCGATGCGTTGGCAAAATCCAAGGCCGTCACCGCTTACATCGGGTTCGACTGCACCGCGCCATCGCTGCATGTCGGCTCGCTCGTGCCGATCATGATGCTGCATTGGTTGCAGCAGACCGGCCATCAACCCATCGCGCTCATGGGCGGCGGCACCACGCGGGTTGGCGATCCGTCCGGCAAGGACGAAAGCCGCAAGGTTATCACGGATGACATCATCGAAGAAAATCTCAGAGGCATCCGCGCGATTTTTTCCAAATTCCTGAAATTCGGCAGCGGTCCCGGCGACGCAATCATGGCGAACAACGCGGACTGGCTCAACACGCTCAACTACATCGATTTTCTACGCGACGTCGGCAGGCATTTTTCGGTCAACCGGATGCTGGCATTCGACTCCGTGAAGCTCAGGCTCGACCGGCAGCAGGAGCTGTCGTTTCTCGAATTCAACTACATGATCCTGCAGGCCTACGATTTCGTCGAACTCCACAGGCGTCACGGATGCGTGCTGCAGATGGGCGGATCGGACCAATGGGGCAATATCGTCAACGGCATCGATCTCGGTCGCCGCATGGCAAACACGCAATTGTTCGCGCTCACCTCTCCGCTACTGACCACATCGGCCGGCGCCAAGATGGGGAAGACCGCAGCCGGCGCGGTGTGGCTCAACGCCGACATGCTCTCGCCCTATGACTACTGGCAGTATTGGCGCAACACCGAGGATGGCGACGTCGAGCGCTTCCTGAAGCTGTTCACGGTCTTGCCGCTTGAGGAGATCGACCGGCTCGCCGCGCTCAAGGGCGCGGAGCTCAACGAGGCCAAGAAAGTGCTGGCGACGGAGGCAACCGCCCTCGTGCACGGCCGCGACGCCGCCGTGCGGGCGGCCGAAACCGCACGCACCACCTTCGAGCAAGGCGAGCTGTCGGAGAACCTGCCGACGGTCGAAATCGCACGCGCCGAGATCGAGAACGGGATCGGCGTGCTCAGCGCGTTCGTGCGCGCGGGCTTGGTGCCGTCAAACAGCGAGGCGCGGCGTCAGATCAAGGGCGGCGGGCTCAAAGTGAACGACGCAAACGTGACCGATGAGAAGATGGTGCTCACGTTGCAGCACGTAACGCCCGAGGGCGTGATCAAGCTTTCGCTCGGCAGGAAGCGGCACGTCCTGCTCAAGCCGGCCTAGAAACTCAGCGCGCCAAATCCATCGGCGTTGCGCGGCTGGTGCTGGTGACAGGATTGGCCGGCGCAAGGGCCGGCGCATTGATGTTGTTCGGAGTACTGGCCGGAAACTCGAAGAACTTGCGTAAAATTCCGGGCGCCAGACCGGACGCCGGATTGATGCGCAGCACCGGCTGGTTGGTCGGGCCGACGACCTCGTAGGTTATTCCGAATACGCCGGAGTTGCTGTTGCCGCCACTGAGCAGCGCCCCGATGAACGGGATCTTCGTCAGCATGTTGTTGATGGCGTAGAGCGGCACGAACGTGCCTCGCAGCTGCACCTCATCGCGTTGATAATCGAAGTTGCCGTCGATGGTCGCGCCGATGATCGGACCACGAACCACTCCGTCGCGGACCGCGAGTTTGCCCGGCGTGCGGGTGAATTCGACGTTCAAATAGGTGAACATGACATTGTCGCGCTCCGTGGCCGGCGCGCTGACTTGCGGATTGGCGAGCACGTCTTCCAGCTCGCGTTCATTGCGGATCGCGAAGTCACGGATGTTGAGGACGCCCTCCTGCGGCACCAGGTCGGAGCTGGGCGGATCCATCAGCACCCACAAGTGACCGCCGGACATGCGCGGATAAATCCCGGCAAACCGGAACAGCGATCCGGCATCATTGGTATCGAGATAAAGCACCTGGCCGTTGCCGGTGCGGCCGCGGGGATCGCGCAGGTCGCGCATTTCGCGCAGATCGCCCTTGATCGAGGCTTCACGACCAAGCTTGCCGTTAAGCGTAAAGCCGCGAAGCTGACCGGAACGGCGTGACATTTTCATTTCAGCGCCGCGCAGGGTCTCGCCATTGTGGCCGAGCACCGTGCTGATTTTGATGTCGAGGTCGAGATCGCGCTGGGCCTTCGCCTTCTGATCCGGGGACGAGCCCGAAATCGACGCCTTGACGAAATTCCGTCCATCGAAAACATCGCCGCGCATGACGACGCGCAGCGCCCCATCGGGGCCGCGATCCGCCTTGAGCGTCGCCTTGTCTCCCTCGGACAGGACGAACACCGGGAAATTTACCGTTTGCAGATCGTTCGAGCCGTCGACTTCAATGGTTCCGCGCAACATGGCGCCGGAACCATCGACGTAAATCTCATCGAAACGCGTGATCTGATCTTGCTTGACGAGCGTAAAGGTGGCGCGCATCGGCCGACCGGGCGGCTTGACCCAGCCGGGTAGCAGGTTGTCGATCTTGGCAGCGGTCAGATCGGCTTCGACGGTGAATTTGTTGTCCTTGTCATTCGTGGCCGCCGCAGCGGTGCGACCGCTGACCTTGACGGGAACCTGGCCGGTGACGGCGCTGCCAAGATCGAAGCCAAACTTCGCGCGGGCGGCATCGTCGAGCGTTGCGGCAATGCGCACTTCTGCGTCAGGCTCGCCCGCGGCTTTGCGATATTCGAGTCGCGCGGGCGTGCCGCCGATCTTCACGTCGCCGGCGATCTGGTAGGCCTGATTGGTGGCGGCGATCTTTAACAGAACCGCCTCGACCTTCTGACCCAGCAGCATTTTGTCAGCGGAGAAATTGCTGAGATCGAGATTGACGTTGAAATTGACCGAACCCTTGGGCACCTCGTGCGCGAGCGGCAGCATCAGCGAGACTTGCGCCGCGATCGTGCCGCGGCTGGCGAGCGGATCGAACGGACTGCCGGAAAAATCGCGCAATTTTTCGCTGGCCAGAAGCTCGGCGGCGGCCGGAACCGGACCGTCGAGACGGAAGCGCACCTTGGCCGGGGGCGCCTTCTGATTCATGTCGGGCAATTCGAAGATCGCATTCGACAGCGCGAGCCGGCGGCCGGGGGAGATTTCAGCGGTGCCACGACCGAGCTTGACGGTCGCAGTACGGCCGGTGACGTGTACGGTGACGTCGGCGTCGCGGATCAGCGGCAATCCGTCGACCGGGCGCAGGGATGCGTTTTTCAGGCCGATGTCGATCGCCAGGCCGTCATCGGCCATCGGCGGCCCGTTCGCAGGCAGCGTCGCGAGCGGCGTGTTGATCCCGACATCGATGCGCTCCACCGTGCCGGTGTACGCATGCTGCATGACCCAGGAGCGCACGTGCGACGCGACGAAGCTCGGCCAAAGACGCTTGAGCGCGGGCACGCTCATCTGCGTGCCGGCGAGGCCGAGTGAAAGATGCGGTTCGGCGCCCGAATAATCGAGATTGCCCGAGATCGCGAGACCGACGCTCTTGTCGCCGTCGGTTCCGATGTCGGCCTGTTCGAGCGTGATCCGCTTCTGCGCGAGATCGTGGCGGATGCGCACCATTATGCGCTTGAGAATGAGCGGATCCTTCTCGGGAGGAATGGGACCGAGCACGACCGATCCGCCGCTCAAGGCCAACAGCATGACACCGTCGCGACTCGCCGGCGGAGTGAATTGAGCAAAAAGCGCCATCCGGTTGCTGCCGGAGACGAACTGGAACGGCACCAGAAGCGTTCCGCGCGTGATGTCCCAGTCCAATCGTATTTCGGCAAGATCGATCGGCAGGAAGCCTTCGGAGTCCTTCTCGTCGCCGAGGTAGCCGGAGGCGATGATGTGGCCCTTGAGCACTTGCGGCATGCCATCGGCGGCAATCTCCGCTTGCAACTCGGCGGAAATCGGCAGCGTGGAGTGAAGCTGGCCGTCGCCAAGCTGCATCGCGAGCAGCAAGTGGTCGAGCATGACGTGGCTGGCTTCGAAGCGAAGCAAGCGATGTCCATCCTTCATCGGCATCAGCGCGGCGGAGATCGACCAGGAGCGGGCTTCACTTTCGGAGCTGGCCGCGAAGGCCACCCCACCCTGCTCGGGCCTGGTCAGGCTCATGGTGATTTCGGTGAACGACCACTGCCGGCTGTTGCGCGCATCATCGACCATCAAGCTGCCGTGCTTGACGCCGACTTCGATCAATTCCTGACCGTCGAGACCGCTGACGTTGACGGGATTGCCGTCACGCCCAAGCGCGCCGAGGCCGTCGACCCAGCCGAGCAAGGCGGAGACGTTCTGGTCGATGCCGCGATCGGTCAAGGCATTCAGCGACATCGCGGTGGCAGGTTTTGCTCCTTGCACCGCATTGATCGGCGAGATCACCAGGAACGGCCGTGGCCCGCCGGCATATACGTTGACGCGACCGTCGGGCTCGATCCGTATTTCCATGTTGGCGTTGACCAAAAGGAGGCTGGCAACGCGGGGTTTTCCCAGCAGCAAGCTCGCGCCGGAGAGTCCGATTTCCGCGCGCGGCGCGGTCGCGACCAATTCGCCGTCGGAATCGCGCACGACAATATCGCGCAGCCGCAACGCCGTGCGGCCGTTGGCGTCGCGTTCGAGTACCGTGCCGCCGACCTCGACGTGATGCCGGCTGCCGAAATTCTGTTCGATCGCAGACGTGAGCCAAGGGGTGACGATGTCGAGGGCAATCGGTCCGCTCGCGAGCCGCCACCACAGCCCGCCGATCAGCACGGCCACGATGCAGGCGAATGCGCCCGCGCCGATCGCAATCTTGCGCAGCAGCGGCAAGCGGCGACGGAAATTGATGGAGAGCACGCGCGTGATGCGGGCGCGGGCGCGGCGCGCCCGGTCGGCGCGCACCGACGCGCGGGATCTTGCGCGCCTCAGCCGATACGAGTGGAGGAATGCTTCCAATTTCCGAAGCAAAGCGTCGCGCGCACTATTATCCTTGATCGTCATGCCGGACCGGCTGTTCCCTCGTGCGCGGAATTACCAGCCGGCAAAAAGCCGGCGATTCAACTAACCTGGCGCGGAGAAGCTTTATAAATCCCTGCCGGACCGCCAGCCCGCTACCCCCCATCAAGTAAGCATCAATTGTGGTGATGAAAGCGACGAAAGGAAGGCATATGGCCAGCAAATTGACGGTGGGCGCGAAAGCCCCGGCATTCAAGCTTCCCACGGATGGGGGCGGCGAAGTCTCGCTCGCAGACTATAGCGGCCGAAAGCTCGTGCTTTACTTCTATCCACGGGCCAATACTCCCGGATGTACCCGGGAAGCCATTGCTTTTTCCCGCTTCAACGCAGCTTTTACCAAGGCCGGGGCGGCTATTCTGGGGGTGTCAGCCGATCCGGTGAAGGCCCAGGATACCTTCAAGGCCGACCACAAACTGACGATCCCGCTCGCCTCCGATGAGGGCCATAAAACGCTCGCGGCCTATGGCGCTTGGGGCAAGAAATCCATGTACGGCAGGACCTTCATGGGGGTGCGAAGGACCACGTTCCTGATCGGCCCGGACGGACGCATTGCGCGCATCTGGAACAACGTGAAGGTCGACGGCCATGCCGAGGAGGTGCTGGCAGCCGCCCAAGCGCTCTGAATCAACAGACGCATTCAAGCGCTTCATATTTCGTGCACTTTTCATCCACCCTTCGTTACCCATCGGCGGTATTTTCTTGGTTCTGTTCGGAAATTATTAACTACACTCCGCTGAAAATGCCCCCTGATGCGCCGGGACCACACAATGGGGACCGGTGGGGGAAGCGTTGATGCCATATCGATTCAAATCTCGCGTCTATCGAGCCGATTCCGGGCGAATCGTCGATTCGCGCACATCCCAGCGCAGCCCGCGGCGCGCCGGCGGCTATACGCTCGGCCATGCCGGCCGTCAGTTCCGGCTTGGGCCGGTTAGCTTCTGGATCGCGGTCGGAAGCCTTGTGATCATGGCCGGCTGGTCGCTCGCGACCGGAACTTATTTCGCGTTCCACGACGATGTCATCACGCGGATGATCGCGCGCCAAACCGACATGCAGGTCGGCTACGAGGATCGCATCGCCGAATTGCGAACGCAGGTCGACCGCATCACCAGCCGCCAATTGCTCGACCAGGAGCAGATCGAGAAGAAGATCGAGCAGATGCTGCGGCGGCAATCGACGCTGGAATCGCGCACGTCCAGTCTGCTGGGTCTGCCCGACCCGGCCCCGACGGGATCCATCAAGGCCGCACCGCTGCGCGGGCCGCAAGTCGAGGTCCCGCCGGAAACGACTCTCAAGGCTTCGCCCAACAGCGACCCGGTGATCCTGGCGACCCCGCCCGATCGTGAATCGCGGCTTGAGTCACGCGGGGTGACGGTTGCGACCGCGGCTCATCTCACGACGAAAGCCGCCGGCAACGGCTACGAAAACAGGCTCGCGCGATTGCAGGACGCGCTCAACCGCATCGAGGCCAGACAAGCCGCGACGCTCAATGCCATCGAGGACAGTTACGAAAACAAGGTCAAACGCATGCGCCGCGTGCTGGCAGACCTCGGGCTCGATCCCGGCAAAATCCCCGCGCCATCCAACGCCGTCGGCGGACCGTTCGTCCCGGTCGTGCTGACACAGGATTCCGGCGCGTTCGAGCGGCAGCTCTATCGCATCAATGTCGCGCGCGCCCATGCGGACCGCCTGACGCGCACCTTGAATGCCGTGCCATTGCGCAAACCGATCAGCGGCGAAATCGATCTTTCATCGGGCTTCGGCGTCCGTCTCGATCCATTCCTGCACGCGCCTGCCATGCACACCGGCATCGACTTCCGCAGCAGCGTGGGCGACCCGGTACGCGCGACCGCAAACGGCCGGGTGACGACGGCAGGCTGGAGTGGCGGTTACGGCCGGATGGTCGAGATCGAGCATGGCAACGGCTTGGCCACCCGCTATGGCCACCTGTCCGAAATCCTGGTGAAGCCGGGACAATCCGTGAAGATCGGACAGATCGTGGGTCTCGTCGGCTCAAGCGGCCGCTCGACCGGACCGCATCTGCATTACGAGACGCGCATCGACGGCGAGGCGGTCGACCCGCAGAAGTTCCTGCGCGCCGGGCTGCGGCTCGGCAACGCGCTGTAGTCCGTCAGCCTGCGTCCCAATAAGAAAGGAGCGGCCCGCGAGAGCCGCCCCTGACGACGCTTCCCGGGCGTCGTACGCAAAATCGTCAGCCGTGCAGTGAATCGTCTTGGCCCACGGCTTGGACCACGAGAGCTGCCACACTGAAGCCAATGGAAGCTGCAGCAACGATCGAGAAAAAGGAGAGCCACATGATCCTTTCCTCCGTTTTTGCTCCGGCCGTTCGGTTGAAGGAACGGCGGACGTCGCCAATCAATGCCGACGGAGGCGCTTTGGTTCCCGCCGAATTGAGGCGATCAGAGCCGAGAAACCCGGCGATTTCAGGAACGTTAAGCCCTGACTTCAGGCAGGGTTAATATTCGATTTAAATTTTACGAGCCTATTGCTCTACTCGACATCCTCAACCTGCGCCGGCCCGCCGCCGAACGCCTTGCGGGCCAGTTCGGCTTCCATGAACTGATCGAGATCGCCGTCGAGCACGTCGGAGGGCGTGGGCGAGGTCACGCCGGTGCGCAGGTCCTTGACCATCTGATAGGGCTGCAGCACGTACGAACGGATCTGATGGCCCCAGCCGATTTCGGTTTTGGCGGCTTGCTCGGCGGCGGCTTTCTCTTCGCGCCTGCGCATCTCCAACTCGTAGAGCCGCGCGCGCAGCATGTCCCAGGCCTGCGCACGGTTACGATGCTGCGAGCGGTCGTTCTGGCAAAACACGACAATATTGGTGGGGATGTGGGTCAGGCGGATGGCGGACTCGGTCTTGTTGACGTGTTGGCCGCCGGCGCCGCCGGCGCGCAACGTGTCGACACGCACGTCAGATTCCTTGATGTCGACCTTGATGCGATCGTCGATGACCGGATAGACCTGGACGCTGGCAAACGAGGTGTGCCGACGCGCATTGGCGTCGAACGGCGAGATGCGCACGAGGCGATGCACGCCGGCTTCGGTCTTCAGCCAGCCATAGGCATTGCGGCCCTTGATGCGGATGGTGGCCGATTTGATGCCGGCGCTTTCACCTTCGCTCTCTTCGAGCCACTCCACCTTGTAGCGGTGCTGTTCGGCCCAGCGCGTATACATGCGCATGAGCATGTTCGCCCAATCCTGGCTCTCGGTGCCGCCGGCGCCGGCGTGGACTTCGAGATAGGAATCGTTGGCGTCGGCTTCGCCGGAAAGCAGCGCCTCGCGCTCGCGCCGGAGGGTCTCGGTCTTCAGCTTCTTGAGCGCGGCTTCGGCTTCCGCGACGACTTTATCGTCCTTCTCGGCCTCGCCCAGCTCGATCATGGTGAGCTGGTCGTCGAGCTCCTGCTGGATGCGCGAGATCGAGGACAGCTGATCCTCGAGCGCGGTGCGCTCCTGCATGATGCGCTGGGCGCGCGCGGTGTCGTTCCAGAGGTTGGGGTCTTCCGCCTGCCTGTTCAGCTCGGCGAGCCGCGCCTTGGCCTTGTCGAAGTCAAAGGTGCCTCCTCAGCAGCCCGATCGACTGCTTGATGTCGGAGACTATGGTTTGCGTTTCAGCGCGCATGACGATTTCCGTTCGGCCGCAGGCGATTCCGGCAGCCGCGAGGATGTAGCGATTGTGCGGGGTCGGCGCAACCCACACACTCCGCTCATTCCGCGAAGGCGGGAATCCAGACTTGTTATTTCGGATGAGCTCGCGGCAAATTCTGGGTCCCCGCTTTCGCGGGGACGAACGGAAAAGCATACACATGGACAACGACGCCACGCGCGCGCGCCTGATCGGGACCTGGAAGCTCGTCTCGGTCGTCAACGAGGATGTCGCCACCGGCGAAAAAAGCGATTTTTTCGGCCCGAACCCGGACGGCTACATCAACTATGGGCCGGACGGACGGATGATCGTGATCAACGCCCGCAGCGACAGGAAACGGCCCAAAGGCGCGAGCCCGACGCCCGAGGAAGCGATCGATCTGTTCAAGAGCGTGCTGGCCTATGCCGGCACCTATACGATCAACGGCGACGTGGTCACCCACCATGTCGACTGTTCCTGGAACGAGAGCTGGACCGGCACGCATCAGACGCGCATCGCGCGGTTCGAGGGCGACCGCGTGCATCTCTCCACCAAGCCCACGCCGGACCCGATCAGCGGGCGTATGAGCGTGCGTACCATGACGTGGGAGAAAATGCGCTGAGGGACTTCAAGCGCCACCGCATTGGCGAAGCGAGTCCGCAGCTTCCCAGCTCTGCAACGTCCGCATGTTGGTGGCGTTGTAAATGCGCCCGCGCCGATCGCCGCGCGGGCAATTGCTCGGAACTTGGTTGAGGCACAGGCGGATCTCATCGCCGGCGCGGGAAGCCGCGAACGCCGGCATCGTACTCAGCGATTCCTGGTGGCCGCCGTTGGCATAGCGGATCAAGCTGCCGGACTTGTGGTCGCCCTGCAGCCGGTCGCCGACGCTCGTGACGGTCGTGAAGCCGCATTGGCCGATCGCCTGCGGAAGCTTGCTCCCGGTCTGCGGCGTTTCGGGAAATGGCCGTTTGACCGGCTCGCCCACTTGCGTCCATCGGCTGTCCTTCCAACTCCAGCGCGACTCGACAATTTCGGTCGGACAGCAGCGGGCTTCGCCGCCATATTGGGCAACGACGACGGAGCCATCCGCCACCGCCATCGCGTGCAAGCCGCCGAAGGCGGCGGAGCCGAGCGCCACCGCGGCCAGACGAACAGGCCGGTCCGCTTTCATGACATACAGCAAAAGGACGTCGGTGGGCGCCTTGTTGCCGCAGTTAATGACGACAGCGGCTTCGTTTTGATCCTTGCCGGTGATCGATCCATAGGAGACGGCACGGAGGTTGAAGAAAACATCGCCGACTTGCGCACTCCCTTGCACGAGCGTCACGCTTCGGGTGCGCGTCATCTCTTCGCAAGAGGTGCCGCTCAGGTCGAGAGTCGCGTTGGTGAAGTCGACGCTGGTGATGGCGCCGGGGTTCGAATGACCCGGCAGCCAACTCATGACAGTCAATCGCACAGTTGTTATGTCGATCAATTTGTAGCCCGCGATGCCGAGCGCCAGCAGAGCCACGGCAGCCGCGAGCGGAACCGCATAACGCAGGGGAACACGATTGCCCTGCCGTACGGCGCGTTCCTTGCTGTGCGGCGCAAGCCTTTCCGGCTTGGCGGCGGTCTTGACGCGGTTATTCGGAGACTCGATCCGCTCGATGGCGTCGTCGAGCGCCTCGTGTTCGGCGCTCAACTCGGAATCGGTGAACGGCGGGTCGGACTGGCGCAGATGGCTCACGAGCGAAAGCCGTGCGCGGGCATAGAGCAGTTTGCGCGCGTCCGGCGTATTGTTCTCGATCAACGAAACCGCGCGCGAGAGCAGCGGATAGTAGTCCACGGTCAGCCGCCGGGTACGGCCGCGCGGCGAAGCCGTCAGCGGCGCAATATCGCGAAGCTCAGGCTCAGGCGGGCTCGGCGGCGCGAAGGTTTTCGATGCCGGTTGTGTCTCGGGCAGAACGTGCGGGGCGAGTTTCGACGCAGCCGCCCGCCACTGGACCGGCTGCGGAACTTTCGGTTCGGTAGCGGACGCAGTAGCGGGCGCGGGATTGCGGCCGGACTTGAGCAGCGCATCGATGCGTCTTTCGATCGGCGGGTGCGTCGCGATCAGACCTTCGAGGCCGCTCAAGTGCGGATTGTCGAAAAACATTTCGCGCACCGCGGCGACGCGGGTCGGGATGTCGGAATGCCCGGAAACCTTGCGCAGCGCCGATATCAGAGCGTCGGGATTCTTGGTCAGTTCAACTGCGCCGGCATCGGCGGTGAATTCCCGGCGGCGGGACAGAAACAGGTTCAGAATCATCGAGAGAAATTCGCTGATCAGATGCAGGACGTAGCCGACCAGCGCGACTATTCCGTTTTGCAGCCGTTGCAACGGCGATACCCGCTGGCCGAAGTCCGGCAACCAGGCTCCGACCAGGTGCAAAGGCACAAACACGACGGCAACCAGGCCGCGGAACAGAACAACGACCAGATCGCAGGCCAGCGGTGCCGCACCGGCGATGATTGTTGTCGCGACCAGCAGCTGCACATCGCGGTTCCTGATGTGCGTCAATTCATGCGCGAGTACGCCTTCGAGTTCGGCGTCCGTGAGGCTATTCAACAGGCCGCGCGTCAGTGTGATCGAATGGCTGTACTCGCTGACCCCGCCGGCGAATGCATTCAACGCTTCGGATTCGATGATCCGAAGCGCGGGTACTCGCATGCCGCAGCCGATGCAGAGGTTCTCGAGAAGATTCCAGACGCGCGTCTCCTCGGCGCGGGTGAGCGGGCGGGCATTGGTCGCACGATCGATGATCCATTGATTGATGAAGTATGCGATCGGCACCCAGAACAACATGATCACGGCGACGATCAGAAAAACCGTGAAAGCGGAGGATGAACTCGCATCGACCACGCGAGCGTCTCGGCCGCCGCGAAGCAGGCCAACGATGAGACCGATGACAAAAACGATCGCGGGCAACAAAAGCGGAAATACGAACAGAACGATGACCGACTTTATCGCGTTGCTCCGGATAAGCGAATTGAGTCCAAACGCGCGCAACATACGATCGTGTGCCCCCTCATTCACACGCGGGCGATGATAGTCCCTCAATGTTGGAGCTACAAGCGACGGCGATATTTTCGCCAAAGGCAGCGTGGCGATGCCGTCAATAAAGTCCGCCGGTTCCGCCGCGCAGCGCGCGATCGGCGTCGGGAGAAACGGTGGCGGCAGCGTTGCCGTCAGGCCCACCGATGACAGTGAAATTGTCGGGCGGTGCGGTGCCGGGCTTGAAGGCTTCGAGGATCACGGGGCCGGTGGCGCCGGGCGCGATGCGCATTCCGGTCTTCGGATCGACGCGGATCAGCTTGATGCCGCTCGGAACGCGGAAGGGAACCGGCGGCTTGTCGGCGAGCGCGACTTTGAGGAAATCGCGCACCACCGGGGCCGCGACGTGGCCGCCGGTCGCGCCGCCGGCCAGCGACATGTGGCGCGGCTTGTCGTAGCCGATATAGACGCCGACAGCGAGATCGGGCGAATAGCCGATGAACCAGGCATCCTTTTCTTCGTTGGTGGTGCCGGTCTTGCCGGCGATCGGCTTGCCGACCTCGCGTACGACCGTGGCGGTGCCGCGCTGCACGACGCCTTCCATGATCGAGGTGATCTGATAGGCGGTCATGGCGTCGATCACCTGCTCGCGCGTGTCGACGAGCGACGGCTCCTGCTGGCCTTCCCAGCGGCGCACGTTGCAGGCTTGGCACTCGCGCTGGTCGTGCTTGTAGATGGTGTGGCCGTAGCGATCCTGAATGCGGTCGATGAAGGTCGAAATGATACGCTTGCCGCCGTTGTCGAACATGGAATAGGCGGTGACCATCTTGAGCAGCGTGGTCTCGCCGGCACCGAGCGAATACGAAAGATAGGTCGGCAGGTTGTCGTAGACGCCGAAGCGATTGGCGTATTCGGAGATCAGCGGCATGCCGACATCCTGGGCAAGGCGCACCGTCATGGTATTGCGCGACTGCTCGATGCCGTAACGCAGCGTCGATGGACCGTTATATTTTCCGGCGGTGTAGTTTTCCGGACGCCAGGGCGGCAGGCCGGGGCCTTGATCGATTTCGACCGGCGCGTCCAGCACCAGCGTCGAGGGCGTATAGCCGTTGTCGAGCGCGGTCGCATAAACGAGCGGCTTGAACGAGGAACCGGGCTGGCGGAACGCCTGCGTCGCGCGGTTGAACTGGCTCTGGTCATAGGAGAACCCGCCGACCATGGCGAGCACGCGGCCGGTCATCGGGTCCATGACGACGATGGCGCCGGAGACTTCGGGAATTTGGCGCAAACGGAACTGCTGGGACTCGGCATTGAGCGGCTCGACGTAGACCACGTCGCCCACTTCAAGCACCTGGGACACTTTGGTCGGCGGCTTGCCCTTGGTCGGGCCGCTGGTCGCCTTGGCCCATTTGACGCCGTCGAGCGCTATCGTCCCGACCGGGCGCGCCTTGGACAACGCACCGCCCGGCTCGCGGCCGGGGAAGAGACCGATGCGCGCGCTCTGATCGTTGACATCCAGCACCATGGCGAGACGCCAGGGCGCGATGTCGGAGAGCGGTTTGACCTCGGCCAGTTTGACGCCCCAATCACCGGCGAGCGGAATCTTCGCGACGGGGCCGCGCCAGCCTTGCGCCTCATCGAAGCGCGTGAAGCCATCGACCAACGCCTTGCGCGCCATCACCTGCAACTTCGGATCGAGCGTGGTGCGGACCGAAAGGCCGCCTTCGTAGAGCGCCTTCTCGCCGTATTTGTCGTAGACCCAGCGCCGCACTTCCTCGGCAAAGTACTCGGCGGCGAAAATGTGCGCGCCGGTCGGGCGCGTGGTGACGTTGAGCGGATCCTTCTTGGCTTTTTCCGCATCAGCCGTCTTCAAGTAGCCGTCCTCGACCATGCGGTCGATCACGTAGTTGCGCCGCGCGATCGCCTCGTCGCGCTTGCGGAAGGGATTGTAGTTGTTGGGCCCCTTGGGCAGGGCCGCGAGATAAGCCGCCTCCGCGACGGTCAATTCGTGCACCGATTTGTCGAAATAGAGCAGCGACGCCGCGGCAATTCCGTAAGCGCCGAGCCCGAGATAGATTTCATTGAGATAGAGCTCGAGGATCTTCTCCTTGGAATAGGCGCGTTCGATCTTGAGGGCGAGCAGCGCTTCCTTGACCTTGCGCTGGAAGGTCGGCTCCGGCGTCAGCAGAAAGTTCTTCGCCACCTGTTGCGTGATGGTTGAAGCGCCTTGCGGACGGCGGCCGCGGCCGTAGTTCTGCAGATAGAAAATTCCAGCGCGCAGGATGCCGCCAAGGTCGAGACCGTTGTGGTCGTAGAAATTCTTGTCCTCGGCCGCGATGAAGGCCTCGATCACCATTTTCGGAACGGCCTGGATCGGAAGATAGAGACGACGCTGGTTGGCGTATTCGGCGACCAGCGAGCCGTCGCTGGCATGAACGCGCGTCATGACCGGCGGCTCGTAGTCCTGCAATTGCGTGTAGTCGGGCAGGTCCTTGGAGAAATGCCAAAGCAGGCCCGCGACCGCGGCAACGCCCACCAGGAACAGGATCGATCCCAGCGCGAAGAGAAATCCAAAGAAGCGAAGCAGTCGTCGCATCGTCAAATGACCAAAATCAATTCTAGCTCATTCCACGGCGGCTGTGGTCGCGCGGTTTTATGTTCAAACTGAGGCTCTTACCCCGCCCTATTGTCCCAGATTCGTTCAGTTGGCACCTCCGGACGTACCGGCCAGGCGCGTTGCGAAGAACTTGTCGATCGCCGCCACCGTCGTCGCCACCGTGCGCGTGCGCCAGGCGCCGGATGTCAGCTGTTTGAGGTCCTGCTGGTTGGAGACATAACCAAGCTCGATCAGGACCGAGGGCACGTCGGGGGCTTTAAGCACCTTAAAGCCCGCGGATTTGAGCGGATGCTTGTGCAGGCGCGCGACGCTCTTGAGCTCGGATGCGAGCGTCTTGGCAAAATGCAGCGAGAACGTCTTGGTCTCGCGTTGCGCGAAATCGATCAGGATATTGGCCACGTCGCTGGGCTCCGACGACAAATCGATACCGGCAATCACGTCGGCGCGGTTTTCGGCCTCGGCCAGATGAGCGGCTTCGGCATCGGACGCGGTATCGGACAGGGTGTAGATGGTCGCCCCGGTCGCTTCGCCATCGGATTTCTTCAATGCATCGGCGTGGATCGAGATGAACAGAGCGGCCTGATGCGTGCGCGCGATCTGAACGCGCTCGGCAAGCGGCACGAAAGTGTCATCCGCACGCGTCATGACCACGCGGTACTTGCCGGTCTTCTCGAGCTGGGCGCGCAACAGCAGCGCGAAATCGAGCACCAGCGATTTTTCGCTCTCGCCGCTCGGCGCACGCGTGCCGTAATCGATGCCGCCGTGGCCAGGATCGAGCACGATAACGGGACGCGGATCGGCCTTGATCGCGGCCTCCGGTTTCGGCGGGTCGGGCTTGCGCGCCGCTTCCGGCGGCTTGGCAGCCTTGACCTCGGACAGCGTATGCAAAAAGCTCTCGCGGTCGGTCGCCACCAGATCAAGCACGATGCGAGCGGGCTGACCTTCGACCGCATCGAGCACGAACGCCTTCTCGATGCGCGCCGGACCGGCGAGATCGAGCACGATGCGCGATCCACCCTGCATGATCAGTCCGTAGCGGTAGGCCTTGACCAGGCCGCGGCCGGTTTCGCCGGCCTTGGGGGGCAGGCGGAACGTCACCTGGGGCATGTCGACGACCACGCGATAGGGATCGGCCAGCGTGAAGGCGCGCAGCTCCACCTTCTGGGAGATATCGGCGATGAAACGGGTCTGTTTTTCGTCGCCGCCAAGGCGAGCGTCCTGGACGACGGGGTAGGCCGCACGCGCGGCATCACGGTCGGCCGCGCCGGCCGTTTCGGCGGCGCTGACCGCAACGAACAGTCCCAGGATAGGGGCGATGACGACCTTGGTCGCGCGCAATGCCATCGAATCCCAAGCCTCCGACATCACTCCTACTCCATAAGGAGAGCACGGTTAATCGGCACTTAAACTCCCAGTGGGAAACCCACATATAATATAGGCTTTTCGCTGAATTGCGGTGGCTTTCGTAAGGTCATGCTTGCTATCGCGTGCCCAGACCCCTAAAGAAGGGCCGCTCACGGTTGAGCTCCCGGTTGTGCCGCGTTCGGGGCCAAAAGGCACGCTTTCCAGCGACTTGCTCCCCTTCGGGGGACCGGCTGGCCAGCGAAAGATGCCGCAGCTGTCGCCGCGCCCATGGCGCTTGTGGCGGTTGCGTGATCGGAGCCCGGGCCCCAAAGGACAGCCGGACTGCGCGGCGGCGCGTCAGACGCCTTCGCCGCAAGCTGTGAGCAACCGACGGCGCACTTCTGCCGTCAAGCAACACGGGTCGAGGTAATGCCCGAGGCAAATATCCAGGTCAGGCCTGTTCGCCGCGAACCAACCGCGCGCGATTGCTTGCCTTTCCGCGCTTGGGACCGCTTCGCCACCCATTCCATCCATCACAAATCGGGCAGCCCGCGTTTCGCGCCGCCTTATGCCGGCGCCGCGCCCCGGTCCGCCCCCATAGAGACATTTCAATGGCCAATAAGATGCTCATCGACGCGACGCACCCGGAGGAAACCCGGGTGGTCGTGCTGCGCGGAAATCGGGTTGAAGAATTCGATTTCGAAACCGCCCATCGCAAGCAATTGCGGGGCAATATCTATCTCGCCAAGGTCACACGCGTAGAGCCATCGCTGCAAGCTGCCTTCGTCGAATACGGCGGCAATCGGCACGGCTTTCTGGCGTTTTCCGAAATCCACCCGGACTACTATCAAATTCCTGTCGCCGACCGACAGGCGCTGCTCGACGAAGATGAGCGCGCGGCGCGGGCGGCGGACGACGACGATCGGCGTGGCGGACGACGGCGCGACCGCCACCGCCATCGCGACGTCCGCCGCCATGAACGGCAGGACGAGGTGGTCCGCAGCGGCGAGGAGCATCGCCCGGCTGAGGCCGTTGAGGGGACAGCGCACGAGGCCGCCGAAACTCCCGCCGGCGAAGCCATGTTGGGCGATGCGCCCCTGAGCGAAACGCCGGTCGGCGATACACAAGCCGATGACGCCGCGCCGCGCGACTTCGCGGGCGATGAATCACCACCCGAGGAGCCGAAGCCGGACAACCTCGATATCGAGTTGATCGATCCCCAACGCGATCTCCAATACGATGCGTCCATCGGCGGAGGGGCCGCGGCCGGCGATGCTCTGCTCACCGAAGCCGGCGTGAACGAGGCCTCTGCGCTCGCCGCGGAGGCCGCTCCGACACAAGAAGGCGCAAGCGAAACCAGCCCCGGCGAGGAAGGCACCGAGGAAGAGGTCGTCGAATCCGTCGGCGGCGCCGACGCGATGGAAGAGGTGCCGGACCGCGCGCCGCGCTACCGGCGGCAGTACAAGATCCAAGAGGTCATCAAACGCCGGCAGGTGATGCTGGTGCAGGTGGTCAAGGAAGAGCGCGGCACCAAAGGCGCGGCGCTCACGACCTATCTTTCGCTCGCCGGCCGCTACTGCGTGCTGATGCCGAATACCGCGCGCGGCGGCGGGATCAGCCGCAAGATCACCAGCGCCGACGACCGCAAGAAGTTGCGCGAAATCGCCGACGAGCTCGAAGTGCCGGACGGCATGGGCGTGATCCTGCGCACGGCCGGCGCCAACCGCAGCAACGTCGAAGTCACGCGGGATTTCGAATACCTGCTGCGGCAATGGGAGATGGTGCGCGACCTCACGCTCAAATCGACCGCGCCGACTCTGGTGTACGAGGAAGGTTCGCTGATCAAGCGTTCGATCCGCGATCTCTACGGCAAGGATGTCGACGAAATCATTGTGGCCGGCGAGGCCGGCTACAACGAAGCCAAGGAATTCATGCGCATGCTCATGCCGAGCCATGCGAAGAACGTCAAACTCTACCGCGACGGCCAGCCGATCTTCACGCGCTACGGCATCGAGAGCCAGCTTGACGCCATGTTCTCGCCGGTGGTGCAACTCCGGTCCGGCGGCTACATCGTGCTCAACCAGACCGAAGCGCTGGTTTCGATCGACGTGAACTCCGGGCGCTCCACGCGCGAGCATCACATCGAAGACACCGCGCTCAAGACCAACATCGAAGCGGCGGAGGAAATCGCGCGGCAACTGCGATTGCGCGATCTCGCCGGCTTGATCGTCATCGATTTCATCGACATGGACGAGAAGCGCAACAACCGCACGGTCGAGCGCAGGCTGAAAGATGCGCTGCGCAACGACCGCGCCCGTATCCAGGTCGGCCGCATCTCGCATTTCGGCCTGCTGGAGATGTCGCGCCAGCGCATCCGCACCAGCGTGCTCGAAAGCTCGACCGAGAAATGCCCGCATTGCGGCGGAACCGGCCATATACGCTCGGTGTCTTCGGTCGCGCTGCAGCTGCTGCGCGCGGTCGAGGAAACGATCCTCAAGGGCGCAACGCACAATCTGATCGTACGCACGCGGCCGGAAATCGCGCTTTATGTGCTCAACCAAAAGCGTTCGCATTTGAACTCGCTGGAGGAACGCTTCCACATCACGATCACGATCAGCTCCGATCCGCAGATCGGCGGGCTGGTCGCCTACGCGATCGATCGCGGCGAGCAGGTGATGACCATCGAGCAGGCCCGCGCGCTGGTCGCGCAAGCCGAGGCCGCCGTCACGCCCATTCAGGAAGAAGAGGAGCCGGAATTCGCGGGCGAAGAAGAGCTCGCAGCGACCGGCGAAATGGACGAGTCGATGCCGGAAGCGGCGGACGAGCGTCCGCAGCCACCGCATTTCGATGGCGAGCGGGAAGGCGGTCACCGCCGCCGCCGCCGGCGCCGGCGCGGTCGTGGCGGCGGCGGCCGCGAACACGGGCCTGAGCCCGTTCACGGGCAGTTCACGCATGACACCGTGCCGGAGCACAATGTCGCCCACGAGGACGATTTCGAAGAAATCGGCGGCCAACCCGGACCAGGCGATTACGCGCCGCAACCGCAACAGCATGGACAGCAGCAGCCCGGCCACGACCGCGGCGAAGAACGCGGTGAAGGTCGCGGCGAGGGCGAGCATCGCCGGCGCCGACGCGGACGCCGCGGCGGGCGTCGCAATCGCCGCAATCGCGAGAACTACGGCGATTTCGGCGGCGAGCAGCGCGGCGAGTTTCGCGGTGAGCAACGCAACGATCGAAACGAGCGCGGCGAACACTATCGTCCGCCCGCGCCGGATATGAACGAGCCGCCCTCCACACCGCCCTTTGAGCCGGCGCGCCCCGAAACCGCGCCGGCCGCCGCCGAACCCGCGAACGTGCCGCCGCCCCAAGCGGAGCCGGAAGCGCCGCGGCGGCGATCGACGGTGCGTGAGCCAGCGCCGGTGTTCAGTGGCCACGCGGCAGAGACCCCGCCACCGCCCCTTGCGCCTGCCGCATCCGAAGAAGCCGTCGCCGCAGGGTCGAACGGCGGCGAAGACGCCAACAAGCCGCGCCGCACCGGTTGGTGGGCCAAACGTTTCTTGGGTGGCAAGGACTAGCTTCGATGCTGAGCCGCTGGGTCGATCGCGACGCAAAGGCGACGGTCGATCGCTACGCCAAGGCAGGGGTTGCTCCTGACCTTGCGCTGCGCGTCTACACCACGCGGTTACTCGGCGGCGATCCCAAGCTCGTGCTGCACGGCGGCGGCAATACGTCGGTAAAGCTGCGCCTGAGCGATCCGCTTGGCGGCGAAACCGAGGCGATGTGCGTCAAGGGTTCGGGCGCGGATATGGCGACGATCGAGCCCGCCGGCATGCCGGCGGTGCGGCTCGCGCCGCTGCAAGCACTGCGCGCGCGCGACAAACTCTCCGACGACGACATGGCGCGGGTGCAGCGCGGCGCCCTGCTCGATCCGCTCACGGCCACGCCGTCGCTGGAATTCCTGCTGCACGCGTTCATGCCGCATAAATTCGTGGATCACACGCACGCCACAGCGGTGTTGAGCCTGATCGACCAGCCGGAGGGCGAGAAACTTTGCGGCGAGGTCTATGAAGGCAGCATGGGCTACGTGCCGTATCTGATGCCGGGTTTCGGGTTGGCGAAAAAAGCCGGCGACGTGTTCGAGAAGAATCCGAAAGTGTCGGGGCTGATCCTCGCCAAGCACGGCGTTTTCACGTTCGGCGCCAGCGCGCAGGAATCCTACGAGCGCATGATCGAGATGGTCACGCGCGCCGAGGAACGGCTGCAGACAAACCGCAAGACCGTGTTCAAGACCGCGCCGATGCCGCAGAACATCGCGCCCGGCGCGGAGGTTGCGCCGATTCTGCGCGGCGCCTGCGCGCTGAGAGATGCCGATGGCGAAGGCGCGCATCGCCTGTTGATCCTCGAATTCCGGACGAGCGACAATATTCTGCGTTATGTCAACGGCGCGGAGCTTGCGCGCTATGCCCGGCAGGGCGTGATCACGCCCGACATCACGATCCGCACCAAAAACTGGCCGCTGATCGTGCCGCCGCCGGAAGCCGGCAAGCTCAACGAATTCAAACAGGCGGCGCGCGCGGCGGCGGAAAAATTCATGGTTGATTACCGCGGCTATTTCGAGCGCAACAACGCGCGCGCCGGCGGCGGCAAGATCATGCTCGATCCCCTCCCCCGCGTCGCACTGGTGCCGGGTCTGGGGCTATACGGGCTCGGGCGGTCGGCGAAGGACGCGCTCATCGCCGCCGATATGGCGGAAGAGACGGTCGCCTGCATCACCGACGCGGAGGCGATCGGCACATTCGATTCAATCTCCGAAGCCGACATGTTCGACTGCGAGTATTGGCCGATTGAGCAGGCCAAGCTCGGCAAACAGAAAGAATTGCCGCTCGCCGGACAGATCGCCGCCATTACCGGTGCGGCTGGCGCGATCGGAGCGGCCACCGCGCGGGCATTCGCGGCCGCCGGCGCGACGCTAGGGCTGTTCGACGTGAACCTTGCGGCGGCATCCGATCTCGCCAAGGACATCGGCACCGGTGCGGTTGCAATCCACTGCGACGTGACAAACGACAAGTCGGTGCAGGATGCATTTGAACGTCTGGCTGCCTGGTTCGGCGGCGTCGATATTGTGGTTTCCAATGCCGGAGCGGCCTGGCAGGGAAAAATCGGCGAGGTCGACGACGCGATCTTGCGCAAGAGCTTCGAACTGAATTTCTTCGGCCATCAGCGCGTGGCGCAGGCTGCGGTGAAGATCATGCTGGCGCAGGGCACCGGCGGGTGCCTGCTGTTCAATGTCTCCAAGCAGGCGGTGAATCCGGGGCCGAATTTCGGTCCCTACGGCTTGCCCAAAGCGGCGACGCTGTTCCTGGTGCGGCAATACGCGGTGGACTACGGCGCCGACGGCATTCGCGCCAATGCGGTCAATGCCGACCGCATCCGCTCGGGCCTGCTGACCGACGATTTCATCAAGCAACGCTCGCAGGCGCGCGGCGTCTCGGAAAAAGAGTATATGTCGGGCAATCTGCTCGGCCGCGAGGTCACCGCCGACGACGTGGCGCAGGCCTTTCTGCATCAGGCGCTGGAGTTGAAGACCACCGGCGATGTCACCACGGTCGACGGGGGCAATATTGCGGCGGCGTTGCGCTGACGCCATAAATTTCGCACAAGTGTGCTGTCTTGCTGCCGGGCCATAACAACAAGGGAGATTCGACGATGCTGCGGACCCTCACACTTGTCGCCGCGCTCGCAATCCTGCTGTCGGCGGCGCCGGCCTCGGCGATCACCGCCAAACAGAAGATGGAGACTTGCAAATTCGGCGCGGACGACCAAAAACTCAAGGGCGCCAAGCGCAAGACCTTCATCGCCCGCTGCATGGCGGAGGAAAAATCGCCGCCGCCGCCGCCCGCCAAGCCATAAAGCTATAAAGCCATAGTGAGAGACCCATGCCAGAAGCCGACAAAGAAGGCGAACGCTACCAGGCCGACCGGCCGCAGGCGACGCCGGGATTTTTCCTGAAAGGTTCGCACCAGCTCGACTGGGGCATGAAGAACCGGCTCGCGCGGACGTTCAATCCCGCCAGCGGGCGGACCGTGATGCTGGCGGTCGATCACGGCTATATCCAGGGGCCGACGACGGGGCTCGAGCGCATCGATCTCTCGATCGTGCCGCTGCTGCCGCAATGCGACGCGCTGTTCTGCACGCGCGGCATATTGCGCTCGCTGATCCCGGCCGATTGCACCAAGCCGATCTGTCTGCGCGCCAGCGGCGGCCCGAGCATCTTGAAGGATCTCGCGAACGAGCAGATCGCCATGGACATGGACGACGCCGCGCGGCTCAACGCGGTCGGCGTCGGGGTGCAGGTCTTCATCGGCAGCGAATTCGAGACGCAATCGATCTATAACATGACGCGGCTCGTCGATGCCGGCCTGCGCTTCGGCGTTCCGGTCATGGGCATCACCGCGGTCGGCAAGGAGATGAAGCGCGATGCGCAATACTTCCGCCTCGCCTGCCGCATCATCGCCGAGCTCGGCGCGCAATACGTGAAGACCTACTATGTGGACGACGGATTCGAGAGCGTCACCGCCTCATGCCCGGTGCCGATCGTGATGGCGGGCGGCAAGAAGCTGCCGGAACTCGATGCGCTGACCATGGCGTACAACGCGGTGCAACAAGGCGCGGCGGGCGTCGACATGGGGCGCAACATCTTCCAGTCGGACGCACCGCAGGCGATGATCGCCGCGGTCAACGCGGTCGTACACAAGAACGCCAAGCCGAAGGAAGCGTTGGATATCTATTTGTCGCTCAAGTCGGAACGCCGGACCGACACGGGCGTTGCGACGCGGCTCAGGGCTTGAGCCATTGGCCGATGCGCGCCACCGCCTCGCGCATGTCGGCGGCGGAGCCCGCGTAGCAAAACCGCAGAAAATGCCTGCCGCGCACGGGATCGAAATCGACGCCCGGCGTGGCCGCGACATGCGCCTCTTCCAGCATGCGTTTGGCGAAGTCGAAGCTGTCGTCAGTGAGCTCCCCGACATTGGCGTAAAGATAAAACGCGCCATCGGCCGGCAGAAATTTATCGAGGCCGGCGCGCGGCAATCCTTCGAGCAGGATACGGCGATTTTCCTCGTAGCCATGTTTGACGGCTTCCATCTCGTCGCGGCCTTCGAACGCGGCTTGCGCCGCGATCTGCGAGAGCGTCGGTACCGAGATCGCCAAATTCTGCTGCAACCGCTCGATCGGCCGCACCAGTTCGGGCGGCACGACCATCCAGCCGATGCGCCAGCCGGTCATGCAGAAATATTTCGAGAACGAGTTGATGATGACGGCACGCTCCGACATGCGCGCTGCGGTCTCGGCCGGCATGGTGTAGTCGAGGCCGTGATAGATCTCGTCGGAAATCACGCGAATGCCGTTGGCGTCGGCGGTCCTGATCAAGGCTTCGAGCGCGCGCGCTTCCATGATGGTGCCGGTCGGGTTGGCCGGGCTCGCAATCAGCACGCCATGCAGCGGTTTCTTGGCGTGGGCTTCGAGCAGCATGTCGCTCGTAATCTCCCAGCGCGAATTCTGCGTGGTCTCGATCAGCACGCTTTCGCAGCCGAGCGCGCTCAGGATATGCCGATACGGCGGATAGCCGGGCGTTGCCACGGCGACGCGGTCGCCGGGCTCGAACAATGCAAGAAATGCGAATATGAAGCCGGCCGATGAGCCGGTGGTGACGACAATTCGTTCGGGCGCGATCGTCACGCGATATTTTTCCGCGTAGTGGCGCGCGATGCGCGCGCGCAGCGACGGTATGCCGAGCGTCTCGGTGTAGCCGATCGGAGCGCCGCCGAGCGCCGCGCGCGCGGCGGCAATGGCGGCCTGCGGTGCCGGCGCCGCGGGCTGCCCGACCTCCATGTGAATCACGCGGCCGCCGGCGGCTTCGATTCGCGCGGCGGCCGCGACCACGTCCATCACCATGAACGGCGGTACGTCGCTACGTCTTGAGGCCGCGAGCAACCGTTTTGCGGCATCGTGCATGGTGTTGCGGCCTTTCTCGTAACGTTTCGCCCCGGCTTTGCCGTATTCCCTCGTTAACTAAGGCGTTCTTCGCGCCAAGATGTGATCGTGACTCGCGTTGACCATGCCCTATGGCGTCATTAAGTTTCGACGGAGTTCTGGTATCATTCCAGCGCAGATGACCGAAAGCCGAAGACCTATCAGGGCGCAGCTGCGGACGCCAGCCGTGCGTGCGCTTGCGCTTGTTACGGCTGCGGCGCTTGCCGCCTCGGCTGGGCCGGCGCAGATGGTGCGCGCGCAAGCGGGCGCCATGCCGCTTATCCGCGACGCCGAAATCGAGCAACTGCTGCGCGACTATTCGCAACCGATTCTGCGCGCGGCGGGGCTCGCACAGCAGAACATCCGCGTCACCATCATCAACGACCGCGCATTCAATGCGTTCGTGATGGATGGTCAGCGCATTTTCATCAATGCCGGCGCGCTGATGGACGCGAAGACACCGAACGAGATCATCGGCGTGCTCGCGCACGAAACCGGCCACATCGCCGGCGGGCATCTGGCGCGGATGCGCGAGCAATTGGCGGCGGCGCAAACGCAGTCGATCGTCGCCATGCTGCTCGGCATGGGCGCGCTGGTCGCGGGCGGCGCACGTGGCAACGTCAACATGGGTCAGGCCGGCGCCGCTGTCATCTCGGGGCCGCAGGAATCGATCAGGCGCTCGCTCCTGTCCTATCAACGCGCGCAGGAAGAGCAAGCCGACCGCGCGGGCGTGAAGTTTCTGACGGCGACAGGTCAGTCGCCCAAGGGCATGTACGACACGTTCAAGCGATTGGCCGATCAGATTCTGTTCTCGGCGGTTCAGGCCGACCCCTATGTGCAGTCGCACCCGATGCCGGCCGAACGCGTCGCGGCGCTCGAAGTCATCGCGAAGACCAGCCCGTATTGGGACAAGAAGGACTCGCCCGAATTGCAATTGCGACACGACATGATGCGCGCAAAGCTGTCCGGATTCATGGAGCGGCCGGACACCGTCGCGCGCCGCTATCCGCTGAGCAATACAAGCCTGCCCGCGCGCTATGCCCGTGCGATCTCAACTTATCGGCATTTCGATCTGCGCTCCGCCATCGCGCAGATCGATTCGCTCATTCAGACGCAGCCGAACAATCCGTATTTTCACGAACTCAAGGGTCAGGCGCTGCTCGAAGGCGGCCACCCGGCGGAGGCGATTGCGCCGCTGCGGCGAGCGGTGCAGCTCGCCCCCCAGCCGGCGCTGATCAAGGTGCTGCTCGCCAAAGCGCTGATCGCCACCGACAAGCGCGAGGTCGCCGACGAAGCCATCACGCTCCTGCGTGTCGCGCTGGCGGTGGAGCCCGACGTGCCGGATGGCTATGAGCAGCTCGGCATGGCCTATGGCCGCAAGGGCGACCTCGCCCAGGCGCAGCTCGCCGCCGCCCAGGCCGCTGCGGCGCGGGGCGACTTAAAGACCGCGCGCGAGCTTGCGGCCCGTGCTAAGACTCGCTTTGCCATCGGCTCACCGGGCTGGGTCAAGGCAGATGATATCGTCACGTCGAGACAAACCGCTCTGCGGCCGAATTAATACCAACAAGGACCAAGGCAATGAAATCGAACCTGTCACGCGTTACCGCCGGTGCTCTGTGCCTGCTCGGCATGGCGACCTTTGCGATTGCCGCCCCCTCGCCGACGGAACGGTCGGGTTCCTCCGGGACTATCTGGTCGAACATTTTTGGCGGGCGTAGCGACGATGCCGCAAGCACCAAGCGCGCCAAGACGGCGCAGATAAAGTATGCGGCGAAGAAGACAGTGCACGCGGCGGTGAAGAAGCCGAAGGATACGGCCCAACCCGACCAGGCGACGATCGCGCAGGCCGTGCGTGACTTCTTCGCGAACAACAAGGATGTGGTGCGTGACGCCGTGGTGGACGCGTTGCGCAACGATCCGGACGCCAAAAAATTGCTGGCGACGCCGGCCGACCGTAGCACCGCGCCGCAGGCGACAACTCCGCCGCAGGCGGCAACCGCACCCGATCAGGCGCGCATCGAGGGGGTGGTTCGCAATTACCTGCTTCAGCATCCGGAAGTGCTGCAAGAGGCGATGGCCGTCCTCGAGCAGAGAATGGCGGAAGAGGAGGCCAAGAAACATTCAGCCGCGGTCAAGGACAATGCGCAGCTGCTGTTCAATTCGCCGCGCGAGGTGGTGCTGGGAAATCCGCAAGGCGACGTCACCTTCGTTGAATTCTTCGACTACAACTGCGGCTACTGCCGGCGAGCGCTGAGCGACATGCTCGACCTGATGAAGTCGGACAACAAGCTGAAGGTGGTGCTCAAGGAGTTCCCGGTTCTCGGGCCGGGCTCCAGGGAGGCCGCGGAAGTGGCCGTGGCGGTCCGCATGCAGGACAAGACCGGCAAGAAATATCTCGAATTTCACCAGAAGATGTTCACCAGCCGTGGGCAAGCCGATCGTGCGAAAGCGCTTTCGGTCGCCAAGGACATCGGTCTCGACATGACGCGGCTGGAAAAAGACATGGCAAGCCCCGAGGTCAAGGCCACGCTGGATGAAAGCATGAAACTGGCGGAGGCCATCGGTCTCAATGGCACGCCGAGCTATGTGGTCGGACCGAATGTCGTGGTGGGGGCAGTCGGCCTTGATGCCTTGCGGCAAAAGGTGAATACCGCGCGCTGCGGCAAGGAAACCTGCTGAGGCACCGGCACCAATCCGAAGATCGCGCGAGAGATTATCGTCGCTATGGCACGGGCCGCTCCGATGGGGCGGCCCGTGCTTCTTTCAAGGCTGGCGCGCTTATGGCGGCGATTTCGATGAATTGTCGGTCACGGTTGGGGACGGTCCCCGCCTGCCAACGGCATCGATCACGGGGAGTTCCACAGAATATTCCTTGTCGTCACGCTTCAGCGTGAGCCGCAGGCGCCCACCGACGCCGATCTGCTCCAGCGCGTCGGTGAAATCCGGAATGCGATGGACGCGCTTTCCGTCCACCGCCACGATGACGTCGCCAAGCGCGCCGGCAGCCAGATCAACGCCCTTCACGCCGGCGCGGCCCGCGGGCGAGTTCTCGAAGACGCGCATGATGATGATCCCTTCGATGCCAAGCCTGGTCGCCACCGATTCCGCGGCCGGCAAAATGCCGACGGTTGGAACCGGAACGCGGCCGTTTTTGATCAGCTCCGGCACCACCCGGCTGACGATGTCGACCGGAATGGCAAAACCAATGCCGGTATTGCCGCCCGATTGCGAATAGATCGCCGTGTTGACGCCGATCAGGCGCCCGCTGGAGTCGAGCAACGGACCGCCGGAATTACCCGGATTGATCGCCGCATCGGTCTGGATGACGTTGGCGAGCTCGCGATTTCTGCTGGTCGGCAATCGCCGCTTGAGCGCGCTGATGACGCCCGTGGTCAAGGATTGTTCCAGCCCGTAGGGGTTGCCGATCGCATAGGTGAATTGGCCCACTTTGAGATCGGCGGAAGTGCCAACTTCGAGTGGAGGAGGAAGCTGCCGCGGTTTTTGCAGGCCGATCACCGCAAGGTCGTAGGTCGGCGCAAGCCCGACGATGACGGCGGTATACACTTCGCCGGTGGCCAGGCGGACGGCAATGGCATTGGTCCCGTCCACGACATGATCGTTGGTTACGATGTGGCCTTGAGCATCCCAGATGAATCCAGTTCCAGTCTGGATCGTGCTGTTAGTTTCCTCGGTCGAAAACACATCGCTCGAACCCTTGCGGGCCGCGATATAGACGACCGACGGCGATGCGCGCTGGAATATTTCTATATTCCGGAGCTCGAGCTGGGTGAGCGGTCCGCGTTCCGTGCGCGGCTGTGCAGCGCCATCGTGGATGGCGGCGGCTGCACTCAACACGATCGCCGCAGCAAGCGTCATACGGTACATGATTCATCCCTTCGGCACGCAGGTCGGCCATAGACCCCGTCGCGCCCCAAACCGGCCTCCCCCGCGATCAGCATGCACGTAAGGATGAAGGGTCGCAAGGATGTACCGTCGCGTGCAATCGTGCCCGATGTCGGAGGCCGATCGCACGCGGCGATTGCCTTGCGCGCGAGAAGGTGCGGCGACGTTACTTCATCAGATAATTTTTATGCACCCAGCCGCCGTGCGGACGCTTGGTTTCAAAATAGAGCGCCTCGTCGGCCACGCGTGTCTCCAACACACCGTTGACCGGCAGGGCCTTCTCGCTCGCCTTGCCGTGCTCGGCGCTGTCAAGGAAGGCGCGCACCGCGTCAACCGTCGGTTGGGTGATGGTGCCGCCGGTACGCTCGCCGATCGCCTCGGTGGCGTTGGCGGCAAGCATCTTGTTCCACATTTTGCGAAACAGGCCGTTGGAGGGATAGATATCGGCGCTGTTGATTTTGCCGTTGATGGCGAAGACGTAACCGACGATGTCGTTGTCCTTTTCACCCGCGGCCTTGAGCGCCTTGATATAGCCCTCGCGCGCCGTTTGCAGCTTTTCGTTTTCGTAAGCGAGCTGAAGACTGCTGGCGGATTCGTAGGCCTGCACACGCGCGCCGACACTGCGGGACAACTCGTCCTGCGCGGCTTTCACGGCGCGCCACATCTGCATCTGGCGCGAGCCGGTGTCGGACGCCAGGACGCCAACCCGGTCATTTGGCGTCGGAGCGGCTGCCTCAGGCGATTTCATCGCCATCTTGGCGGCGTGCGAATAGAGCGACGTCGCCGAGCTTGCGAAGGTGTGCGCATCCTCGCGGCCACGCGCCGACCAGCGCCCCTCCTCCACGCAGAATGCCGCGATCGGAATGCGGCCGGAGTGCGGGGGCAGCAGCAGGCTGACCGTGAGCGCGCGGTCCTGCCTGCCGCCCTTGACCAGATCGCCGGACTGCACGAACACCTCGGTGTCGCCCAAATTTTCGATCGATAGCGTGTTGACCTCGCCGGTCTCGTGCACCTTCACCGTATTCCTTGCGAGTGCCTCTTCGAGCGTGAGCGGGACGGGGCCGGGCGCGCTGTGGCCGTGGATGAAATAGAGCGCAAGATTGGCGTGAACCACCGGTCCGCTGATGCGGTATCCCTCAGCGAGCAATGGGCTGGTCCAGCCAAACGCCGTCAACACGGCGGCAAGACCAACAAACAATCTACGATGCATCGTTCCCTCCTTGGGCGTGATTTGGACGCCGAAAGCTGCCGAGGATGTTTGTCCGGCGTTGGGAGCGGCAGCGGCGGATTCAGGGCGCGATCATGGCGCCGCGCGGCGGCGTTGAGGCCATTTGTTAACAGTGCAAAGGGACGGCCGGCGCGCTGCCAACAGGCTTTCCCTTTGTGGATGGGGCCCCTATAACGCTTATGCGTGTTGCGACTCAGCTGGCAAAATGTTCGCCTAACACTTTAATGATCGGCACGGGCACCCTGACTGCATGGCAAAAACCGTCTACGTGCTCAACGGACCGAACTTGAATTTGCTGGGCCGGCGCGAACCGAAAATCTATGGTCGGGCGACGCTGAAAGACGTGGAAGCGCTCTGCCGCAAAACCGCCGCAGCGCATAAGCTCGCGGTCGAGTTCCGGCAATCCAATCATGAAGGCGAGCTGGTTGACTGGATTCAGGAGGCCGAGGCGAAGAAAGCCGCGGGCATCGTGCTCAATCCCGGCGGTTACACCACGACATCGGTCGCGATCCTCGACGCGATCAAGGCGGTGAGCGTGCCGGTGATCGAGGTGCACATCAGCAACATTCATGCGCGCGAAAGTTTTCGCCGTGATTCCTACGTCTCGCCGGTCGCCAAGGCCGTGATTTGCGGCTTCGGCGTTACCGGTTATGCGCTTGCGATCACCGGGCTTGCCGGGATCGGAACAAAATCGAAGCGATAAACCCGTGGCGCCTGCGAGCAAAACAATGGCCAAGCAGAAGGCTGGGATCGATCCAAACCTTATCCGCGAACTCGCGCAGCTGCTCGAAGAGACGGGATTGAGCGAGATCGAGGTGGAGCGCGACGGCCAGCGCGTTCGGGTGGCGCGGCAGGCCAAAGATCAGGCTCAACCATCGCGTCCGCCGGTGGCGGAATCTCCGCCGATGAGTCCGGCGCCGAGCGAGACCGGCCCGGCGCAAGTCATCACTCATCCGGGCCTCGTGAGTTCGCCCATGGTCGGTACCGCCTATCGCAGCCCGGAGCCGGGTGCGACGCCGTTCGTCGACGTCGGCAGCCAGGTGGCGGCCGGCGCAACCGTGCTGATCATCGAAGCCATGAAGACGATGAACCAAATTCCGGCGCCGCGTGCCGGCACGGTCACGAAAATCCTGATCGAGGATGGTCAGCCCGTCGAATTCGGCGAGCCGTTGATGATAATTGAGTGATGTTCGACAAGATCCTCATTGCCAACCGCGGCGAAATCGCGCTGCGCGTGCTGCGCGCCTGCAAAGAGCTTGGTATTCAGACGGTCGCCGTGCATTCCACCGCGGACGCCGATGCCATGCATGTGCGGCTGGCGGACGAAAGCGTCTGCATCGGACCGCCGCCGGCGAAGGACAGCTACCTCAACATGCCGTCGCTGCTCGCGGCCTGCGAGATCACCGGCGCCGACGCCGTGCATCCGGGTTATGGATTTCTCTCGGAGAATGCGCGTTTTGCCGAAATCCTCGAAGAGCACAACGTGCAGTTCATCGGCCCGAGCGCGAAGCATATCCGCCTGATGGGCGACAAGATCGAAGCCAAGCGCACGGTCAAGAAACTCGGCATTCCGGTCGTGCCGGGGTCCGAGGGCGCGGTGTCGTCGGACGCGGAGGCGAGATCGATTGCGGACAGCATCGGCTATCCGGTGCTGGTCAAGGCCGCCGCCGGCGGCGGCGGGCGCGGCATGAAGATCGCGTTCACGGCCGACGAGCTTGGCACGGCGCTTTCGACCGCGCGCGCGGAGTCGAAGGCCGCGTTCGGCGACGATGCGCTCTATCTCGAAAAATACCTGGAGCGGCCGCGCCACATCGAAATCCAGGTGCTGGGCGACGGCAAAGGCGGCGTCATTCATCTCGGCGAGCGCGATTGTTCACTGCAACGCCGCCATCAAAAAGTCTGGGAGGAGGGCCCCTCCCCCGCACTCAACACCGCGGCGCGCGACACGATCGGCGAGACCGTGGCGAAGGCCATGCGCGAGCTGAAATATCTCGGCGTTGGAACGGTTGAGTTCCTCTACGAGGACGGACACTTCTACTTCATCGAAATGAATACACGCATCCAGGTCGAGCATCCGGTGACCGAGATGATCACCGACATCGATCTCATCCTCGAGCAGATCCGCACGGCCTACGGACACGACCTGCCGCTCAAGCAGAAGGACGTGAAGTTCCACGGCCATTCGATCGAGTGCCGGATCAATGCCGAGAATCCGGTCAACTTCAGGCCGTCGCCGGGGAAAATCCTCTCCTACCATCCGCCCGGCGGACTCGGCGTGCGCGTGGATTCGGCGGTCTATCAAGGCTACGACATTCCGCCGTTCTATGACTCGCTGGTGGGCAAATTGATCGTGCACGGCAAGACGCGGAACGAATGCGTGGCGCGGCTCAAGCGCGCGCTCGACGAATTCGTGGTCGACGGCATCGAAACCACCTTGCCGCTCTTCCGCACGCTGGTGCGCAACCCGGACATCATCGACGGCAACTACCACATCCATTGGCTCGAACAGTTCTTGGCCAAGGGCGGGATGGCGAAATAGCGCGATGGGCATTGCGGAATTTTCATACGCGGCCGGAACAAATCACGATACATTGGTTTTGGTACCCGCGCAGCATTGCGCCAGTTGAGGATTCGTCATGGCCGGCCGCGAATCCGCGCTTGTCGAGATCACCCCCGAGGTGCTGCTGAAGGCCTATGCCTGCGGCATTTTTCCGATGGCGGAAAGCGCCGAGGATCCTACGCTCTATTGGATCGAGCCGGAGCAGCGCGGCATCATTCCGCTCGAACGCTTTCATGTGCCGGCGCGGCTGGCGCGCACCGTGCGGGCGGAAACGTTCACGATCCGCATCAACCACGATTTCAATGCGGTGCTGGCCGGCTGCGCCGAACCGCGGCCCGGCCGCACGCGCACCTGGATCAATGCGCGCATCCGCACGCTTTATCGCAAGCTGCACGACATCGGCCATTGTCACAGCGTGGAGGCCTACGTCGGCGACGAACTCGTCGGCGGCCTCTATGGCGTCAACCTCGGCTGCGCGTTCTTCGGCGAAAGCATGTTCCATCGCGCGCGCGACGCCTCAAAAGTCGCACTGGTGCATCTGGTGGCGCGGCTGAAGATCGGCGGCTTCAAGCTCTTGGACACGCAATTCGTGACGGATCACTTGAAGACGTTCGGGGCGATCGAGGTCGGCCGGCGGCAGTACAGCAAGCTGCTGGAAGCCGCGCTCGTGGGCGAGGCCGATGTCGGCGCGCTGATTGCAAACAAACAGCTTTCGGGCGCCGAAGCGCTCGCGCAGGCAGTTTCAAAATAGCATGACGAAAAATCAGCGTGGCGCCGGGGCGGCCGGCGGTTGCGCCTGGGTGCGGGCCGGCGGCCGTGGACGCACAGGCGCGCGTGGCGGCGGGGCCGGCTCAACCGGCGGCGCATCGGCCGCCACGGCGGGCGGGTTGCCGCCCTTACAATCGGTGAGCCAGACATCGTAGATCGGGTGCTCGACCGCATTCAGACCGGGGCTCGCCGCGAACATCCAGCCGGTGAAAATGCGGCGCAATTCGCCTTTGAGCGTGAGCTCGTCGACTTCGACGAAACCGTCGGTCTGCGGCAGTTCGGTCGGCGGGCGCGTGTAGCAGACGCGCGGCGTGACTTCGAGCGCGCCGAAACGGACGGTCTCGTCGATCGCCACGTCGAACGAAATGATCCGGCCGGTGATCTTGTCGAGGCCGGCAAATACCGCGGTCGGATTGGCAATCTTCGGCGTCGGCGGCTCGGGAATGGCCTCTTCCACCGGTGGCGGCGCAGCGGCGGGATTGGGCGCAGCCCCGGGGTTTGGCAGGGCAGCCGGATTCGGCGTTACGCCCGGCTGCGGCGCTTGCGCGGTCGGCGCCTGCGGCCGGCTCGTGGGCGGCGCCGGATTTGCCAATGGCGGCGGCGGCAAGGGTTGCGACTGAATTTCGTCGGACGGTCTCGGCTGATCGGGCGGAACGTCCGGCGGGACAACCTGCGGCGGAGCCGGCGGCGGCAGGTCGGGGCGATTGGGAATGCTGGCGGGCGGGCGCGGCGGCAATTCGAAGGTTTGCCCAAACTGTGCAACTGCCGACGGAGCGAGCCACGCGGCAGCGATCACACCCAGCAAACCGGCAGAGAATCGGACCATTGTCAAAATATACCCCGTGCCGCGCAAGCGGTGCACGGTAACACGCTGAAGGCGAGCGTTCGATTAACGCCGAGAATTCGATTAACGCCGAGAATACGGCAGCGAAAGGGCGCGCCGATGCATGACATTCAGAGGCCGCACTAGCGGCCCGGAGTCCAGGCCTTGTAGTCGCCGGTGGCTTTGGGACGGCGGCCCTGGGCCAAAGTGGAGCCGGAGGGGCGATGCGCGGCGGGCGTGCCGGTGAGGTTCGGCCGGTGCGGTTTTTGCCACGGCCGCGCTTGGTAGTTCTCGTCGGTCGGCGGCGTGTCCACGGTGTGGTGCAGCCAGCCGTGCCAGGACGGCGGCACCATCGAGGCTTCGGCCACACCGTTGTAGATCACCCAGCGGCGTTCCATGGCCAGCGTCGCATCAACTTTGCGGCCGCGCGTGCGGTAGTAGCGGTTGCCGAACTCGTCGGTTCCGACGAATTCGCCGAACGCCCAGGTCCAGAACTGGGTGCCGAACGTCTGGCTATTCCACCACGTGAAAAATCGAAGCAGGAACTGTTTCATGGCCCTACGCGTTGGCAAAAAGGTGCGCCGTTCTTGCCACCCCGGGGCGGCATTGTCCAGGCCGCTCCAGCGCCGGGCGCCGGGCCATATGTCAACGAGGTGTCAATGCAAGCGTCCCTGCTCAACTCCGCGCTTTCCGAAATGCAGGATGCTCTGACTCTCATTCCCGACGGCGTGCGTTCGGCCATTGTCGCTGCCATCATGGCGGTCATCGCGATTGTGGCGGCGCTCATCGCACATCACGCCATCATGGCCCTGGTGCGCAGACCGATCACGCATGACCATCCGTTCCTGAAATCCCTCCTGGTTCAGATGGAAGGGCCGCTGCGGCTTGCGCTTATCCTGTTTGCGCTCACCATGGCGGTCGGAGCAGCGCCGCTCGAAGCGACATTGAAATTCGTGCTGTCGCGCGCACTGCAGCTCACGTTCGTCGCGCTGCTCGGCTGGATGGCGCTGGCTTGTTCCAATATTTTGGCCGCTCTCTACCTGCTGCGCTACGACATTACGGCGCCGGACAATCTGCTTGCGCGCAAGCATTTCACACAGGTGCGCGTGCTCAAAGGCGCGCTCAACGCGATCATCGTGGTGATCACGATCGGCGCCGCACTGATGACTTTCGATTCCGTGCGGGAAATCGGGGTTGGTCTATTCGCATCGGCGGGTATTGCGGGCATCGTCGCGGGGCTGGCGGCGCGACCGGTGCTCAGCAATCTCTTGGCCGGCGTTCAGCTGGCGCTAACGCAGCCTATTCGCGTGGACGACGTGGTGGTGGTCGAAAAGGAATGGGGCCGGATCGAGGACATCACCATGACCTATGTGGTGATCCGACTCTGGGATCTGAGGCGGCTGGTGGTGCCGCTGTCCTACTTCATCGAGAAGCCCTTCGAGAACTGGACCCGCGAAAGCGCGACCGTCATCGGCACGGTGTTCATCTACGCGGACTATACGGTGCCGATCGACCGCGTGCGCAAGAAGCTCGAGGAGATCGTGGCCAAGTCCGACAAGTGGGACGGCGATGTCGCCAAGCTGCAGGTCACCGATACCAAGGAGAGCTCGATCGAGTTGCGCATCCTGGTGAGCGCCCGCGATTCCGGTTCCGCGTTCGATTTGCGTGCTGAGGTGCGCGAGCAGCTGATCGCATTCCTGGCGCACGAGCATCCCGAGGCCCTGCCGCACGGCCGCCTGGAAAGCGTCGGGGCGCCGAAAAAACCGGAGTCCGGGGTGCGAGACATTTGGCGATCGCGCGGCGCCTGACGAAAATACGCGTTTGCCGGCCGTTGAGCGACTGCACCAAAGTTCGCAGCAAGAGGAGTCAAGGCGCTGTCTGCATTCGTCGCGAGCGGCGGCGCTTTTCGTCATCAAAACGATGCCGGATTGACGAATGTGGCAAGGCGCGCGTCGCGCATAAATCTCTGATGTGCTTTTGAGAATCGAGTCCAACATCAGACGCGGGAAGCCGTGACAACAAAATGACGGCGCGCGGGAGAAAAATGGAAATGCAGATTTTATCGGGATTGCCTCGGCGCGCGGGTTCAAGTCACGGCGGTAATATGTTACTCCCTGCGCGCTACCCTCGGCCCAGACAAAAATATTTTTCACTTGTCCACGGATCACACACGCGATTGCGCTTCCCGAATCCGCTCGATCTGTCCGATACTTCTCACGGTTTCGTGAGTCGCCAACGAGACCGGCGTTAACCACAACATTTAGTGCTTGATTCAGTTTTAGCGACTAGTTCTTGACGTGTGATACAGGTCTGTCATAGCCTTCACTTCTGTCCGGCGTGGGTGAGTTTCTTGTCCCGACCGGGCGATCCAATAACGGTAGCGATCTACCACTCGCCCGGATTCACGTTCTGGGAGTGCAGGAGGTTCTGTCGCCAAAAGCGGGGCCACCGCTCAGTGCCAACCGGTACCCAAACGCGGTTCCGGGCTTAAGTAACAGGGATGAAGTCAATCAGAGAACCGGGGCGGACGGCTTGAGATCAGGCCGGACGAGGGATGAAATATCGGCGGACTGAGGCCCTCAGGACGAGGTCGCGCGGTAACGCCGAGGAAATGGGGCAGAAATGAAAATAGCGCGGCGCTACACCAAAGAAGGCCAGTCACCCTACGCGGACATCAAGTTCCGCCTGACCACGAGCGAGATCCGCAACCCGGACGGCTCGGTGGTGTTCCACGCTGACGACGTGGAAGTGCCGGAATTCTGGTCGCAGGTGGCCTCCGACGTGCTGGCGCAGAAATATTTCCGCAAGGCGGGCGTGCCGGCGCGCTTGAAGAAATTCGAGGAAGAGACCGTTCCTTCCTGGCTGTGGCGCTCGGTCCCCGACGAGAAGGCGCTCGCCGAACTGCCCGAAAACGAACGCGCCGTCGGCGAGACGTCGTCGCAGCAGGTGTTCGACCGGCTGGCGGGCACGTGGACCTATTGGGGCTGGAAGGGCAAATACTTCGACAGCGAAGCCGACGCGCAGGCGTTCTACGACGAGCTGCGCTACATGCTGGCCATGCAGATGGCGGCGCCCAACTCGCCGCAATGGTTCAACACCGGCCTGCACTGGGCCTACGGCATCGACGGGCCGAGCCAGGGCCACCTCTACGTCGATTTCGAAACCGGCAAGCTGACCAAATCCAAATCCGCCTACGAGCATCCGCAGCCGCATGCCTGCTTCATCCAGTCGATCGCCGACGACCTCGTGAACGAGGGCGGCATCATGGACCTGTGGGTGCGCGAGGCGCGGCTGTTCAAGTACGGCTCAGGCACGGGCACGAATTTCTCGCGCCTGCGCGGCGAAGGCGAAAAGCTCGCGGGCGGCGGCAAGTCGTCCGGGCTGATGAGCTTCCTGAAAATCGGCGACCGCGCGGCGGGTGCGATCAAGTCGGGCGGCACCACGCGGCGCGCCGCCAAGATGGTGATCGTCGATACCGACCACCCCGACATCGAGGACTTCATCGACTGGAAGGTGAAGGAGGAGCAGAAGGTCGCGGCGCTGGTGACCGGCTCGAAGATCAACCAGAAGCATCTCAAGGCGATCCTGAAGGCGTGCGTCAATTGCGAGGGCTCGGGCGACGACTGCTTCCAGCCCGAGAAAAATCCCGTGCTCAAGCGCGAGATCAAGGCGGCGCGGCGCGCCTACGTGCCCGACGCCATGATCAAGCGCGTGATCCAGTTTGCCAAGCAGGGCTACACCGACATCGACTTCCCGGTCTACGACACGGACTGGGACAGCGAGGCCTATCTGACGGTCTCCGGGCAGAACTCCAACAATTCGGTGCGGGTGACCGACGAATTCCTCAAAGCCGTCGAGGCAAACGGCGACTGGGACCTGACTTGGCGCACGCGCAACAAGGTCGCCAAAACCGTCAAGGCGCGCGAACTGTGGGAGAAGATCGGGCATGCCGCGTGGGCCTGCGCCGATCCCGGCCTGCAGTTCCACACCACGGTGAACGACTGGCACACCTGCCCGGCATCGGGGCCGATCCGCGCCTCCAATCCGTGCTCGGAATACATGTTCCTCGACGACACCGCCTGCAATCTGGCGTCGCTGAATTTGTTGACGTTCCTGCGCTCCTCTTCTGTCATTCCGGGGCGCGGCGAAGCCGCGAACCCGGAATCCATAGCCCCAGCGCTGCGGAGTATGGATTCCGGCTCTCGCGCTGCGCGCTCGGCCGGAATGACGGCGTTGCGGTTCGACGTCTCCTCCTACGAGCACGCGGTGCGGCTGTGGACCATCGTCTTGGAAATCTCGGTGATGATGGCGCAATTCCCCTCGCGCCAGATCGCCGAATTGTCCTACGAGTTCCGCACGCTCGGCCTCGGCTACGCCAATATCGGCGGCCTGCTGATGACGAGCGGCATCCCCTACGACTCGGATGCCGGGCGCGCGATCGCCGGCGCGCTCACCGCCATCATGACCGGCGTCGCTTACGCGACCTCGGCGGAAATGGCCGAGAAGCTCGGGCCCTTCCCCGGCTACGCGAAGAACCGCGATCACATGCTGCGCGTGATGCGCAACCATTGCCGCGCCGCCTATGGCGAAACCGACGGCTACGAGCAGGTGGCGATGACGCCGGTGCCGCTCGACGCCAAGTCCTGTCCGGACCAGGCGCTGATCGAGCACGCCAAGCGCGCCTGGAACCGCGTGATCAAGCTCGGCGAGACGCACGGCTTCCGCAACGCGCAGGCGACCGTGATCGCGCCGACCGGCACCATCGGCCTGGTGATGGACTGCGACACCACCGGCATCGAGCCCGACTTCGCGCTGGTCAAGTTCAAGAAGCTCGCCGGCGGCGGCTACTTCAAGATCATCAACCGCGCCGTGCCGGAAGCCTTGCGCACGCTCGGCTACGGCGAAGCCGACATCGCCGAGATCGAGGCTTACGCCGTCGGCCACGGGACGCTCTCGCAGGCCCCCGCCATCAACCACACCACGCTCAAGGCCAAGGGCTTCACCGAGGAGGCCATCGCCAAAGTGGAAAAGGCGCTGCCGACCGCCTTCGACATCAAGTTCGCCTTCAACAAGTGGACGATTGGAGAAGACTTCTGCCGCGACGCGCTGAAGATTCCGGCGGAGGAGCTGGCCGCGCCCAATTTCGACCTGCTCGCCGCGCTCGGCTTTACCAAGCGCGAGATCGAGGCGGCCAACATCCATGTCTGCGGCGCCATGACGGTGGAAGGCGCGCCGCATTTGAAAGCCGAGCACTACGCCGTGTTCGACTGCGCCAATCCGTGCGGGCGCACCGGCAAACGCTACCTCTCGGTCGAGAGCCACATCAAGATGATGGCGGCGGCGCAGCCCTTCATCTCCGGCGCCATCTCCAAGACCATCAACATGCCGAACGACGCCACGGTGGAAGACTGCAAGGCGGCCTACCTCATGTCGTGGAAGCTCGCGCTCAAGGCCAATGCGCTCTACCGCGACGGCAGTAAGCTGTCGCAACCGCTCTCGGCGCAGCTCATCGCCGACGAGGACGAGGACGAGGCGGTCGAGGAATTCCTCGAACGCGCAGCGCCGGCGCGCGCCGCGGGTCTCGCCGAAAAGATCGTGGAGAAGATCGTCGAGCGCGTCACCGTGCTGCGCGAGCGCGAGAAGCTGCCCGACCGCCGCAAGGGTTACACGCAGAAGGCGGTGGTCGGCGGCCACAAGGTCTATCTGCGCACCGGCGAATATGACGACGGCCGCCTCGGCGAGATCTTCATCGACATGCACAAGGAAGGCGCGGCGCTGCGCTCGATCATCAACAACTTCGCGATCGCGGTCTCGCTCGGCCTGCAATACGGCGTGCCGCTCGAGGAATACGTCGACGCCTTCACCTTCACCCGGTTCGAGCCGGCCGGCCCGGTGCAGGGCAACGACTCGATCAAATACGCGACCTCGATCCTCGACTACGTGTTCCGCGAGCTCGCGGTCTCCTATCTCGAGCGCTTTGATCTCGCCCACGTCGATCCGAACGAGTCGGGCTTCGACGCGCTCGGC
>DATJVR010000083.1:0-3186 GCA_035501735.1 Xanthobacteraceae bacterium | reverse complement strand
ACCTCGCGCGAAGTCGGTTTCGCTGACGCTAACGGGGTACAGCGGACAGGCTGATTTATGAGACAAATCCGAGCGACGCCCTGCCGACTGTCGGCGAGAACAACGCTGCGCGTCCACCAATCATGTGCGCATTGAACAGCGCGACCGTGGCCGCGGTATCAGCAAACGCTTGCTAGTAGAGTTTCTGTCTGATTTTGAACTTGGCGAGCCAGGTTTCGCGTCTGCACCCGAATATTCTACCCAAGTCCATCCCTGTTTATTGGACATGCGTTGGACATGAAAACCTTGGTAGTCAATAAATCATTGAAATCATTGGCGCTCCCTAGGGGACTCGAACCCCTGTTTTCGCCGTGAGAGGGCGACGTCCTGGGCCGCTAGACGAAGGGAGCGAACGGCGAGGGATTTCAAATAGCCTCGATGCCGTCTGAGGGCAAGCTGGCCGTGCCGCCTGACGCGGAATCAACGTCGCAGAATGCCGCCGAGCGTGACGCGCATGATCGCACATCCCCCTGCGCACACCAGGCCCGCACTACGGCTCGGTTGCAAAGCGCAAACGTCCTGCCGGCTTGAGCGATTTCAGATCAAATGTCCGTATTTCAAGCGCGCCATTGAGCTCGATGGTCACCGCGATGCGATCTCCGGCCACCGCCGTCGCGACGACCTTCGCACCCTTCGGCAGCAGCGCCGTGACCTCGACCACCCTTCCATCGTCCTTGAAAACGCGATAGCCGATGACGCCAATGATGATGCCGACGCCGATCACGGTGGTAAGGCCCGAGATCAGCATCATGCGCCGCACTCGCGCGACGATGCGCGCCTGCTCCGGATCCATCGGCTTTTCGTTGTCGGCTTGAAGGTTGTTCATGGCGCTCCGGAGCAAGGAAAAAGTCGAGTTCGCGGCCGCCGACGCCGGCGAACGGCTCGACCGCGCGCTCGCCGCCCACACCGCGTTGTCACGCACGCGGCTCAAGGCGCTGATCCTCGACGGCAAGGTTGCGATCGGCGAGCGCACGATCCGCGATCCCAGCTATCGCGTCAACGCCGGCGAAACCGCCGTTGTCAGTATGCCGCCGCCCGAGGCGGCCGAGCCCGCGCCCGAAAACATCCCGCTCCGCGTCGTCTTCGAGGATGACGAGATCATCGTGATCGACAAGCCCGCCGGCCTCGTGGTGCACCCATCCGCGGGACACGGCAGCGGAACGCTGGTGAATGCTCTGATTGCCCATTGCGGCGACAGTCTGTCCGGCATCGGCGGGGTCAAACGACCCGGCATCGTGCACCGGCTCGACAAGGACACCACCGGGCTGATGGTCGTGGCCAAGACCGACCGTGCCCATGAGGCGCTGGCCGCGCAGTTCGCCGACCACGGCCGCACCGGGCCGCTGCGGCGCGGCTATCTGGCCTTCGTCTGGGGCGCGCCGACCCGGCCGAAGGGCACCGTCAACGCACCGATCGCGCGCCATCCGAAATTCCGCGACAAGATGGCGGTGCGCGCAAACGGCCGCGCGGCCATCACCCATTGGCAGGTGGTCGAGCGTTACAAGGGGCCGGACGGCAAGCCGGTGGCGAGCCTGCTCTCCTGCCAGCTCGAAACCGGCCGCACCCACCAGATTCGCGTCCACCTTGCGCACATCGGGCATCCCTTGCTGGGAGACACCACCTACGCGCCGGGGTTCAAGACCAAGGCGGCACGCCTGAACCCTACGGCCCAGGCGGCTTTGGCCGGCCTTGGAAGGCAGGCCTTGCATGCCTATATGTTGCGCGTGAAGCATCCGGCCTCGGGGGAGCACCTGGACTTCCGTTCGGAACTACCGGCGGACCTTGCACGTTTACGCTCAGGATTGGGTTCTGGTTGATTGTCGTCAGCCGTCAAGAATCCCTTAACCATCAAGGGTTTCGGATTGTGACAACAGGGCTGGAGCGCTAACGCTGGTGTGAAGGACCGCAAACTTCCTTTCGCCCCAATTGGTCAGCTATGCTGCACTTGCGATCCGCTTGCGCGGTCGCAAAACGTTGCGCCGTCGGCTTGAGGGAGGCGGCGCCGATCGCTCGCCGGAAACGGGGGCAAACATTGGAGGGCGCTGTCATGGCCCAAACTTCGGCTTTGCCGATTCTGACCGCCGAAAGCGGTCTTACCCGGTACCTTGAAGAGATTCGGCGGTTCCCCATGCTGGAACCGCAGGAAGAATACATGCTGGCCAAGCGCTGGCGTGAACACGGCGACCGCACGGCCGCCCATAAGCTCGTCACCAGCCATCTTCGCCTGGTTGCCAAGATCGCCATGGGATATCGCGGCTACGGCCTGCCGATCTCCGAGGTGATCTCGGAGGGCAACGTCGGCCTGATGCAGGCCGTCAAACGGTTCGAGCCCGAGAAGGGTTTCCGCCTTGCCACCTACGCCATGTGGTGGATCAAGGCCGCGATCCAGGAATATATCCTGCGATCGTGGTCGCTCGTGAAAATGGGCACGACCGCCAATCAGAAGAAGCTGTTCTTCAACCTGCGCAAGGCCAAGAGCAGGATCTCGGCGCTGAACGAGGGCGACATGCGCCCCGATCAGGTCAAGACCATTGCCAAGCGTCTCGGCGTCACCGAGACCGACGTGGTCGAGATGAATCGCCGCCTGGGCGGCGATGCCTCGCTCAACGCGCCGATCCGCGACGACGGCGAATCCGGCGAATGGCAGGATTGGCTGGCCGACGAAAGCGACGACCAGGAAACGGTGATGGCCGAGCACGAAGAGCTCGACAACCGCAAGAAGGCGCTCACGGACGCGCTCGGCGTGCTCAACGAGCGCGAGCGGCGCATCTTCGAGGCCCGGCGCCTGGCCGAGAATCCAATCACGCTCGAGGAGCTCGCCGACGAGTTCGGCGTCTCACGCGAACGCGTGCGGCAGATCGAAGTGCGCGCCTTCGAAAAGGTGCAGGACGCGGTCAAACACCGCGTCGCCGAGATGGAATCGCCCTCGCTCGCGGCGCATTAAGTCACGTATTGTCGACATTGAGCCTCCCCCCTGAAAGGGGGAGGCCGCTTTGCCATGACGCCGATAAGGGACGCACTTCGAGTTAATGTGTGCTATTCTATTTGCACTATGCGGGGCACGATCCCGTATGCGATCAATCTGACCAAAATTCGAGTGGTTCGGTGAATGGCGTGGATTTGACAAGCCGGTCACCACGCTTCTTT
>DATJVR010000082.1:0-77963 GCA_035501735.1 Xanthobacteraceae bacterium | reverse complement strand
TTCTTGTCGTCGAAGCGGCCGACCAGATAGTTGTAATCAACCTCCCAGACGCGCGACCAATGCTTCCACGCGCCTTCGATGAGCCCGTAGTAGAACGGCAGCGTCACCACATCGAGGCCGATGTCGGTCGCACCCTGCACGTTGTCATGGCCGCGGAAGATGTTGGCGCCGGTGCCGGCGCTGCCGACATTGCCGGTGGCGAGCAACGCGATGCAGAACGCGCGCACGTTGGCGGTGCCGACCGTGTGTTGGGTGGCGCCCATGCACCAGATCAAGGTCGCGGGCTTCTCGGTCGCGAACATCTTGGCGACGCGCTCGACCTCTTCCGGAGTCCACTTTTCCATTTCCTTGCGCGCGTCCTCGTAGCCGTAGACGCGCTGGCGGATGAACTCCTTGTCTTCCCAGCCATTCTTGAAGATGTGCCAGAGCATGCCGTAGATCACCGGGATGTCCGTGCCCGAGCGGATGCGGACGTATTCGGTGGCGTGCGCGGCCGTCCGCGTCAGGCGCGGATCGATCACGATCATGTTGGCGCGGTTGAGCTCCTTGCCCGACAGCACGTGCTGCAGCGACACCGGATGCGCTTCCGCCGGATTGCCGCCGAGGAAGAGCAGCGTCTTGGAATTGCGGATGTCGGTGTAGCTGTTGGTCATCGCGCCGTAGCCCCAGGTATTGGCGACGCCGGCGACCGTGGTGGAGTGGCAGATGCGCGCCTGGTGGTCGGAATTGTTGGTGCCCCAGAACGCCGCGAACTTGCGATTGAGATAAGCCGCCTCGTTGGTGAACTTGGCGGAGCCGAGCCAGTAGACGGAATCGGGCCCTGACTTCTCGCGGATCTGCATCAGCTTGTCGCCGATCTCGTTGATCGCGACATCCCAGCTGATCTTGGTCCACTGTCCGTTCACGAGTTTCATCGGATATTTCAGGCGGCGGTCGCCGTGCACGACCTCGCGCGTTGCCGCGCCCTTGGCGCAATGCGAGCCGCGGTTGATCGGGCTGTCCCAGCCGGGCTCCTGCCCCCACCACACGCCGTTTTCGACTTCCGCGATGACGGTGCAGCCGACCGAGCAGTGCGTGCAGATGTTCTTGCGGATGGTCGCGCCCGGGCCGGGCGACGATCCGGCGGCTTCGGCCTTGCGCACGCTGGTCAGCGGCAAGGCGCCGACGGCGGCAAGTCCTCCGGCTGCCAAGCCGGAGCGGCGCAGGAATGTACGGCGATCGATGCTGCCGCCCGCTTGCGATGCGAGCGCGGCGGCAAGCGTGCCGTGGCGTGCCTGACGTTCGGTTCGTTTGATCAGCACGGTTGCCTCCTTAAGCGGGATATCGGTTGACGCGGTAGTACGCCTTCACGTGGTCGGTTTCCTTGTAGCGCGCCTTGCGCTTCTCATCGTTGCTTTCGCTATCGGCCTTGGCCGAGCTCGCAAGCGGAGCCGCACTCGTTGCTGCAACGCCCGCGCCGGCTCCCAGCGCTCGAAGGAACTCACGACGGCCCAAAGCCGGTTTGTTTGATGTTTTCATGGTCGTTCCCTCCAAAGTCGTTTGCGGATTTCAACTCGTCGCTCACGTCGGTAGAGCGAAGGCCTCGGTTTCGATTTCGAAGAACACGCGGCCCAGCGTTCCGACGCGCCGGTAGAAATCAGCGGCTGCGGCGCGTTCGAGATCGGCGAAGAAGCGTCCGATCCAAGGCGCCAAATGCTTCTCGAACATGTCGCGGTCCGCGCCAGCCTCGGCGCCGAACCGTCGCGACGCCAAGCCCGCCATGATCTCGCACAGGATTGCGGCGTGATCCTCCGGCTCGTGTTCGTCTTCGGCCCGTTCGATGCCGAGCTGCCTTAAGTCTCCGCGCAGGCGCGCGAGCGGCCGCTCATGCAGGAAGCCCGTAAGGTAATACGAACCATACGGCAGAAGTTCCCCGCGGCCGAGTCCGATGAATAAATTGAAATATTCCCGCTCGACGCGTTCGGCGGTCGTGGCCTGCGCGGCTTGCGCCAGCGCAACATGCGCGAGACCCAGCGGGCTCGCATCGCCGCGCAACTCACCGACGCGTGTGAGCAGGTCGGCGTCCGGCGCGCGTGCCAGCAGCGCGGCGAGCAGGGCATATTCCTGCGCGCGCGCGACGTCGACTTCATCGACATCGCCACCGGCTTCAACACCGAATAAATCCGGCCGCAGGATTGTGCGGTTGATCCCGGTCACGCTCTCGACGGAAACCACGCGTTCGGCAGGAACACGATCCCAATTCGACACGGAAGGTTGCGAAATTCCGATCCGCCGCGCGAGTTCGCTCACGCCGCCGACTGCATTGATCGCCTCTTGCAATCCTTGATCGCGCATCACGATTCCTGCCGGCCGCACAAAAAATTTGCAGCACAGCGTCATTGGAACAATTAAAGGCTACTGCCGTTTTCGACTGAGGGTCAATAGTTTAGGGCTATGGGTGATCAATTTACTGGGAACAATCACTTGGGTAATGCGCCACCGTGCAGGCGCGGAGTGGGACGCGATCGCTCATCCATATCGCCATCATGTTTTTGCATCGCAGCATTTTCTTTTTCGCGCTGCACAGATGATTTTGCATCAGCAATGGCAGGACTGCCGGCAGGACTATCGTCAGCCTGCACGGTTCGTTGCGTGCGCGGAGGTGTCTGTTCCGGCTCGCCCTGACCGACCGAATTTGGCGCGAATTCGCGCGGTGGTGGGCTCGACGCCTCGAATTCCTTGATCTGCGCGATGACCTGTTTGGCTTGACCGGTGAAGTGCGCCATCAGGCGGCTGGCGTCATCGGCCGACAGCGGTCCAAAGCCGGGCATGCCGCCGGGCGCCGTGAAGTCCCACGAATTTTCCGAAAGTCCGATGAAATCGCGAATGGCGGGATCTGCTGCCCACGCGCGACGGAGTGCCGCACGCATCAATTCCGCCGGGACGCCCGCGCGCAGGAACATCGTGATGTCCGAGCCGGCCACGATCGATTCGATCGGCGGCAACGTGGCAGGATCGAAAGCTGGCGGTGCAGTCTCGGGCGGCGCAATAGCCGCGGGCCTGTCTTGATCGGTGGCCGCAGTTTTTTCGTCGGCGTCCTGGTTCTTCGGCTCGGCGCGCTCTTCAGTCGCCGCGGCCTTGCGGCGTGACCATCGCGTGAGGAAATCTTCCGGCTCGCTCATTTTTCATCCTCGCGCGTGATGTCACGACGCGCCAGTGCCTCCGGATCGGCGCGATTTTGCGGGCGCTTATAGAACGGCCGCTCCACATGGTATTCCGCGACAAAGGCCTCGACCAGCTTGCGGATCGAGTCAGGCATGCCGACCTGTTCCACCAGATCGGCGCCGGCCTCGGTCATCGCCTCACCTTCGCGCGGGTCCGCGGTCACCATGAAGACTGAATAGGGCGGTTCTCCGCCGGTCGGGCGCAACACCACCCAAAGACCGGGCGAGGCAGTGGCGAGATTGTCGCGATAGTTCGCGGTTTCGGTCCGATGCAGCGCGATTGTTGCGGTGCCGGCATAGAAAGTGGTCGTCTCGTTATTGCTGGCGAGCACCGTCCAGGGAGCCGCCGCTGGTTCACCCGCCAGCACGGATACCGGACGCCAGATGTAGTCGAGCCACGGCGATTGCGCCTTGTGCCGCTCGACCACGACCCCCACCGATATTGTGGCGAGCGGGTTCACGTGACCGCCTCCAAATGCCTGACCGGTAGGCCAGTGACGAGGTTCTGTGGTTTTAGGCGCAACACATTCTCCGCATTCATCGCCAGGATCAGATAGACCGGCTCGCCTTTGACCTTGTCCACCATCAGATCTGGTTCGCGAAATTTCAACTGGTAGAGGCCCACGATACGTGCCCGGCTCGCTTCATCGAGTTCCTCGCCGTTCCACAGCGCGTCGCCGATGCGGGTCGCTTCCGCATCGAGGCCGACGTACCACGTGAGAACGACATCGCGCATTTCGGTGAGCGCCGCGACGTCCGCTTCGACTGCCAAAAGGTGCTCGATCCAGCGCGCCAGCACCTTGCCCAGCGCCGAAAGCCCACGCCGGCCGGCCGTGAGATCAAGTGCAAAATCGAAGCGGTCGCTGCGCTCCCAATATTGCGCGGCATTGTCCTCGCCCAGGATGTCGATCGCCGCCGCTGCCGGCAATCCCAGCATCGAAACGAGCGGCGATACCGGCGTGCCGCTCGTGCCCGCGATCGTTTCCTCATCGGCGGCAAGCAGCGAACCTTCATGAACCGTCATCCGTTGCGGTCGGAACAGCAGTTCGGCCGCCCGCAGCATGAATGGATCGTCGCAGCCGTCGAGCGCATTTCGCAGGACCACGTGCACGAGCTGGTTGATGAACAGGGGAGGGAACTTCAATCCGCGCCGCACCAGGTCGACATAGGCCGCCTCGACCGTGTGGAGGCGCACGAGATGGTCGCGGAAGCCGATCATCAGCCGCCAGTTCTCGCGCGCGTCGGCATCCTTGATCGCCGCGATCGCGGCAGGCTGAACGGCTGCGCGTGGATTGGAGAGCAACACAGTGTGCAACGCGCGCTCGGCGTCGCATGCCTCCGGCGGCGGCGAAAGTTCCGGCCGCGCGAGATAGACCTTGAGAAAGTCGTCGGTCACGAGCAGTCCGCCACCCTCCTCGCGGTCGAGCAGATGGTGTCCGCAAGCGAGCCAAAAATCCTTGTTCAGCGGCGAGCCCATGATCTACCATCAACTATATCATAAGGAGCGCAAACGATGGCGCCACGCACCCGCGCAAGTCTGGCCGGCCTCGCGGCCATATTGACGATCGTGTTTGGTGTATCGGCTGACGCATCGGCGCAATCCTATCCCGCCAAGCCCATTCACATCGTCGTGCCGTTTGCGCCGGGCGGGATCACCGACATCCTGGCGCGCGCCCTTGGACAGCGGCTGACCGAGAGCTGGAACCAGCAGGTCGTGATCGAGAACAAGCCAGGCGCCAACAGCCAGACCGGCGCCGAATATGTCGCCAAAGCCGCGCCCGACGGCTACACGCTGCTGGTGAGCGCGGACACGACTTTCGTGATGAATCCGCATCTATACAGCAAGCTCAGCTATGATCCGGTCAAAGACTTCGCGCCGGTCAGCGGTCTCGGCATCAGTCCGCAGGCGCTGGTGGTGCATCCTTCGGTACCGGCACAAAACCTGAAGGAATTGATCGCGCTTGCCAAGACAAAGCCCGGTGAGATCAACTATGGCACCTTCGGTGCCGGCTCCAGCGGCCATCTCAACATCGAACTGCTGCAAACGCTCACCGGAACGAAATTCACCGCCGTGCATTACAAGGGCGCTTCACCGGCCATCAACGATGTCTTAGGCAATCACATACAGATGGTCATCGTCAGCATCGGCCTGGTCGCGCAGCATTGGCAGGCCGGCAAGCTGAGAGTTCTTGGCTTCGGCAGCACCGCACGCCTTCCGCAATATCCCGATGTGTCCACGCTCGCCGAAAGCGGTCTGCCCGGATACGAGGCCGCTTCCTGGTATGGCCTTGCGGCGCCCAAGGCAACGCCGCGTGAGATCGTCGACAAGCTTAGCGCCGAGACGCAACGCATCTTCGCCGATCCGGCCTTCCGCGATCGGTTTCTCGCGCCCAATTTCATCTATTCGATTGCCGGTCCGCCGGAATCGTTTGCCCAGCGTATCGACGTTGACCTGGTGAAATGGGGCAAAGTCATTCGCGACGCGAACGTGAAGGTAGAATAGCCGCCGGCGCAAGGAGCCAAAATGAACGCTCCGGACAATCCAAACACGCTCGCCAAACGCGATCGGCATCCCCTGCTGATACTAACGCTGATCGTGCTTGCCGTTCTGAGTTGCCCGCTCATCTTCTATGGGTTGATCGTCTTGGCGTCTCTTCTGATCCCGGGCGACTTCGACTGAACTCACTTGCCGGCCTTATCGTCCTTCGCCAGGGCGGCGAGGTCGACGTTGTCTGCCGGTTCCTCCTCGCCCTCCACCTCAAGGAAGGCGAACGCGCGCAGCGGCTTCGGCCCGCCCTTCGGCCGCAACGTGCGGAACGCTTCGCGGATTTCGCCGCCCTCGTGCGAGCGGTGCACGGCGATGAGCGTATCGAGCGGGTGATTGCAGAGCGATTCGGCGAAGGCGAATTCTTCTTCGGCAGCCGCGACCGCCTCCGCGATACTTGGCGCCGCGAATTTCGCCACCAGTTGCTTGGCCAGCAGATTGATCGCGGTGAGCCGCTCCTCCTCATTCGCCTCCGTGATCTGCACCAGCGTCGACCAGCCGAGCGAGTTGATGCCGAGAAAGCCGCCGCGGAAGGCCGCGCGCGTCTTGCCGGTGAGTTTTTCCGGATCCTCATCGGCGAAGACGAAAGCGCCCGACACCGCCCATTCGCCCGCCTCGGCCGCACGCTCGTAGATGAACGTGTCGGACGGATCGAGACGGATGGTGCGGATCAGTTTCACCGCGGCCCTCCTGTCTTCGGATCGAGCCATGTTGGCTTCATCAACGCCGGCACGAGCTTGCGCCGCTCGATGTCAGTCTCACCCATGTGCCGTACCAGCAGGTCGCCGTTCTCGTCGATGTCGCGCCGTGCGCCGGGTTCCGGCGCGAGCCGCGCGAGATAGTTCCTCGCGACCGCCGAAAATCCTTGTTCCTGCCAGGCGTCGATCAGCACCATGAAATGGCGGGCAAAGCTCTCCACCACGCCAGCAGAGCCGGCATCCTCAAAACCTTCTTCCTCGAGCGCGGTCGCGAGCGGCCGCAGACCCGGATCGTCACCCAGCGAGACCGTGCGGATCATGCCGCCGAACACAAGCCAGCCCGACGGCGCGTCCTCGCCGCCTTCCGCCCAAGCAAGCCGGCCGCCGCCGACGAGGCCGAGATCGACAAGGAGCGCATCGGGCCACTGGACTCTGACTTCCTTTTCCGGCGGCGCATGCGCCGCGAGCGCATCCGCGAGTGCGGCAACACCTGCATAGAACGCGCGCCGGGCCGTACGCAGCGGTTCCTCCGGCTCGAGCACTACCGCGAATTCGGCAAGATCAAAGCGACCGACATACACGAGCGTCCCGGCGCCGAGTTCGGCGGCATTGGCCTTGGCATGGGAAAATGCGTCACCGACCTCGCGCAGCGTGATCAGCCGATATGGCGGCGGCAGATCGAGCGCCTGCCTAAACAGCGTATTAATGCGGGTTTCTGGCGGCATCGCGGTCCCGGACTCGTACTTTCCAAAGCGAATAATTATAACGTAAAGCGCGACACGGCGAGACCGGGAAGTTTGCGTCAACAGCCGCAAGGCTCCGTGCCGGAGAATGAATGGCGGAAAAACGCACGATCTTGGTGTGTTCCTGCGAAGACACCATGCCGCTCGACGCGGCTGCGCTCAAGCGCGGCTGTCGCGGCGCGGATGTAAAGCAGGCGCATCAGCTTTGCCGCGCTGAGTTGGAGCGCTTCCGTGCCGCCGCCAAGGGCGGCGACGTCACCGTCGGTTGCACGCAAGAGTCGCCGTTGTTTTCCGAAGTCGCGGGCGAGAACGCGTCCGTCGTCTTTGCCAACATTCGCGAGACCGCCGGTTGGTCCACCGATGCCAAGAAGGCCGGACCCAAAATGGCCGCGCTGCTCGCTGCAGCCGCCGAGCCGATGCCGGATGTGCCGTTCGTCAAGCTCGAAAGCGAAGGCGTTGCGTTGATTTATGGCCGCGATGCACGCGCGATCGAAGCCGCGAACCTGCTCAAGGAGAGCCTCGACATTACGGTGCTGATCTCGAAGCCGGACGCCGTATCGCCGCCGCGCGTCACCGACTTTCCGGTGGTGAAAGGCACGATCCGTTCGGCCAAAGGGCATCTCGGCGCTTTCGAGCTGCTGGTTGATGACTATGCGGTGCCCATTCCGTCATCGCGCGGCGCGTTGGAATTTGGCATCGCGCGCGATGGCGCGGTGTCGCGCTGCGACATCGTGCTCGACCTGTCCAATGGTGCGCCGCTGTTTACTGCCGCCGATCTGCGTGATGGTTATCTTCGCGCCGACCCGAACGATCCGGCGGCCGTACTGCGCGCGGTGCTGAAGGCGCGCGATCTCGTCGGGACTTTCGACAAGCCGCGCTATATCACTTTCACCGACGATCTTTGTGCCCATTCGCGCTCGAAGATCGTCGGCTGCCGCCGCTGCCTGGATCTCTGCCCGACCGGCGCCATTGCGCCGGCCGGCAATCACGTGGCGATCGACGCACAAGTATGTGCCGGCTGCGGTCAGTGCGCCGCGGTGTGCCCGACCGGAGCCGCCGCCTATGCGCTGCCGCCGGCGGATGCGCTCATGCGCAAGCTTCGTGTGCTGCTGTCGACCTATCGCGAGGCCGGCGGCACCTCGCCGATCCTGCTGCTGCACGATGAGGCTCACGGCGCCGAGTTGATCGATGCGCTGGCGCGGCATGGCGAAGGTCTTCCGGCGCATGTGCTGCCGCTTGCGGTCAACGAGGTGACGCAGGTGGCATTGGAAACCATCGCCGCGGCCTTCGCCTATGGCGCAACAGCATTGCGTCTTCTGTTGCGGGCAAAGCCCCGTCACGACGTAGCCGGCCTGCTGCGGACCCTCGCTCTGGCCGAGCCGATCCTCGCTGGACTGGGCTATGGTACCGGGCGGGCGGCAACGATTGAGACCGATGATCCTGATAGGCTCGGGGCAGCGCTTCGTGCGATCGAACCGGGCATGCCGGCGCCGCAGCTTGCCAGTTTCTCGCCGGTCGGCGACAAACGCGATGTGTTGCGGCTCGCTTTACGCGAACTGCACCGCGCCGCACCCGCGCCCGTCGATGTCGTGGCGCTGCCCGAAGGCGCGCCATTCGGCGTGGTCAACCTCAACGCCGAAGGCTGCACGCTCTGCCTCGCTTGCGTTTCCGCTTGCCCGACCGGCGCGCTCTCCGGCGATCCCGACCGCCCGATGCTCCGTTTCGCCGAAGACGCTTGCGTGCAGTGCGGTCTTTGCAAGGCCACCTGCCCGGAGAAAGTGATCACGCTCAAGCCGCAACTCGATTTCCGCGCCGCCACCGCGACCGCACGCATTCTGAAGGAAGAAGAGCCGTTCCTGTGCATCCGCTGCGGCAAACCGTTCGGCGTTACAAGCACGATCGAACGCGTCACCGCAAAGCTCGAATCCAAGCAGCATTGGATGTTCAAGGATTCCGCCAAGCGCCTCGATGTCATCAAGATGTGCGAGGATTGCCGCGTGTCGGCCGTGACCGAGGAGGATTTCGACCCCTACGCTGCGCCGCGTCCAGCTCCGCGCACCACCGAGGATTATTTGCGCGAGCGCGAACGGCTCAAAGCCGAGCACGAAGCGCGCGAACGCGACGGCAAAGCCTGAACGTTCATTTCTTTTTTGGCGCGGGCTTTTCCGGGACGGGTTTCTTCGGGCCTTCCTCCGGCTTTTTCGCGCCGGTCGCCTTTTCCAGGAAACTCACCAGCGCCGTGCGGTCGTCGGGGCCGAGTTTCTGCTCCGGCATCTTGGTGCCGGGCGTATATTCCATCGGCCCGATTTCGAACAGCTTGGCCACTGTTTCCGGCGTCCAGACGATGTCGAGTTTCTTCAACGCCGGGGAAAAATTGTAATCCGGCTGTGTCGCGATCTTTCGTCCAAACAGCCCGGCCAGCGTCGGCCCCGCGCGCCCGCCTTCATTGGGGTGCAACGTATGGCAGGCCACACAGGCGCGAAACACGTCAGCGCCATGGTCGCCTTTGTAGGCGGCAAGCGGATCCTTGGAGTCGGCGACCGCGACTGAGCCAATATGGTCGCCAGTCCGCGCATTCCATCGCCGGATCACGCGATCGGTGCCGCCGGTGAGCAGCGTTTTGTTGTCGGGCAGAAACACCACGGACCAGACCGGCAGGCCGGGCCCCACCAGCGTGCGCAGGACGGTGCGCGACTTTCGGTCGATGATGGCGACGGAACCGCGAACCCCCGCGGCCGCGATCAGGCTGCCGTCAGGCGAGATCGCGATCGAAATAATCGGCGCCTCGCCAGCCGCAAGCTCGCCGAGCATTTCACCATCGCGCGAGACAAAGAACACACGGCCATCGGCGCCGCCGGTGACGATTTCGCCGTCGCGCGGCGCGACCGCCACCGCGTTGAGCGGCGTCGGCAGGGTCACGATCGTGGGTGCGCCGCCGAAAAGCGTCCAGATGCGCAACGTCAGATCGTAGCTCACGCTGACAAAGGTCTTGGCATCGATGAACGCCACGCCGTTGACGTTTTGCTGATGGCCTTCGAGCACGAAGGGCTTTCCACCCGCGAGCGGCCACAGCCGCACGGTGTGGTCCCACGACGCCGATGCGATCAGTTTGTTGTCGGGAGAAACCGCGAGCGCGACGATCGGCGCCGTGTGACCTTCCAGCACCCGCACCGGCGTCTCTCCGCCCGGCGCCCAGAGCGCGATCCGGGCGTCCTCGCCGGCCGTGATGATGCGCCCGAACGGTCCAAACGCTACGGCGTTCACCGAGCTTGAGTGAAATCGCAGAACCTGCTCGGCGATGTTACGGCTGAGTGACCAATAGATCGCGGAGGAATCGAAGCTGCCGGAGATCGCGCTCTTGCCGTCGGGCGAGATCGCCAGCGCCCGTACGGGGCCGCCATGGCCGCGCAGTTGAGCATAAGCGGGACTGATGGCGATGCAGAGCAATCCGATCAGGAGGATTAGCTTACGCATACGCCACTTTCCTCGTTACAGCCGGGTCACTCGTGCATGCAGGATCGCAGTGCGTCCGCCGCGCACTTCCTTGACGCAGCGCGCGAGCGCCGCCGGTACCTCGGCAGGTTCCGTGATTTTTTCGCCGTAGGCGCCGAACGCCTCGGCGATCTTGCTGAAATCGACGTCGGGTAAAAGATGCGACTGGAATTCGTCCGACGACACGGCTTCCCCGCTCGGGAATACGCGCAGCGTCGAGGCCTTCACCGCGCCCCAACCGGTGTTGTCGGTCACGACGATCAGGATCGGCAGCTTGTACTGCTGTGAGGCGGAGAACACCGAGCTCGGATTGCCGAAATAGAAGCTGCCGTCGCCGCAAACCTGCACCATCATGCGGTTGGGCGCCGCGAGTTTGGCGCCGAGCGCAAATCCGCCCGACCAGCCGAGCCCGCCGCCGGCCGAGCGCATCATTGTATTGGCCTGTGGGCGCTTGATTTGCAGCGACACCGCGCCGGCATTGCGGATCGCTTCGTTGAAGACCACGTCGTCCGGTTTCAGCAGCTTGTTGAGCTCCGCCATCAGATAATGCGGATTGATCTCGTTCGATTGGCCCTTGTCGGCGGCCAATTTGGCCGCGCGCTCGCCGAGCGCATCGTGCTCCTTCTTGAGCTCCGCCATGCGCGCCGCGGCCTTCTGCTTGAACGCAGGCGTCGCTTTCTTCCTGACTTCGTCGACAAGCTGCGCGAGAATATGCCCGCTGTCGCCCTGCATGCGCAGGTTGCCCGGGAACGTCCACATCGGCGACGCAGGTTTAAGAATGTCGATATCGATGTGCGCCCAGAAGGAGTTGGCCTTGGGCTGCACGTCCGACGGGAACCAGGGCACGTCGATGTCGACCAGAAGGCCGAGATCGGCCTTTGGCAGATGCTTATCCGGCATGTATCCGACGAAGCACGGCATGGTGTTCGGAATGTTGTTGCTTGAATTCGATTCGAACACCGCGATGCCGGCCAATTCCGAAAGTTCCGCGATCGCCTGCGCGGCGCGCGGATTGCGTCCCGCATAGGCGGTGATCAGAATCGGATGCTCGGCATTGATGATGCGGTCGGCGAGTTCGCCGACGAGCTTGGGATCGGCTTGACCGCCGTGCGTGCTGCCGAACTGATCGGCCGCATAACGTCGCACCTCGTCGACGCTCCACGGCTGCGTGAGCGTCTCGCGCTGCATCATGAGATAGACCGGCCCGCACGGCTCGCTCTGCATGATCGAATGCGCGCGCCGCAAGGCCTCCTTCACCACCACCCCGGAGGGCAGCGTCCATTCCCATTTCAGATAGGGCCGCACCAGGCTCGCCTGGTCGAACGGTTCCTGGATAAAATGCACGTAGGTGTCGCGCGAACCGACGAGTTCGTCACCGGCGGTGTAGGGTGCCTTGCCGGCCATCAGCAGCACCGGAATCCGGCTGCGGAAGATGTTGTGCATGGCGTTGGCGGAATTGGCCGTGCCGACGTCGACATGGACCAGCACGCCCTGGCCGCGCCCGGTCATGAAGGCATAACCGCCGGCCATATGCGCCGCCGTGTTCTCGTGCGGGCAACGGATCACCGTCGGAATTTTCTCGCCGAGCTTCTTTTTGTGCGCCATTTCCTCGATGATCGGCGCATGGTCGGTGCCGAAATTGCAGAACAGGTATTCGATCCCAACCTCGTTAAGACCTTCCAGGAAGAAATACGCGGTCGAGAATTCCGGGGAATTGCTGGTACGCAGGGCAGGCTGTTGCATGGGGTGACCGGCTTGGGCTGATGGGCTGTTGGGCTCTCTCGGGCCTACTGTGCGCCGAGGTTGAGGGCGGATTCAAGGACTTATACGCCGCGACTCTTCTTGATCTCGGCGGCCGAGTTGATCGTGGCATGCAGGTTGCGCGCGTATTCGATCGCGCCTGCTACCGGCATGTCCGGGGCGCTCCGCACGTATTCCTTGGCGGCACGGAGGGAAATGGTCGGGGCTTTCAGCATATTGGCGACGAGCTTTTCGACCGTCGCGTCGAGCTGCGCCGCGGGGACGACATCGCTGACGATGCCATAGGAGAGGGCACGCTCGGCGCTGACCTCGAACATCGAATAGACCAGATAGGCCATGGCCTTGCGCGGCACGCGATCGACGAACGACGACATCACCATGGTTGGCATGATCTGGTGCGCCATTTCCGGCACGGAAAACGTGGCCGTATCACTCGCGATCGTGATGTCGCAAGCGGCCGCCACCGCGCAGCCGAAGCCGTGCGCGCCGCCCTGCACCACGGCCACGACCGGTATGACCGAATTGCGCAGCGCGCCGTAGGCGTCGAACACCACGTCGGAAAAATTCCGCCGCGCGTACGCCGTCGGCTCCACGGCGGGCCGTGCGCCCATGCCGGCGCGGCCGACGCAGAAATCCTTGCCCGCGCCGCGCAGGACCACGATGTCGGACGTTTTCGGCGCATCATGAATCAGGCCGGTCAGCCGCGCCACCATTTCGTCGGTCACGGCATTGCCGCGCTCGGGATGGTTGAGCGTGATGCGCAGGATTGGGCCGTCCTGCTTGGTCAGGATATCGTCGGACATCGGCATGGCCTTTCGGTGAGGACGCGGGCGGGCGCGCAGCATATAGCGTTGCCCAGGATGCGCGCGCAATACGCTCGCATTGATGCGCGCCGGGCGCGGCCCTATGCTGTCGCCGCCGATGAAACCTGCCCCGTTTCACTATCACGCGCCAAAGACGGTCGAGGAGGCTCTGACGACCTTGGGTCGCGTGGCGCCCGATGACGGGCGCGTTCTGGCCGGCGGGCAAAGCCTCGTTCCCACCATGGCGTTTCGGCTGGCGCGGCCGAAACATCTCGTCGACATCAACGGCGTGAGGGAATTTGCGCGGCTCGCCGTCGAAGCTGAAAAACTCTGCATCGGCGCTTGCGTGCGACATGCCGCTTTCGAGCGTCCAGCAATGCAAGGTCCGCTTGGAGATTTGCTCGCAGAGGTCGTCCACCACATCGCACACAAGCCCATCCGAGCGCGCGGCACGTTCTGCGGAAGTATCGCGCATGCCGATCCGGCTTCGGAATGGTGCCTGGTGGCGGCGGCGTTCGACGCCGAAATGATCATACGAAGCGTGCGCGGCACCCGCATCGTCGCGGCAAAAAATTTTTTCGACGACATCATGACGACGGCGCTGGAAGACGGTGAGCTTTTGGCCGAAGTGCGGTTGCCGGTGCTGCCGCGCGACACGCGTTTTGGATTCTACGAATTCAGCCGCCGCGCCGGTGATTTTGCCATCGCCATGGCGCTGGCGACCTATCGCCTGAAGGATTCGATGATCGTTGAGCCGCGAGTCGCGGTCGGCGGCGTCGAAGCCTTTCCGCGGCGTATCGTCGAAGCCGAAGCGGAACTCGAAGGCAGCATGCCGAAGTCGGAAATTTTCGCGGCTGCGGCGCACGCCGCGGCGAAGGCGGTCGCCCCGCTCGATGACGCGGTCAATTCCGCGGAATATCGGCGCGGCCTCGTCGGTACGGTCGTCGCTCGCGCTTTGCAGCGAGCCGCCGCATGAACGACAGCGTGCGCGGCACGAAATGGATCGGCCAATCGGTCGAGCGCCTGGAAGACCCGCCGCTGGTGACGGGGCAGGGGCGTTTTGCCGGCGACATCAATTTTCCCAATCAGCTCCACATGCGCGTCGTGCGCTCGAACCACGCCCATGGAAAGATTCTGTCGATTGACGCGGGCGCCGCCCGCAAATTGCCCGGCGTCGTCGCGGTATGGACCGCGGCCGAAATTTCGGATGTGCCGCCGATCGACTTCCGCGAGGGGCCGATCGAGAAGCTTGCGCCCTATCGTCAGCCGGTGCTGGCCGCCGACAAAGTGCGCTACGTGGGCGAGCCGGTCGCGGCTGTGTTCGCAGAAGACCCTTACGTCGCCGAAGATGCCGCCGATCTCGTCACGATGGAGATCGAGGAATTGCCCGTGCTGCTCTCGGCGGAAGCGAAGCCGGGCGAATTCTCGGCCGGCCACGACACGGAAGCCGCACTGCTGCGCCAAGGTTACGGCGATGTGGAAGCGGCATTCCGTAACGCGCCGCACATCGTCGAACTCAAGCTCGACGTCGGCCGCCACTCCGGCGTGCCGCTCGAGACCCGCGGCGCGCTCGGCCGCTATGACGCCGCGCGCGATATGCTGGAGCTGCACGGCGCCGCGAAAGTGCCGCACCGCAATCAGGAACTGATCGCGCGCATGCTCAAGCGCAAGCTCACCGCTGTGAACGTGTTCGAGTCCCACGTCGGCGGCGGCTTCGGCATTCGCGGCGAGCTTTACCCCGAGGACATTCTGGTCTGCGTCGCCGCCATGCGGCTCGGCCGCCCGGTGAAATGGATCGAGGATCGGCGCGAGCATCTGATTGCCGCCAATCATTCGCGCAACCAGCACCACCATATCCGCGCTGCCGTGACCGCGGAGGGTGAAATCCTCGCCATCGACGACGAGATTTTCCACGACAACGGTGCTTATGTCCGCACCCACGCGACGCGTGTCGCCATGATGACCTGCGGCGTGCTGCCCGGCCCTTATCGGGTGCCGCTCGCCTATCGCGCGGTGTGCCATTTCCGCCTGACCAACAAGACGCCGGCCGCGACCTACCGCGCGCCCGGCCGGTTCGAGACGTCTTTCGTGCGCGAGCGGCTGGTCGACGCGATCGTGCATCAATTGAAGCTCGATCCGATCGCCGTGCGCTGCCGCAACGCGGTGACCGCGCAGGAAATGCCGTTCAAGCGGCCGCTGGAAGCGCTCGGCGAGGAAATCCATTTCGATTCCGGCGACTATCACGCGCTGCTCGACAAGCTGCTGAAACACGTCGAATGGGAAAAACTCAACGCCGATCTCAAACGCCGCCGCGCCGCTGGCGAGATGGTCGGCGTCGGCCTCGCGATGTTTGTCGAGAAGGCCGGTCTCGGGCCGAAGGACGGCGTGCGCATCGAGATCGACGATTCCGGCGCGGTCGAAGTGATCACCGGCGGCGCGTCGCTCGGGCAGGGCTTCGAGACCGTGATGGCGCAGGTCGCCGCCGAAGTTCTGGGCGTCGATTACAAGGGCCTGCGCGTGATCCATGGCCAAACCGACCGCATCGCGCACGGCATCGGCGCGCATGCCTCGCGCGCGACCGTGATGACGGCCTCGGCGGCTCGCGTTGCCGCGCTCGCCCTGCGCGAAAAAATCCTCTCCGTCGCCGCCGAGCTGTTGCAGGCGCCGGCGAATGCGCTCGATATCATCAACGGCGAAGTCGTCCGCACCGATCGCGCGGGGGGTGCCTCTATCAGTCTCGGCCAGATCGCGGCGAGCCGCGGCAAGCTGGAAGCCGAAGGCTGGCACCACGCCGATCATCAGGTCTATCCCTATGGCGATCATCTCGCGGTGGTGAAGGTCGATCCCGGCACCGGCGGCGTCACCGTCGAGCGCTACGTCATCGCCTATGACATCGGCCGTGCCATCAACCCGATGCTGGTGAAGGGACAGATCGCTGGTGGCTGCGCACAGGGGATCGGCGGCGCTCTGCTGGAGGAGTTCACCTACGGCGAGAACGGCGATCCGCTCAGCGTGACCTTCGCCGACTATCTCCTGCCGACAGTGCACGAGGTTCCCGACATCGAGATCATCCTTACCGAAGATGCGCCGAGTCCCTTAAATCCGCTCGGCATCAAGGGCGCGGGCGAAAGCGGCATCAACGGCGTCGGCGCCGCGATCGCGTCGGCCATCGATGACGCCATCGGCATTCCGGGCGCGATCACGCAACTGCCTGTGACGCCGCAGCGGTTGAAGGCTATTATTGATGAAAAGCGGTGAAGGAAGAAAATTCGGAGCTGCGTCATGAACAAGATCGGCCCGCGTGTCGCGAACCGTGCCTCCAACGCGCCGAAGCAGGACCTGCGCGTCTGGCTCGCCGAGATGGAGGCGGCGGGCGAGGTCAAGCCCATCAGCGGCGCCAACCGCGAGGAGGAAATCGGCGGGATTGTCGATTTTTATCAGCGCCGCACCGGCAATCAGACGGTGCTCTTCGACGACATCCCGGGGTATCCGCGCGGGCATCGCATCCTCGCCAACATCCTCACGTCCGTGCGCCGCATCAATCTCACCCTCGGCAACCCAGTCGATGCAAGTGAGATGGACCTCGTGCGCTGGTGGCGGCGCTACATGAAAGAGGCAAAATCGATTCCGCCGGTCACGCTGCCGACCGGCGCGCTGCTGGAGAACGTCAAGGAAGGCGACGACATCGACCTGTTCAAGATTCCGGTGCCGAAGTGGCACGAGCACGACGGCGGTTACTACATCGGCACCGGCGACATGGTGGTGATGCGCGATCCCGACACCGGCTGGATCAACTACGGCGCCTATCGCGTGCAGGCGCACGACAAGAAACTCGCCACCGTGATGTGCTCGAAGGGCAAGCACGGCGACATGATCCAGCGCAAATATCACGAACGCGGCAAGCCATGCCCGGTCGCCGTGGTGTGCGGCATGCATCCGGCGCTGTTCATGATCGCCGGCCTCGAAATCCCGCACGGCAAGAATGAATACGACGCGGCCGGCGGGCTGCTCGGCGAACCGGTGGAAGTGATCTTGGGGCCGAAGACCGGCCTGCCGATCCCCGCGCATGCCGAGATCGCGTTCGAAGGTTTCATCCATCCCAACGATCGCATCAAGGAAGGTCCGCTCGGTGAGTGGACCGGTTATTACGCCGGCGGCGTCAAGCAGGAGCCGGCGATCCGCATCGAAACGATGATGTATCGCGACAATCCGATCCTGCTCGGCGCCATCCCCGGCATTCCGCCCGACGACGACTCGTTCTACCGCGGCACCTATCGTTCGGGCGCGGTGTGGAATCAGCTCGAAGCCGCAGGCGTGCCCGAGGTCAAAGGTGTGTGGTCGCACGCCGCCGGCGGCAGCCGGCTCTGGCTCACCGTCGCGATCAAGCAGATGTATGCCGGGCATTCCAAGCAGGCGGGACTGATCGCCTCGCAATGCCACGCCGGCGCCTATGTCAATCGCTTCGTCGTGGTGGTGGACGACGACATCGATCCCGCCGACATGGACAAAGTGATCTGGGCCATGTGCACGCGCTTCGATCCGCGCGAGGGACTGGAGACGCTGCGCGGCTGCTGGTCTTCGGCGCTCGATCCCATGGCCTATGCGCCGGACGATCCGCGCAACGCGCGCGTGGTGATCGACGCCTGTCGGCCGTGGGCGCGGCGCGACACGTTCCCGATCGAGGCGCGCCCGAGCAAGGCGCTCGATGCGCGCATCCGCGCGAAGTTCGGCAAGGATCTGCCGAAAGCATGACGGACAAGATCGAATTCACGTTGAACGTGAATGGGCGCGACTATGCGGTGACGGTCGAGCCGCGCCGCACGCTCGCCGACACGATCCGCGACGAATGCGGGTTGACCGGTACGCATCTCGGCTGTGAGCACGGCGTCTGCGGGGCGTGCACGGTAATCGTGGAGAGCGAGGCGGTGCGCGCGTGCCTGATGTTCGCGGTGCAGGCGCAGGGCAAGAAGATCCGCACGGTCGAGGGATTGGCGAAGGGTGATGCGCTGCATCCGCTGCAACGCGCGTTCATTAAGCATCACGGGCTGCAATGCGGCTTCTGCACGCCGGGATTTTTGATGCTTGCGGTCAACACGTTGGAGCAGCTGCCCGACATCGGTGACGAGGAATTGCTTGACGTGCTCGCTTCCAATCTCTGCCGCTGCACCGGCTATCAGAACATCGTGAAGGCGGTGAAGGCCGCGCGGGCGGAGATGCGGGGAGCCAAGTAACGCGGGCCAGAAACACCGCCAGCCTGTCGAGGCTGTCGTTCCAGCCCTGATTGAAGCCCCCGGTAATGGCCGCTTCGCTGCCTGCTGCCGATGGCGCCGGAGAATTTCGATTATCGCGCGGTCACTTCCGCACGATGGCGAACGGGAAATCGGGCACCGTGTCCGGCTTCGACATCACCGGATGTTGCGTGCCGTGGGTCAATTCCTTGACCCGTTCCACCACGAAGGCATCGAGCTGCGAGGGGGTGATGTTGCCCTTGTTGAGCAGGTTCGCCTTGCCGTCGCCGATACCCTCGATCAGCGCCTTGGTGAAGGCGCCGTTCTGCACGTCCTTCAGCTCAACCGAAACTTCCTTGCCCTGCGAGGACGCGAATACGATCACGCCATTCTCGGCCTTGATGAAGTCGTTGATCATCGCGGTCTGATCCGTATCAGCGGAGCGCGCGGCCACCTTCATCACTTGCCCGGCATGGCACGTATCGAGGAACAGGATGGCCTTGCCGGCGAGATTGCGCAACGTGCGACGGATATCGTCCTGCACCACGCCTCGCGTCCGCAGGTTCGCCAAGCTTGCATCGTACGGCAGGTACCAGTAGTTCAATTTTTCGTCGTTCACGCCGTGGCCGGCCAGGAAGACAATTCCGATATCGCGGCTTGTCACCTGCTGTTCGAGCCATGCCAATCCTTCGACGATCGAATCGCGCGTGACCTTGGTATCGGTCAGCAGCTTGATCGTGACCGTGCCGTACATGCCGCCCGACTGCGCTTGCAGCACTTTGCCGAAGTCGGCCGCGTCCTTGGCGGCATAGGCAAGCTTGAGATCGGGTTCGACATAATCGCTGACGCCGACGACAAGGGCGTAGAGTTTCGGCTTGAGCAGATCGGATTCTTGCTGCCCGGTCCATTTGAGCTTAAATCGCGCCGCTTCGCTCGCAATTTCTCCCGACCAGGCGATCAGCGCCACATCGACGTCGTGCTTGGGGAACGTGACGTTGATCTTGTCCGTGCGCACTTGTGCGCTGTCCGCGGATCGCATGCTGAGTCCGACCGCCTGCTGCGGCCGGCCGTCGACCATCACGTCGATCCGATCCACCGCCTTGCCCGAGGGCGAGCGCAGCTCGTAGTCGAGCGACAGGTTCTCGCTTGAGAACGAATATGTTCCGCCGTTGTCGTAATCCTTGAGACGGATCACCGGCGGCAGCTGCGCGAGAATCGTCGTCGTCTGTTCCGCCCGCCGCGACGTGGCGTTAGCTTGGCGGACCGCCGCACTCTCGTCGAGCGTTTGCAGCACCAGCCTGACGATGTCGGGACGGTTGAACTGATTGCGGAAGCGCGCCACCGGGAAGAAGTCGGCCTGCTGCTCCCAGCCGCGATTGACGTGCCAACCGATCAAGTCCTCTGCCCCGGGCGAGGCCATGTAGTAGCCGGTCGGCGTCCATGCCACCCAGCGCTTGTCGTCCTTGTGCACGAACAGCGAGAGCAGCGGCTTGCCGTCCGACCAGCGGTACCAGCGGATCGTCCCATCGCCGTAGGCAGCGATCGCGATCTCGCCGTCGCGCGCCAAATTCACGCCGAAGGTCAAGCTCGGCGCTTGCTGCGACCAACGCAGTTTTCCTTCCACCGTATAGGCACGCAGGCGGAATTCGGTACCGAGCAAGAAGCCGGTGCGGTCGGGGCGGATCGTCAGGCTGCGCGAGAGTTCGTACTGGTCGATCCCGAGCGGTTTGCCGTCGAGCGTCGGATTGAACTCGCCTTCCCATTTGGCGATGTTGATTCCCGTGATCGTTGGCGGGTGAAGATCGGGGGGCGTTGGCCCCAATGCCTCGGTGAGGCCGGACGCGAGATCGAACAGAACGGGCCTATCCTCGCCGATCCCGAGTCCGAAACGCAGCCGCGTTCCGTCCGCGGACACGACGAAAGCCGTCCCGCGCTTGGCCCTCATGTCCGGAATGCGGGCGAGGCCGAGCGTCACCGCCGTGCCGTCCGTGCGCAGCATGCCCCACGCCGGATCCTGGGCGCCGAACGCAATGGCATCGGCGCAGTTGGCCAACGTCACGGTGTTCTCGGAAACCGGTACATCGGACCCGACCTGTTGCCCGTCGCGGGTCCATTTGCGGATCGGATGCCGCCACGCCCCGTTGAGAAAGGCGCGAAACCGCCCGGCGCCGTACAGATATTGGCCGTCCGGCGACCAGGCGAGTGAGCCGAGATTGTATTCGGTATTTCGATTATCCGCGGCCGCGATCGGTTTGAGCGTCTTGGCGTCGACGATGTCGACCGCCGTGGTATCGAAATAGCCGATTGCCAGCCGCTTACCTTCCGGATCGACGGCAACCGAAAGCGGTTGTTGACCGCCCGGCAACGTCACCTTGTTCTTGAGGACAAAATCCGGTCCATACTGTCGCAGGAACCCGTCGTAGCTGACCGTGTACATCATGCCGTCGCGCGCGAAGGCAAAGCCGTAGCTTTGCGCTCCGTACTGCCGATCGGACATGACCTCTCGGCCCGACGCGATATCGACGACACGTACTCCTTCATTGCCGCCAAGCGTCACCGCGATCAGTTTGTTATCCGGCGAAAATACGATGTGATTGAGGACGTTCCCGAAGCTGCCGATGTGCCTGACCTGCGTCCCGGTCGCGCTGTCGAACAAATAGATTCCATCGCGCTTATTCGGATCGCCGATGGCATAAATCGCGTCCCAGCCTCCGGCCGCGACCCACTTGCCGTCGGACGAGACCGCAACCGTGTAGACCTTGCCGAGATTGCCGTCGCCGATCGGCAAGCGTTGTGTCCGCAACAGCCGCCCGTCGGGCAACGACCACATCCGCACCGTCTTGTCGTGAGAAGCGGTGGCCGCGAGCCGGCACGCCGCATCGGTGGCAATGCCGACGATCGGCGCCGTATGCATCCCGGTCTCGATGCTCAGGAAGGGCTGCTGGACCGGGCAGATTTTTATCGCTTGTGAAAGCGCCGGACCGGTATTGCCGTCGAGCGGGCCGTTGTAGCAGCCGGCATCGACCAGTCGTCGCTGCAACGCCAGCACGTCGTCGCGGCTCAACGTCGACAGGTCCTGCGGTTCTTGTGCCGCAGCGCTTATGGCGGTGACGAAAATTCCGAGCAGTGCCGCTAGGCTTGAACCCCGAACGCCCACTGAAAACCTCTCCCGCTCCGTCAATTCCGGGCTGCGATAAGCTTGCCCCAAATTCGACGGTAAGGAAAGCCGCCCCCTAAACCCTGTTTAGCAGACCGATTTGGGCAAAACTGCGTCGCCCTGTTAGTTTTTCAGCCGATAGCCGGTTTTGAATATCCACCAGACGATCGTCAGGCAAATGACCAGGAACCCCGTGGTCATCGCCAGGCTGACGCCGACGTTGACATCGGCGATCTCGAAGAAGCTCCAGCGGAATCCGCTGATGAGGTACACCAAAGGGTTGAACAGCGTGATCGTCCGCCACACCGGTGGCAACACGCTCGTGGAATAGAACGTCCCGCCCAGGAATGTCAGCGGCGTGATGACGAGCAACGGGATGATTTGCAGCTTCTCAAATCCATCCGCCCAGATGCCGATGATGAAGCCGAGTAGGCTGAAAGTCGCGGCCGTCAGCACGAGGAACAGCAGCATCCAGAGCGGATGCTCGACGCGGAGCGGTACGAACAGGAATGATGTTGCGAGAATGATCAGCCCGAGAACGATCGATTTCGTTGCCGCCGCGCCGACATAACCGAGCACGATCTCGAAAAACGACACCGGCGCCGACAGGATTTCAAAGATCGTTCCAGTGAAACGCGGAAAGTAGATGCCGAAAGAGGCATTCATCACGCTTTGCGTCAACAGCATCAGCATGATCAGGCCCGGCACGATGAACGCGCCATAGGCGACGCCCTCGATTTGGCTGATGCGCGAGCCGATCGCGGCCCCGAACACCACGAAATAAAGCGAGGTCGAGATCACCGGCGATACGATGCTTTGCATCAGCGTGCGCCCGGTGCGCGCCATTTCGAACGAATAGATGGCACCGACTGCGCGAAGATTCATTTTCGCTCGCTCACAAGTCCGACGAAGATATCCTCCAACGAGCTTTGCGTGGTGTGCAGATCGCGGAATCCGATTGCGGCCTTGCCCAGATCGCCAAGCAGCGACGTGATGCCGGTGCGCTCGAGTTGTGTGTCGTAAGTGTAGACCAGTTCTCTGCCGTCGGCCGCGAGCGTCAGATTGTAGGCTGCAAGCGCGCTTGGGACGGCATCGAGCTTCTTGTGCAACTGCAGCGTCAATTGCTTCTTGCCGAGCTTTTGCATGAGCGCGTCCTTGTTCTCGATCAGAATGATCTCGCCCTTGTTGATCACGCCGATGCGGTCGGCCATTTCCTCCGCCTCTTCGATGTAGTGCGTGGTCAGAATGATGGTGACCCCTGACTCGCGCAGCGCTCGCACCACCTGCCACATGTCCTTGCGCAGCTCGACATCGACGCCGGCGGTCGGTTCGTCGAGGAAGAGGATTTGCGGCTCGTGCGCGAGCGCCTTGGCGATCAGCACGCGCCGCTTCATGCCGCCGGACAGCGTGCGAATCTGACTGTCCTTTTTGTCCCACAGCGACAATTGCCTGAGGACCTTTTCGATCAGAGCCTGATTTTTCGGCTTGCCGAAAAGACCGCGGCTGAAATTCACCGTCGCCCAGACCGTCTCGAACATTTCCGTGAACAATTCCTGCGGCACGAGGCCGATAAGGGCGCGCGTAGTGCGGTAGTCCTTGAGGATGTTGTAGCCACCGACCGACACCGAGCCGTCGGTTGGTTTGAGAATCCCGCAGATGATGCCGATGAGCGTGGTCTTGCCGGCCCCATTCGGGCCGAGCAATGCGAAAATCTCGCCGCGCGCGACGTCGAGGTTGATATTCCTGAGCGCGCAAAAACCCGACGCATAGGTTTTGGAAAGATTCGACACGGAAATGATCGGCTGCATGGGCTGGCAAAGTTGGGATGGGGCGCACGGCACATAGTCATCGGCCGGCATGCGCGCTAGTCCGCTCACTGCCCTCCGATTGCTTTCTTCGTTTCCTCGACTACGTCCTTCGGCGTGGCGTAAAGATCCGCCAGGAGTTTGTCGAGTTCCGCCCCGCTCACCGGATTGACATCCTGTCCGCGCGCCTTCGCTTCGGTAAGGAAGTCGGAATCCTTCATGGTCGCATCGAAAGCCTGGCGCAAGGCCTGTGCGCGGTCCGCCGGCAGGCCGGGCGGCGCCATGAATGGCCGCCCCATGACTTGGCGGCTAAGCACGAGCTTGAGGATTTGCTTTTGCCGGTCGTCCTTGGCGAATTCGGTGATGAGCGGCACGTTCTGCAGCTCCGGTGCCTTGGTCATGTTGAGCTGCACCACGAGATTGATTTTCTTCTGCGCGATCCAGTCGGGCTTGGTCGCATTCAGGCTGCTCAACGACCAACTCGCGCGGCCGTCGACTTCGCCGCGCTCGAGCGCGAGGGCGACTTCAGTGGTGCCGGGATAGCCGCTGATCAGTTTCAGCTTCACGCCGAACGCATTTTTCAGCATCAGCGCGTAGATGTCGGGATCGGAACCGGACCTTTCGCCGCCGACCGTGAACGACTTGCTCAGCATGTCGGCCCAGGTCTTGATCGGCGATGCGTGCCAGGTGACGAACACGCTCACTTCATTGGTGCCGCTGCCGAGCCAGTTGAACTTGGCAGCTTCGAACTGCACCGGGCTCGTGCCGATCAGCGGCTCCATCGCGAGTCCGCGGCCGAACATGCCGATGGCGGTGCCATCCTTGGGCGCAACGGTATAGAGAAAATTGGCCGCTTTGAGCGAGCCCGCGCCCGGCATGTTTTGCACGACGATCGTGGGATTTCCCGGGATGTGCTTGCCCATATAACGGGCGAGGATGCGGGCGTAGGTGTCGTAGCCGCCGCCGACGCTGTAGCCGACCGTCAGCGAAATGGTCATTCCGCGGTAGAAATCTTCCAGTCCCTGCGCCAGCGCCGGCTGCGCCGTCAGCAATACGAACAGGCTTGAAATAGTCCAGCGGCGCATTGCCGTTGCTCACCTTCGCCGCGGTTTCCTATACTCGGCCCCGCAGGTCCGAGAATGAAGCCGCCGCCTTTCCAATATCACGATCCGCGAACGCTTGCCGAGGCCATTGCGCTGCTCAGCCGCCTGGACAACGCCAAGCTCCTGGCCGGCGGACAGTCGCTCATGCCGATGCTCAACATGCGATTCGTGCTGCCCGATCACGTCATCGATCTCAATCGCGTGGAAGGCCTCTCTTATATCAAGGAGACTGGCGGCGCGCTCGAGATCGGCGCCATGACCCGCCAGCATGAGGTCGAATTTTCCGATCTCGTACGCGAACGTTGCCCGCTGTTGCATCAGGCCATTTTGCAGGTCGGCCATCGCCAGACGCGCAACCGCGGCACCATCGGCGGCTCGCTGTGCCATCTCGATCCCGCTGCCGAGCTGGTCTCGGTCGCTGCCGCGCACGACGCGACGATCGTGGTCACCGGGCCTCAAGGACGCCGCGAAATCAAATTCGCGGATTTTCCCGTCGCCTATATGACACCTGCCATCGAACCGAATGAGATCGTCACTGCGCTGCGCCTGCCGCTCTGGGCCAAAGGACACGACGCGGCCTTTGTCGAATTTGCGCGCCGCCACGGCGATTTTGCCATCGTCTCGGCGGCGGTCCTGCTCGAGCGCGACAGCGGCGGAAAAATCACGCGTGCGTCGGTGACGATTGGCGGGATAGGGCCTGCGCCGGTGCGCGCTACGGATGTCGAGCAGGCCGTCGTCGGCAAACCGGCCAGCGGCCAATTGTTCCGCGCCGCCTGCGAAAGCTGCCGCAAGCTCGACGCCATCGAGGATATCCACGCGCCGGCATCGTACCGCCAGCACCTCGCCGCCGTGCTGTCACGCCGCGCCTTGGAGAAGGCGTCAGGCCTCGCGGCTGACGCGCCGTGGAATCGCATGCACTGACATGAGCAGCAAGCGCACCATCGCCGTCACCGTCAACGGCACGCGCTACGAGCGCAACGACGTGGAGGTACGGTTGACGCTTGCCGATTTTCTGCGTCACGAGCTGGGGCTCACCGGCACGCACCTCGGATGCGAGCACGGCGTATGCGGCGCCTGCACCATTCTGCTCGACGGCCGTTCGGCGCGCTCGTGCCTGATGCTCGCGGTGCAGGCCGACGGCCACGAGATTCTCACCATCGAAGGCATCGCGCCGAGCGCCGACAAGCTGCATCCCTTGCAGGAAGCGTTCCGCGACAATCACGGACTGCAATGCGGCTTCTGCACGCCGGGAATGCTGACGACGCTCATCGAATTCCTGCGCGATAATCCCGATCCGACCGAGCAGGAAGTGCGCATTGCCATCTCCGGCAATCTCTGCCGCTGCACCGGCTATCACGGCATCGTGGCGGCCGCGCTTGACGCGGCCAAGCGCATGCGCGCGACGCGGTGATGACATTGCGGACGCGTCAGCCGGGTAAGCGGGTGTGGGAGCTGCATCAGCAACCATGGTGCGTATCCCGCGTTTATTCGCTACAAATAGCTGTTCGCATGTTCACACAACTGCGAATTCGCCAGGGAGGCGGAAATGAATCTTGTGAAATATTGCGTTGCGCTGATCGCCGTCGTCGGCCTGCCGCTTCTTGCGCGGGCGCAGCAAGGCGCGCCACCAAGCGGACCGAAGCCGACATTGGCCGACGTGCAAAAGGTCGTCGCGTTGCTTCGCGCCGACAAAACGAAGCTCCAGCTGTTTTGCGATCTGGCGAAAATCGACGAGCAAATGGCGGTGGCTGAACAGAAGAAAGACACCAAGACGATGGAAGCGCTCGATAAGAAGGCGGAGGACATGGCGAAGAAGATCGGCCCCGAGTACATCAACTTGATGACCGGGCTTGAGCAGGTCGATCCTTCCTCGCCGGAAGGTCAGCAATTGACCGCGCCGTTCGACGAACTCGGGAAACAGTGTCCAAAGTGATCGCCTGCGGCGCTCGGCGTAAACACAGCAAGGGCAGGGGAGACGCACGATGAATAAGAACGATCGCGGCATGGCACGGCGCACAATGCTGCTTGGCGCAGGTGTTGGCATTGGGGCCGGATGGGTCTCCGGACTTTCGTCGGCCGAGGCAGCGCGCAGGAACGACGCAAAACAAGCGGTCGCGGCCGGCGAAATCTGGAGCGCCGAATACTGGGCCAACAAAGGCAGCGTGAAGCTCAACCTCTGGCGCAAACGTATCGGCGCGCCCAAGCGCGGCGCCGAGCCGCTGCCGGTCCTCTTCCTCGTCCACGGCTCGTCGAATTCCTCGCGCTCATCTTACGACCTGAGCGTGCCGGGCAAGGGTGAGTATTCGCTGATGAACGTGATGGCGCGCTACGGCTACGACGTATGGACCATGGACCACGACGGTTACGGCCGCTCGGGTTCCTCCGGCAATAATTCCGACATCGCGAGCGGCGTCGAAGACCTCAAGGCCGCCGTCCCGCTCGTGATGAAGGAGACCGGCCAGCCGAAGATGCATTTCTACGGCACATCCTCGGGCGGCATCCGCGCCGGCGCCTATGCGCAAGCCGAGCCCGAGCGGGTGGACCGTCTTGTGCTGGTCGCCTTCACCTACAAGGGCAAGGGCGCTGCCGAAATCGGCCGGCGGCAGAAGCGGATCGAGGAATTCCGCGCCAATCCGCGGCGCAAGCGCGACGCCGCCATGATCCGCTCGATCTTCACGCGCGACGGCTTGGCGGCGAGCTACGATCCCGCCGTGCCCGAGGCAATCATCGCGGCCGAAATGAAATTCGGTGACACGGTTCCGACCGGCACCTATCTCGACATGGCCGCAAATCTTCCGCTCGTCGATCCGAGGAAAGTGCTCTCGCCGGTGCTCATGGTGCGCGGCACGCAGGACGGCAATTCAACCAACGAGGACTTGCTCGATTTCTATCAGCAGCTCCCGAACGGCGACCGCCAGTTCGTCATTTTGCCTTACACCGCGCACAGCGTGGGCTACAGCAAGAACCGGCACCTGCTCTGGTACGCCATGCGCAACTTCCTCGCCGCGCCCGCGCCGGTGGTGGTTTCATAGCGACTTGGCGGCGAAGAACGCCCTGAGCTCGGCGTAGGTTTCCTCCGGCGCTTCTTCCGATAGGTAATGGCCGCACGGCAGCGCTTTCGCGCCGACAATGGTCGTCGCGTAATTTTTCCAGATTTTCGCCGAGTCGTGATTGCGTCCGACCGCACCGGTCGCGCCCCAAAGAATCAGCGCCGGGCAGGTGATTTTCTTTCCCGCGGCGAAATCCTTCGTGTCCATGGCAAGGTCGATCGTGGCGCAGGCGCGGTAATCCTCGCACATGGCATGCACCGTGGCCGGATTGCGGAAACAGCGCTTGTATTCCTCCAGCGCCTCCTGGCCGAAGAAGCTCAATCCCTGTTTGGTCTTCGCGAGCTTCTTGGTGATGAAGAAATCCGGATCCGCGCTCATCAACCGCTCCGGCATGTCGAACGGCTGGATCATGAAGAACCAGTGATACGACGCCGTGGCCCAGGCCTGCGTGATGTTGTTGAACAGATGATGTTGCGGAATGATGTCGAGGATTGCCGCGCGTGAAACCTTCCCGGGATGATCGAGGCACATGCGATGCAGCACACGCGCGCCACGGTCATGCCCAGCCGCCATGAATTTGTCGAAGCCGAGCGCCGCCATGACTTCCACCTGATCCTGCGCCATGGCGCGGAACGAATAGCCGGAATGATCCTCTCCGCCCGGTACCTTCTCGGAATCGCCATAACCGCGCAAGTCCGTCGTCACCACAGTGAACTCCTGCGCCAGCCGCGGCGCGAACTTGTGCCACGACAGATGCGTGAACGGATTGCCGTGCATGAGCAGAACCGGCGGTCCCTTGCCGCCGTGCACCGTAACGATGCGGGCGCCCGAAGTCTTGATTTCGGTGCGCGTGAAGCCTTCCATCAACATGGGTCCCCCGTGATACGCGCCACAAATGCAGCGCTCGCCCTTCTAACAACCCCCCGTGTTGTAGACGCAGGCTTTGCCAATTGAAATCGTGTTATGCTCGCCCAGGGGAGAGACCATGAAACAAGCAGCGCACTTGTTGTTGGCATCCGTTCTTGCGGCGATGGCGTTTGCTGGCGCCGCGCCGGCGCAAACCTATCCGACGAAGCCGATCAAGGTGATCGTGGGCTTTGCGCCGGGCGGACCGGCCGATGTCATGGCGCGGCTGGTCGCGACAAAAATGCCTGCGATTCTCGGCCAGAGCTTCATCGTCGAAAATCGTCCGGGCGCCGGTGGCACGATCGGCGCCAAGGCCGCCGCGGATGCCGACCCCGACGGCTATACGCTCCTGCTCGGCAACACCTCGACGCTCGTGATCTCTCCGGTCGTCTATCAGAACATCGGCTATGACCCGGTGAAAGCTTTTGCGCCGGTCGCCGAGCTCGGCGTCACCGCCAATCTGCTTGCCGTCAATACCTCGTTGCCGGCGAAATCGGTGCCGGAGCTGATCGCGCTGGCCAAAGCCAGTCCCGGCAAGCTCAATTACGCCTCACCCGGCGCCGGCACGCCGCCGCATCTGATCGGCGAATTGTTCAAACAACGCACCGGCATCAATATCGTCCACGTGCCGTACAAGGGTGGCGGGCTTGCCATTCAGGCCGTGATGGCCGGCGAAGTGCAAATGACGTTCGAGAACACCGCGGTGTCGCTGCCGCTTGTTCAAGCCGGCAAGCTGCGCGGCCTCGCCTTCACGAGTGAAAAGCGCAATTCGCGCGCGCCCGATATTCCGACCATGATCGAGAGCGGCGTACCCGGTTTTGTCACGGCGTCTTTCACCGGCATAGTGGCCCCCGCCGGTACGCCGGCCGGAATCGTGAGCCGGCTCAATGTCGCGATCAACGAGTGCCTCAAATCGCCCGACGTTCAGGCCACGCTGACCAAGCTCAGCGTCGAGCCGCACATCGGCTCGCCCGACGAATTCGCAGCGTTCCTCGCCAGAGAACGCGGCACCTGGGTGCCGCTCGTGAAGGCGGCAAACGTCAAGGCCGAGTGACGCGTTCGAGCCGCCTCGGCAGTAGACCTGGCCGCTGACATCCGATGTTGCGCCTTCGGATTATCAATTCGGCGCGATGGAAATCGTCAAGTCGCGCCAATTCAAATCCTGCAGAATGAATACGGCGCGGCGTTTACTCATCGATCGCTTCGCCCGGCCGGATCGGCGTCTCCGGCAGCAGACCCTTGCGCTGGCGCGACAGCGTCTCCTCGCCGTTGGCAATCCAGTCGCCGGCCGCCGCCCGGCGCGCGAAATTCTCCCACTCCTCGGTCCATTCGCCGAGTGTATAGCCGTGCCACGGGCCGCGCACGGCGAGCGCCGGTAATCCCAGCTCCTCCCACAGCGCGCGCGCGTGCTCCATGTGCTGGCGCGTCGGCAATGCGAGTGGCGGCATGGCACGCTTGCGGGTCGCGTCGATCAGCAGCCCGGAGTCGGTTTTGCGCGGCCCATATTGCGCGCCTTGCACGCCGCCGCGATTGGGCGCGATCTGCACGTCCTCCGCCGGATTGGTGCGATAGGCGAGCGACCACATCACCGCGTCGAGTCCCGCGGCCGGATCGATATCCTCGCTCACCGCGATGACGATCTTGCCGCAATTGGATTGCAGCGTGGCAGCCCCATGCAGGCCGCGCCACACTTCCGATCGCGGCGCCTCGGCGGCGAATTGCAGGAAAATAACCGGCCGCAGGTTGGAAAGCGGCTCGTGCATCACCACCTTGCGCACGCTCTTGACGCCGAGGTGTTGGCGCAGATGTGCAAGGAACAACGGTTCGTAGGCCACTTTCTTGATCACGCTCGACTCGCTCGGCGTGACTTGGCTGATGATTGACGCAAACACCGGCGCGCGCTTGTGCGTGATCGCTGTGACCTGCATCGGCATGTTGTAGGCCTCGAGCGCCACATAACCGTTGCTCTCGCCGAATGGCGCTTCCGGTTCCAGCATCTCCGGGTCGATCAAGCCTTCGATCACGATTTCCGAATCCGCCGGCACTTCCAGATCGATGCTGCGGCAGCGTGTCATGCGGATCGGCGCGCCGACCGCACCCCCCGCAACCGCGATTTCATCCACGTCCACCGCAAGCTTCTGCGGGCCGGTGAAGACCACGATCGGCGCGCAGCCGATCACGATAGCGATCGGCATTTTCTCCCGTCGCCCGCGGTATTTCAGCCAATGCAGAAAACCGCCTGCGCCGGTGGCTTCGCGCGCCACCATGCGCACGGCCAGGCGATCAGGCGCCTTCAGGGCTGCACGATAGGTGCCCATGTTGCGGATGCCGCTCTCCGGGTCCTTTGTGATGCACAGCGTCGCGGTGAGATAGGGCGCAGCGTCAAAACCGGGCGTCGACACCGGCACCGGCAGCCGTGTCAACCCGCCGTCAGCCTTGCGCAAATCATCGCCCGAGATCACCACCTCCTGACATGGGGCGGCATTCACCAGCGTGGGCGGAATCGGATTGGCGATCGCGTGCATCCAGGCGTCGCCGATTTCGTCCACGGATTGTCCCATACCCATGGCGTAAATTCGCGGCGACGCCGCGAGCGCGCCGAGCACCACCGGCATCTCATAGCGCCGACCCTTGGAGTCGACCACATTGGTGAACAGAAAAGCGCGCCGCTCGTCCTCCGGCATTCCGCCGATGAACTGCCAGCGCACCAGCGGATGCAGTTCGGTATCCTTGTTAATCGACCTATCGATGCGCACCAGCAGGCCGGCAGCCTCGAGATCGGCGATGTGCTCCTGAAAATCGAGCCGTGGCTTTGCCGCAAGCGGGGTTTTGGCCGCACGCGGGCCTGTTGTTTGATCGAGCATCGCGCACCTCGAAATTCGTCCGCCGCGATACTAGCAGATGCATCGTAGTTAGGCGCGATCTGTTGGCGGTCCTGCCTGAAACAGCTTAGTGTAGCAAGCATGAATTCCATGCTGACCCTGCTCACCGACGAGCTGATCAAGAAATACTATTCCGCGGGCTTCTGGCGGGACGACACGATCTATTCGCTTGTGCGCGGTCACGCCGAGCGCACGCCGGCAAGCTTTGCGCTTCGCGATCGGTTCCGGCGCATCACCTATCGCGAGCTCGCCGCCGCGGCCGATGCGCTTGCGGCCGATCTTGCAAGCCGCGGTGTCGCGCCCGGCCAGCGCGTATCGGTCTGGCTGCCAAGCCGCATGGAAGGCGTCATTGCGCTGCTCGCCTGTTCGCGCAACGGCTACCTGTGCTGCCCTTCGCTGCATCGCGACCACACCGTGGGCGAAGTCATCGAGCTCCTGCAACGCACGCGGTCAGCGGCATTCATCGGCCAGGAGGGCTTCGGCGCCGACGCGCCGCGCCGCGATATTTTTGCCGAGCTTTCATCGCTTGCCTTTATGCGGCACGTCTATCGGCTTTCACCTCTTATCCCTTCACCCGCGCGCGAAACGTGTGGTGGGGAGGGTCGGCGCGAAACGCCGGGATGGGCGGCCCTGTTATCACCCATTCCCGACTCCTCCCCACCGCTCCGCTCCGCATCGCGGTGGGAGGGGAAAAACGTCGATGTTGCGCCCAAACAAGACCCAAATCAGATCGTCTATCTCGCCTTCACCTCCGGCACCACTGGCAAGCCCAAGGGCGTGATGCATTCCGATAACACGCTGCTCGCCAACGCGTGCCAGCTCGCCAAGGACTGGAGCATCGGCGCGGACTCGGTGGTCTATTCGCTCAGTCCTCTCAGCCACAATCTCGGCTTCGGCGCGCAGGTGATGGCACTCGCGGTCGGCGGCGAACTCGTCGTCAACGATCTGCCAAAAGGTGCGAGCCTAGTCGACCGCATTCTCGAAACCGGTACCACTTTCTTGGTCGGTGTCCCGGCGCACGCCGGCGATCTGCTTTCCGAGATGCGCACGCGCGGGCTGAACGGCCTCGGCCGGCTCAAGGGCTTCCGCATCTCCGGCGCCGCCGCGCCTCGCGCGGTCGTGGCCGGACTGCTTGAACGCGGCATCATTCCACAAAGCGGTTACGGCATGACCGAGACCTGCTCGCACCAGTACACGCTACCCAACGACGATGCGACACGGATCGTCGAAACATCCGGTCGTGCCTGCCCAGGCTATGAATTGCGCATCTTCAAGGCCGATGACCGCGACACGCCCGCACCCCCAGGCGAAATCGGCCAGATTGGCGGTCGCGGCGCGAGCCTCATGCTCGGCTATTTCGACGATCAGGCCGCGACCGAAGATGCCTTCAACAAGGACGGCTGGTTCATGACCGGCGATTTGGGTTTGCTCGATGCCGACGGATATTTGCGTATCACCGGCCGCCTGAAGGACATCATCATCCGCGGCGGCCACAACATCCATCCTGCGCGCATCGAGGCGCTGGCCATGCGGCATGCCGCAATCGCGCGCGCCGCGGCCGTCCCGATCGCCGACGCGCGGCTCGGCGAAAAAGTCTGCCTCGCGGTGATGTTCCATTCAGGCAAGCATGTCGCGCCTGCGGAGCTGCTTGCCCACCTCGATGCCGCCGGTCTTTCCAGATATGACATGCCGGAATATTTCGTCAGCCTCGACGAAATCCCGCTCACGCCCAATGGCAAGATTCGCAAGCGCGACATCGTGGATTGGATCGCGAAAGGCCGCATCAGCCCGGAGCCGGTGCGCTGGCAAGCGAAACAGGCCACCGCCTAGGATGAACTGCCTCGAATGATTTGGGGAACATGATGCGCGCCGTCGTCGTCCGCGAATTCGGTCCGATCGAAAACGCCAAGCTCGATGAAGTGCCGAAGCCCGCGCCCAAGGCGGGCGAAGTGCTGCTGCAGACGCACGCCACCGCGGTGAACTTCGTCGATCTGATCATGATGAGCGGCAAATACCAGTTCAAACCGGAGTTGCCGTTCGTGCCCGGCAAGCTCCCGGCTGGCGTCGTCGCGGCGGTCGGAACGAACGTGAAGAATTTCAAACCCGGCGACCACGCCATTGCCATGGCGGAACAAGGCGGTTTTGCCGAATTCGTCGCCATGCCGGAAGGCCAGTGCGTAAAACTTCCCGCCGCGCTGCCGCTTACCGAGGCCGCCGCCATGGCGTTGATCTACGACACCGCCTATTTCGCGCTGCGCGACCGGGCGCGTATCGCAGCAGGTGAAACCGTTCTGGTGCTCGGCGCGACCGGCGGCGTGGGACTTGCCGCGATCCAGCTCGCCAAGGCCTTCGGCGCGAAAGCGCTCGGCGGAGTGTCGAGCGCGGACAAGGCCGACATCGTTCGGGCGGCCGGCGCCGACGCCATCGTTGATCTCGCAGCGCCCGATCTGCACGAGGGTCTGCGTGCGCAGGTTTACGCGCACACCGGCAATCGCGGCGCCGACATCATCCTCGACATGCTCGGCGGTGATATTTTTGAAGCCGCCATCCGTGCGCTCGCCTGGCGCGGGCGGCTTGTGGTGATCGGCTTTGCCTCGGGTCGCATCCCGACGCTCAAGGTCAATTATCTGCTGCTCAAGAACATCGAGGTCAGCGGCCTGCAGGTGAGCGACTATCGCAAGCGGATGCCGACCGAAATGCAAAATGCCTTCAGGGAGATCTTCGCGCTGCACGCCGCCGGAAAGCTCAAGCCGCTGCCGATCAAGCTCTATCCGCTCGATGAGTTCACCGCTGCCATGCACGACATCGCCGACCGCAAACAGCGCGGCCGCGTGGTGCTGACAATCGGGAAAGACTGAACGCGGCACACATCTATTGCCGCACGCGCTCCGGTGCCGATCCTTGTGCATGCGACGGCGTGGTCACACCGGACGCGTCGACGATCTCCGTCCAGAGAGTTTGAACTCCGTATTGCACCCGGCTCACTTGATATCCGGCGGCCTGCAACACCGCTCTGCGATAGGCGCCATGAGTGGAGACGGAATCCAGCGCCGCCACGGCGATCACGTAGATGACGAAGATGAATACCAAAATACGCAACATGGCTCGAACCGGCACTTACGATCCAACCGCATCTGGATGTGCTGGCGTTGCGTGGTTCAAGTTTTCGCCAACGTCAGCGATCCGAAATCTATTTCATGATGAATGTCGGCGCATCTATCATTGGTAATAAAGACAATTATTTTTTTGGCGCTAACTAAAGTTTTACCTCGGAGCTCGATGTAGCCGCGAAGAAATCTTAATCGAAATTAACTTGCGGACACCTGCCACGTTACCGTTTCGCCGCCTTTGTAAACGAGCGCGCGTTCGTCGGGTCCGGGAATTTTGATTTCCTCCGGCGGCAGCCAGGATTTTTTCTCGAGCGTTATTGTTTCCGTGTTCGGTGCGAGGCCGTAATGCTTTGGCCCGTTCAGCGATGCGAACGCCTCCAGTTTGTCGAGCGCGTTCTCCTCCTCGAAAATCTTTGCGTAAGTGGCCATCGCAACCGGCGCGTTGAAAATGCCCGGGATGCCATTGACCGAGAGTTTTTTCGCCACCGGATGAGGGGCCGAATCCGTGCCGAGGAAATAGCACGGCTCGCCCGACGCGGCGGCCTTGCGCAGCGCCTGGCGGTCCTTCTCGGTTTTAATCACCGGCATCACGTACATGTAGGGCTTCAATCCCCAACCCAGCCAGTCGGTGCGCGTGAGTTCCATGTGATAAGGCGTGATCGTCCCGCCGACCTGCGGCGCATGCGCGCGCACGAACTCGACGCCGTCCTTCGACGACAGATGTTCGAGGATGAATTTCAAACCGGGAAATTCGCGCGTCCACGGCCCGAGATACTTTTCGCAGAAGCGCGCTTCGCGGTCGAAAATGTCCACGGTGGGATCGACGTCTTCGCCGTGCATGAGAAAACGCATGCCGAGTTTTTCCATACGCGCCAGCACCGGCTTGATCTTCCTGTAGTCGGTCACGCCCGCCGCCGAATAGGTGGTGGCGTTGGCGGGATAAAGCTTCACGCCGGTGAACACGCCCTCGCGGAAGCCGCGCTCGACATCGTTCGGGTCGGTGTCGTCGGTGAGATAGCACGTCATCAGCGGCTTAAACGTCGAGCCCTTGGGCAGCGCCGCCATGACGCGCTCGCGGTACGCTATCGCATCGGCCGTTGTGCGCACCGGCGGCGTGAGATTCGGCATCAGGATCGCGCGGCCGAAATGCGCCGCAGTGAACGGCAGCACGGCTTTGAGCATTTCGCCGTCGCGCACATGCAGGTGCCAGTCGTCCGGCTTCCTGATGGTGATGCGATCAGGCATTGCGGGCGCTCGCGGCGCCGGTGCCGGCGATGCGGCCGAACACCGCGCCGGACATCAATCCGGTGCCGCCCGGATAGTTGAAATAGAAAATCCCGCCCACCAGTTCGCCCGCCGCATAGAGGCCGGGGATCGGATTCATGTCGCTGTCGATCACCTGGCCGGTGTCCGGATCGATACGCACACCGCCGAAGGTGAAGGAGACGCCGCAACCCACTTGATAGCCTTCGAACGGCGGATCCTCGATCGTGTTCGCCCAGTTCGATTTGTTGATCGGCAGGCCGACCGTGCAGCGGCCGTCCTTGATGTTGGGATTGAACGGAATTTCCTTCCTGACCGCCGCATTGTATTTCTTGATCTCGTCGAGAAAGCCTTGCGGGTCGACGCCTTCGAGCTTGCGGGCGAATTCCTCCAGCGTGTTGGCGGAAACCTTGCTGACGCGCTTGATGCGATATTCGTCGCGCAGCATCGGGATGATCTTCTTGTCGAACACCTGGTAGGCGAAATTGTTCGGCTGGCGCAGCACCATCGCGCCGTACTTGGCATAAGTGTAGTTGCGGAAATCCGCGCCCTCGTCGACGAAGCGCCGCCCCGTGGCGTTGATCATGATGCCCCAGGGATACGAATGCTTCTGGAAATTGTCGCCGACCGAAAGGTCGCCGAATTCCGGCGCATTGTAGTCCCATTGCACCGCGTGCGAGCCCGACCAGTTGCCGTAGGACGAGGCGCCGATCGCGAGTGCCATGAGAATGCCGTCGCCGGTGTTGTAGGGCGTGCCGCGCACCTTCGCGAGCTCCCAGCCCGGGCCCAGATAACGCGTGCGCATTTCCGCGTTCGACTCGAAGCCGCCGCAGGCGATCACCACCGACTTGCATGGAATTTCGTCTTGCGCGCCGTTGACCTTCACCTTCACGCCGCGCACCACGTTGCCGTCGTACACCAGCGTGTGCGCGCGCACGCCGTAGCGGATTTCGATGCCTTGCTTTTCCGCGAGCTTCAGATGCTGGTCGATCAGGCCCGGCCCGCCGCCGGTGGCCTCGACCGTGAGGCCGCCCCAGAATTTGAACTTGCCGTCGATCAGATAGGCCTGCCGGCCCCAGATCGGATTGAACTTCATGCCCTTGGAATGCAGCCAGCGCATAGCGTCGCGTGAGCGGCCGACCAGGCGGTCGCACAGCTCGCCGTCGGTGCGGTATTGCGTCACCCGGAACATGTCGTCGTAGAACTGGTCGGTGGTGTAGGTGCCGAAGTCGGACCGCGCGATTTCGTCCTTGGTCAGATCCGGCATGATCGCCTTGAGATCGTCGACGCCGTCGTAAACACAACGGAACGCGCCGGCGGTAAAGCGCGAATTGCCACCCATCAGGTCCTTGGGCGCGCGCTCGATCATCAGCACGCTCGCGCCTTTCTCGCGCGCCGCCAACGCCGCGCAGAATGCGGCATTGCCGGCGCCTACAACCACAACGTCCCATTGCTTGCCGGCCACGCGTTTTCTCCCGTGTCGTTCTTTGCGGCTAAGCTTGTAAACCTTCAAATGGCGCTTGTGCTGTCAAGAGGCGTCAGCTGCGCGCCAGCAATCGGGAAAGCACGAGCGGCGAAAATTCAGCGCCTGCACATCAATGGCAGCGCGGAAAGGATGAAGCCATCCGGTTTCGTCGGTCCCCATGTGTTGGGCCTGCCGGTGATATGGAGCCGCAGCAACTCACGGCAAATAGGTTTTGATCACCGTGCCATCGAGCTCGTAATTCACCCGGCCCGCGCGCCCAAACGGCCTCTCCTCGGCTCTGATCTCGATCGTGACGTTGCCCTTCGGCGATGGGTCCATGCTGCCGCGCCCGATGGTGATGCTGGAAATGGATTGCGCCGGCAGCTTCAACGTGTCGAGGGTCCTGGCTTCCAGATCGCGAATACGGTCGGCGGTCAGAGCGCTCAGTTCGTCGATCCGGAACGGCACATTCTTGTTCGCGACGACGGCAGACGTGCCGGAGCGGTCATAGCCGTTCTCATTGAGCATGAATTGCCGCGAGACGTTCGGCTCCATGTGGTCCTGCGCGGTGATCATCACCTTGTCGTTGAGGAATGTGATTTCGGAATATTGCCGGTCCTTGCCGAAATCAACGCCGAGCTTGACGAATGTCTCGGCCATCGTCGCAGGGTCGTAATAGTCGATCGGTTTGCGCATGCTCTGCGGCAGCATCACCCGCTTCACACGGCCGGAGCTGTCCGCGAGCACCAAGCCGGTTTCCTTGTTCTGTGCCGCGATCTCGATTTTCCAGAGCACGACCGAGTGCCCGATCGGATTGGGCGGCTTGGCGATTTCGATGTCGGTGATTGGACCGTCCGGCAGGCCGAGCTGCTGTCGGGCCGCGGCGATGATCTTCGGCAGCGCCGTCCAATCGACATCGTCGATGCTGAAGGCCTCGCTGTTCACGGCTCCGAACGCCGCGTCCATGTTGAACTTGGCGATCGCGCGCTGCAGCCCGTTGAGATTCCAGGTGAACACCTGGCGGGCCTTCAGGCCCGCGGAATCCGGTATGGGCGGGCTGGGATCATCGAGATTGGTTTCGAATCCCATCCACCGCGGGCTGACGCCGACGCGAAGGAGCATGCGATCGGATCCGAGGATGTAGCGGAAGGCCCGCGCGCCATCCGTCACCAGGTCAAGCTTCTGAAGGATGTTGAGCGTCTTGGCGCGCGAGGTGCCGTCGAGGTTGGCGCCGATGATCGTGCCGCCCACGTCCGCGTAGATCTGCGCCGATTCCTGATCGCTTTTCACCTCGATAGTCCAGCGCACGTCTCCGCTCGCGGGCCTCGGCAGCACGAACGTCCGCCGCGCGAGCTCCATACGCGTGACTTGCGCCTTGTCCGCGAGCCCCGCGCGTTCGACCGCCGCTCGCGCGAGCTTGCCCGCTCCCGAGAAATCGACCCCATCGAGGTCGAACAAATTGGCCTCGAGGTCCGGGTTGATCAGATTGGGCGTGTAGGGCTCCGGCCCGGAACCGCGCTCCCAGTTGAGGGAAGCCATGTGGACGCGCGTGAGCCGCCATTCGTCGACGCGGCTGCGATCGGCGGGATTTTGCGCGCGGATCGTCACCGTGTCGGGTGAGATCAACACGTTGAGCGCGAGCACCTTGCCGCCGATGCGCTCACGCAGCGCGGCGATCGAGTGCTCGATGGCGCCGTCCTCGTCGAACAGGCTCACCGGTGCGCCGAGATTGCATCCGGCGAGCAGAACGAGACAGGTTACGGTCGCAAGCAAATGCCGCATGGCGCACAAGCACCGAAACTCAAGGGCGGTTCGGGCACTTTGCATGATGCATCATCCTATCGCAACGCTACTCGCGCTGGTATCCGTATTCATCGACAATGTCCCCCCTTTGCGAATAGACTTGCCGCTGCCTCGCCAAGGAGCGCCAAGGAGAACAGCATGGCCCTCACTGACGCCGCCACCGAACCGCGCATGCACTATCGCGGTGCGCTGCGTGGCTGGCTCGACGCAGTCCAGCGCATGGGTGAACTCCTGCACGTCAACGGCGCCCATTGGGACGTCGAAATGGGTGCCATCACTCACATGCTGACCGAAAAAAGCGGCGGGACTGCGCCGGCGATTCTGTTCGACGAAATCCCTGGTTACCCCAAAGGCTTCCGCACGCTTTACGGCCACTTCTCATCGACCCGCCGCGTGGCGCTCACGCTCGGCCTGCCGCTCAAATACGACCGCAAGGTCGACATCGTGCAGCGCTATCACGCACGCATGCAAAATCTGAAGACGCTGCCGCCGCGCTACGTCAACGACGGTCCGATTCTGCAGAACGTGCTCGAGGGCGACAAGGTCGACGTGCTGAAATTTCCCGTGCCGCGCCATCATGAGCTTGACAAGGCGCGCTTCATCGGCACCGGCGACTGCGTGATCACCAGGGATCCCGACGATGGCTGGTTCAACCTCGGTGCCTATCGCGCGCAGGTTTACGATCAGCGTACGGTCGGCTGTCAGATCACCGAGGGCAAGCACGGCCGCATCCATCGCGACAAGTATTTCGAGCGCGGGCAGCCGATGAAGGTGGTGATCCTCTGCGGCCAGGACCCGCTGCTGTTCATGCTGGCGTCGAGTCCGTTGCCCGAGGTGAGCGAGCTCGACATTGCGGGAGGGCTGCGCGGTGAGCCGATCGATGTGGTTCGCGGGCCGTACACCGGTTTTCCGATTCCAGCCGAGTGCGAGATCGCGCTCGAGGGCGAGACCGTGCCCGGCGAGGTCAAGCCCGAGGGACCGTTCGGCGAATGGATGGGCTACTACTCCGACGACACCCAGCCGCGGCCCTATGTGAATGTGAAGACCATCCTTTACCGCAACGACCCGATCCTATGCTGCGCGCCGCAGCATAAGCCGGTTGACGAAACCGGGCTGCTCAAAGGCATCGCGGGCGCAGCCCAGATCTGGCGTGCGCTCGAAGCCTGCGGCGTTCCTGAGGTTCTCGGCGTATGGAACCACGAAGCCGGTCCCTCGACCCGCTTCACCGTGATCCAGATCAGGCAGCGCTATCCCGGCCACGCGCGGCAGGCCCTGCACATTGCCGCTTCCTGTCAGGGCGGCGCCTATGCCGGCAAATGGACCGTGGTGGTCGACGAAGACATCGACGCCGGCGAATTGGATCAGGTGCTCTGGGCCATGTGCACGCGCTTCGATCCGGTCGGCGATATCGACCTCATCCAGAAAGCCTGGGCCTCCAAGCGCGATCCGCTGTATCTGCCGGGCAACTTCAACAACCGTATCCTGATCGACGCCTGCATCCCCTACGACATGAAGCTCAAAGGCAAGTTCCCGATCGTCGTCGACGTCAGCGGCGATCTGCGCGCCAAGCTGCGCGCGAAATTCCCCCACATTTTTCCGCCCATGTAATTCCACGCCTATGTGAGATGGTGTCATGAATCGAATGACTCGAATGCATCCAGTCGTAGCTGCTCTCGCGCTTGTTGCAATATTGCCGAGCATTGCCCGCGCTCAGAGCGTCGAGGAATTTTACAAGGGCAAGACCATCAGTCTGATCGTCGGTTTCTCGGTCGGCGGCGGTTACGACCTCTATGCCCGCCATCTCGCTCGCTTCATGGGCGATCATATTCCCGGCAAGCCGACTATCGTGACACAAAACATGGCAGGTGCCGGCAGCCTGCGCGCGGCGAACTTTCTCTATTCGGCGGCTCCCAAGGACGGCACGGCGATCGGCACGTTCTCCCGCACCACCGGCATCAATCCGCTGCTTGAGAGCGGCCTCACCTATGACGGAACCAAGTTTGCCTGGCTCGGCAGCGTGACCAACGATGTCAGCACCTGCGTCACCTGGAATACCTCGGCGGTGAAGACCTGGAACGATTTTCTGCAGAAGCCGGTGACCCTCGGCGGGCAGGGCGCGAGCTCGGAACCGGATATCTTTGCCAACCTGTACAAGAACGTGTTCGGCGCCAAGATCAAACTGGTTTCCGGTTATCCCGGCACCAACGAGATCACGCTCGCCATGGAGCGCGGTGAAGTCGAGGGTCTCTGCGGCTTGTCCTGGAGCACGCTCAAGACGCGGCATGCGCAATGGCTGAAGGATAAGAAGATCAATATCCTCGTGCAGGCGGCCCTCAAGAAGGAACCGGAGATGGGTGACGTGCCGCTCGTCGTGGACCTCACCAAGGACACAGAAAAGCTGCAGATCCTGAAACTTTTTCTGACCGCACAGGAAATGGCGCGCCCGTTCGCGGCGCCGCCCGGCATCCCGGAAGACCGCAAGGCCGCGTTGATCGCGGCGTTTGACGCCACCATGAAGGATTCTCAGTTTCTTGCCGAATCGGCCAAGCTCAACATCGAGGTCAATCCCGTCGGCGGCAAAGCGATCGACAAGCTGCTGGCCGAGCTTTACGCCACGCCCAAGGACGTGATCCAGAAGGCGAGCCAGGCGAGTCAGACCAGCACGAAGTAAAGTCCTCGCACCCCCGATGATCCTTCGCCCTCATCCTTCGAGACCAGGCTCCGCCGGGCCCTCCAGGATGACGGCCGATGTCAGTGCTGATACCCGACGAGGCTCGCGCTGCGCGTCCGCCCCTCAGGGTGACGGCGCAAAGGTCCAAGATACATGGCCTCGCTGATCGGCGCGCGCGTCCCCCGTCTTGAGGACGAGCCGCTGCTGCGCGGGCGCGGACACTTCGTCGACGACATCACGCTGCCGGGTGCGCTGCATGTTGCCTTCGTGCGCAGCCCGCATCCGCATGCGCTGATCCGCGCCATCGATCGTAAGGCTGCGCTGGCGCTGCCCGGCGTGCACGCGGTGCTCGCGCTCGACGATCTCGCCAAAGTCATGACCAATCGCCGGATGGTGCGTCACTCCAATTCCGGCATGCCGCTCGACAAGGCCTGGCTGTTCGCTCTCGCTGACGGCGAAGTGAGCTACGTCGGCGAGCCGGTCGCGCTGGTCGTGGCCGACAATCGCTACATCGCTGAAGATGCCGCGGCCCTGGTCGCCGTGGGCTACGACGTGCAGCCCTATGTTGCCGATGTGCGCAAGGCCGCGGCCGGGCCGCCGATCCGCCGCGAGCTTTCCAGCAATGTGATCGCGACCTACAAGATTTCGTACGGCGACAGTGCTGCCGTTTTCAAGCAGGCCGCGCATGTGTTCAAGGAGGCGCTTTGGCAGCATCGCGGCGGCGCGCATTCGATCGAAACGCGCGGGCTCGTGGTTGAAGTCGGCAATGCCGGCGGCGCAATCACGGTCCATGCTTCTACGCAAAAGGCGCACGATCTCAAACAAACGTTGACATCGCTGCTCGACTTCGACGAAAGCCTTCGCATCGTCTCGCCCGACATCGGCGGCGGCTTCGGCGCCAAGCTTTGCGTCTATTCCGAGGATGTCGCCGTGGTTGCGGCGGCCAAGCTGCTCAAGGGCTCGCTCAGATGGACCGAGGATCGCCGCGAATATTTCACCAACGCGGTGCACGAGCGCGACCAATATTGGACCCTCGAAATCGCCGTCGATGCCGCCGCCAAGGTTCTCGGCATTCGCGGCACGCTGCTGCACGATACCGGCGCCTACACGATTCAGGACCCGAACATCCCGTACAATTCCGCCTCCACCATGAGCGGCCCCTACGCGATTCCTGCGTTCGATGTCGACGTCACCATCGCGATGACCAACAAGACGCCGGTGTCGTCGGTGCGCGGCGCCGGCTATCCGCAGGCCGCCTTCGCCATGGAGCGGCTGCTCGATCGCGTCGCGCGCGAATTGAAACTCGACCGCGCCGAGGTGCGCCGCCGCAACCTCATCCCGGCCGACAAGATGCCCTACAAGAAGCCGCTCAAGGCGCGCTCGGGCGTGACCATCGAATACGACACCGGCGACTATCCGGCCTGCCAGGCCGATGCGCTCAAAGCCACGGGTTGGGATGAATTTCCCGGACGGCAAGCGGACGCACGCAAGATAGGCCGTTACCTGGGCATCGGCCTCGCGCACGGCGTGAAGGGCACCGGCCGCGGACCCTTCGAGTCCGGCCTCGTGCGCGTCTCGCGTACCGGCCGAGTGACCGTGTTTACCGGCGCCGCCGCGCTGGGGCAGGGTCTGCAAACGGCGCTCGCTCAGGTTTGCGCGAGCGAACTCGGTTTGAAGGCCGAGGATGTGCAAGTGGTCGCCGGCGACACCGCCGGCGTCGCGCTCGGCCTTGGCGCATTCGCCAGCCGCCAGACCGTCACCGCCGGATCGTCGGTGCTGCTCGCGACCAAAGCTGTGGCCAGTAAAGCGCGCAAAGTCGCGAGTCATATCTTGGAGGCGGACGAAGGCGATCTCGAATTCGCCGACGGTGAAGTGCGTGTCGCCGGCGCCCCGAAGCTTTCCGTGAAACTGTCCGAGATCGCGCGCATCTTGCAGGGCGCTCCCGGCTATGGCTTCCCGCCCGGTGTCGAACCCGGCCTTGAAGCGAACGTCAATCATCGAACCGACGCGCTGTCTTACGCCAACGGTTGCCACGTCGCCGAAGTGGAGGTCGACGTGGAAACCGGCAGCGTCAAAATCCTGCGCTACGTCGCGCTGCAGGATTCCGGCGTGCTGATCAACCCCATGATGGTGGACGGCCAGGTCCACGGCGGCGTCACCCACGGCATCGGCAACGCGCTGCTCGAATGGATGGGATACGACGACGCCGGCCAGCCGGTCACCACGACCTACGCGGACTATCTGCTGCCGACGGCGACCGACGTGCCGATGATTCACACCATGTATAAGCAGACGCCGTCGCCGTTGAATCCGCTCGGCGTCAAGGGCGTCGGCGAGTCCGGCACGATTCCAACCGCTGCCGCGATCATCTCCGCCGTCGAGAACGCGCTGGAACCGTTCGGCGTGCACATCCAGCAGACGCCGATCCGGCCGGAACAACTGCTCGCGCTGATCCGCGCCGGCAAATCGGCCTAGCCGCGCACTTCAATGCGCCAGAAGCACTGGCAATGAGGCATTGGCCAGGATGTGCCGCGTCGTGCCGCCAAAAATCATTTGCCGCAACCGGCTTTGCGTATAGGCCCCCTTGATGAGGAGATCGCATCCGAGCGACTCCGCCGTGGCCAGCACCGCTTCGCCGGTATTGCGGTTGCCGAGCTCGACGGTCATCGCCTTTGCGTTGACCTTGTTGCGCTGCAGATAACGCAGCATCTGATCGGCCGACGGCCCGGGTACTTCGTTTCCGCCTGCCACCGTCAACACCGTGACGCGCTCGGCATCCTGCAACAGCGGCATTGCCAATGCCGTCGCCCGCGCCTGTTCGGTGCTGCGGTTCCATGCGATCAGCACGTTGGTTGCGATTTTCTGCAGGGCCTTTGGAGGCGCAATCAGGATCGGCCGGCCGCTTTCGAACAAACCGGATTCGATCGATTTGTTGTGCAGGCCGGTCGTGTTCGCGTCCGGCCGGCTCAGCACGATGATGTCGAACACACGGCCATAGCTGCCGACGAAGCTTTCGCCCTCGGGCGCTTCCGCAAGCCACCCGAACGAGAACGCGGGTGCGCCGCCGTTTGCGCGCGGCACCCGGTTTTCCTGCATGAACGCTTCGAACAGCTTGCGCGCCTGCGCCGCCTCTTCCTGGCTCTCCTGCTTGAAGGTCTCCAACGACAGCCCGCCGCCCATGTCGATCGCGGAAAATTCGTTGATGCCGAACTGCAGCGCAAATCCCTCGATGTAGCCGTCGCACCGCTTTGCCAACAGCAGTGCGGTTTCCAATGCCGATCTCATCGCGGCGTGATTTTCCGTCGGCACCAGGATCGTTTTCATCGCCATGACTGCCTCCCATCGACGAGTTCGTCTCAAACTCGAACCGACAATCGATCGCGTATATCAATCTAATGCGCCAGCGTTGACGCGAACAGCGGGGCAGGGTGCGCTATCGTCGCACCGGTTGTGGCTCAGGCCAATCGAGAACCCCGGCCAGCGCCTTGCCCAGGACCCATTCCTTATCAGCCGTCGACAGGAAATCGAGCCCAGGCGCGAATATTTCGAGGCATTCGCGGTACGGCGCAGACTTGCAAACCCGACCGATCGCCTCGACCGACCCTTCGAATTTCGAGGTTTCTCGCAGCCAATTCTGGTGTATAGAACCGGGAAATTGGTAGGCCAGCAAGGGAGATGACCATGACCGTTCAACCCCGAATGCCGCTGCAGAAAGTGCGGGCGTCGATGATGAATGCCATTCACGATCTGCCGCTCTTGGTCGCGCGCGACGAAGGTTTCTTCAGGGACGAGGGGCTGGACGTGGAGATTCTCACTACGCCGGGCACCGGACAGCACGGCTCGGACCATCAGGCTTTGCGCGACAACGTGTTCAAGCGCACCATGGAGTCGCTCTATGAGCAGGGCCAATGCGACCAGTTCCGCATGTGCGAATGGGGCATCATGAAGCGCGCGGTGGAATCCAATGTGGAGGATGGTCATCGCAAGGCCAAGATCGTCGCGCTCGGCTCCGCCATGTCGACCTTCGCCATCGTCACCGATCCGAAACACGGCATCTACGAACCCGAGCAGTTGAAGGATCAGCCGATCGCGGTCAGCCCGTTCAACGGCTCGCACTTCACCATGCTCAAGATGATGGAAGGCTTCATCGGGCGCGAGCACGTCAAATGGACCAACGCCGGCACCCACAAGGAACGCATCGATGCGCTGCGCGAGGGCAAGGTCAAGGCCGTCAGCCTGATGGAGCCCTGGATCAGCGTTGCCGAGCGTGAAGGCGGCCGCGTCCTCATTGAATCCCACTCTACCCGCAGCGAAGCGGCGGGTGATGAACTCGACGGGCCGACGCTTGCGAAGATGTTCCGCGCCGAAACGCGCGCCGCCGAGGCAATCGACAAGAATCCGGAGAAATACGCCCACTATCTGATCGACGAGGCCGGCGGTCGCATCAAGCTCAAGGACTTGAAACTCGCGCGCATCCTCAATGCGCCGCCGATGCCCTACACGCGCGAGCGCTTCAACGACAATTACCAATGGACACTCGGCTGGGGCCTGGTGCCGCCCGGCGCCACCTACGAGAACACGGTCGACAACCGCGCCTGGAAATAACCACGGCGCGGCGAATCATGCCTGCGGAGCGGCCGTTACGCTCGCCGCCTGTCGGCGCCGTGGTGCTGGCGCTGCTGGCGGCCCTGCTTTACGTCGTCCATTTGGCCGGTCTGCACGACGCGAAGCAAAGCGACGCGGCCGGAAACGCATTGACCGACGCGTTCATCGCGATCTTCGGCATTGCACTCTGGATCGTGCTCGGCGGCCTCATGCTGGTCGCGTTCAAAAACGGCAAGATGCCGACTTGGGCGGCCATCGGCGCGCTCGTGCTGGTGCCGCTTGCGGCTTACGCCTCGTTTGTCTCTTCAGACCTCTACGCCAACCAGCGCGGCTGGGCGTTCATCGTTCCCGCGCTGCTGCCGCCGGTGATCGTGATCTATGCACTTTGGATCCGCTTCCCCGCGCTCGTGGCGGCGCTGTCGGAAACGATCGCGAGCGCAGTCGCCGGCGGTGCGGTGGTGGCATTGGTCGCGGCCTCGGCTTTGGCATCGTATCTTGATGCACTCGCCGCACCGGCGCGGCAGGCAGCGTTGCAGGCCGCCTACGAAAAGATGCGCGCCGAGCAGGATCAAGCATACGCCGAGCAACGCGCGCGCGACGAAGCGAAATTTGCCGCGCTCAGTCCCGATTCCTCGCTACGCGACTATCTCGAATACATGAACGGCACCGACGCCCGCGCGCGCAAAGCACTGGCCGACGCGCGCAACGTCAAGAGCCGGCAGGCCGATGCCGTCGCGCTGCTGCAGGAAGAAAAGCGGTTGACCCCCTTGAGCGAGCTTTGGCAGCTCAACCTCGAGGTGACGCCCGCGCTCTGCGACGCCTATCGTGCCGCATTGCGCAGGGCCGCCGCCAAAATCGATCCTTCTTACAGCAATCGTCTCGGTGAGGCGATTGATCTCGAATTCCAACTGCCGAATCTGAAATGGCTGGTCAGCCAGCATTGCGATCTGCACGACATCCTGACCGATCTTGCCAGGCGGCTCCGCATTGTCAGGGATTCCTCGCGCATCGACAAACTCGCCGATACGATGGAAGCGCTCGGCACCCAGAACTGAATGGCAGCCCGCGCAGCATTGCGCTGTCATCGCGGCGTCATATTATGTCGATATGTCTAGACGTATGGATATAACATCCGTCATCGAGGCGCTGACCGCGCTCGCGCAGCCGACGCGTCTCAAGACTTTTCGGCGTCTGCTCAACGCCCACCCGAACCGGATCGCTGCCGGCGCAATCGCGCGCGCTTGCGATGTACCTCACAATACGATGTCGGCGCATCTCGCCGTGCTCGCCCGCGCCGGACTGATCGTCGCGCAGCGCGAGGGCCGCATGATGTACTACGGCGCAAACCTTGATGGTTTCCGTGCGTTGCTCGGCTTTCTGATGCAGGACTGCTGCGGCGGCCGTAGCGAAATTTGCGCGCCGCTGGTCAGCAAATTGCGCGGCAGCGCGCCAACGACGAAGCGGGAGAAAATCCATGTCTAGCAAGCCGACGTCCAGCGAGCCGATGAATGTATTATTTCTTTGCACCGGCAACTCGGCGCGTTCAATCATGGCTGAGGCAATCCTGAACAAGTTGGGAGCCGGAAAATTCTGCGCCTTCAGCGCCGGAAGTGCTCCGAAAAGACGAGTGCTGCCGGAGACGATGCATCTGTTGCGGAGTCTTGGCCACGATACCTCGCACCTTCGCTCAAAATCGTGGGACGAATTCACCCGACCAGGTGCGCCGGTGTTCGATTTTGTTTTCACCGTTTGCGACAATGCTGCCCGCGAAACCTGCCCGGTATGGCCGGGCCAGCCGATGACCGCGCACTGGGGAATTCCGGATCCGGCGGAGGCGCGCGGAACGCCAGCCGAAATTGCGCTCGCCTTCAAGGAAGCCTATCGCATGTTGCGTCAGCGCATCTCCGTCTTCGCGGCGCTGCCGATTCGCAGCCTCGATCGCCTAAAATTGCAATCCAAGCTCCGGGAAATCGGGCGCATGGGCGATGCAACGGCCAAGGCTGCAGAAGCGCATTGATGCCTTCCGTTGCTCAGCGCGCATTTGCCAAATGCCTCGGCACCGCGATGCTGCTCGCGGCCGTCGTCGGCTCCGGCATCATGGCGGAAAGGCTCGCTGGCGGGAACGGCGCGATTGCTCTGCTGTGCAACACGTTGCCGACCGGCGCAATTCTCATCGTGTTGATTCTGATATTCGGCCCGATCTCAGGCGCGCATTTCAACCCCGCCGTCAGCGTCGCCTTTTCCTTGCGCGGCATGCTGCCATGGCCGACGGCGGCGCTTTACATTGCCGTGCAGATCGCCGGCGCCATCGCCGGAGTATGGGTGGCGCATTTGATGTTCGAGCTGCCGCTCTGGCAGGTGTCGATGACCGCGCGCACCGGCTCGGGCCAATGGCTCGCGGAATTCGTCGCGTGTTTCGGCCTGCTGCTGACGATTTTTGGCTGCGTCTCCCGCTCGTCTGCGGCCGTGCCCTATGCGGTTGGTCTTTACATCACTTCGGCCTATTGGTTCACCGCCTCGACCTCGTTTGCCAATCCGGCCGTGACCATTGCCCGCTCGTTCAGTAATACTTTCGCCGGCATCGCGCCGGCTGGCGCGCCGGCATTCATTATGGCGCAGCTTTTGGGAATGCTCGCGGCCGTTGCGATCGCCCGCTGGCTTTGGCGCACCTGAATTCTGGGGATAGCCGGGCCATTGCCCAACTGTCGGCCAAGCGCTCTTTTGCGTATTCTCGGCATTGATGCGCAAACGGGGCCGCCGTCTTGAACACACTTGATACCGACATTCTCATCCTCGGTGCGGGCGGCGCCGGCCTGTTCGCCGCCTTGCATGCCAAGCGCGCGCGACCCGAGCTTGATGTAACCATCGCGGTCAAGGGCTTGCTCGGCAAATGCGGCTGCACCCGCATGGTGCAGGGCGGCTACAACGTAGCCCTTGCGCCCGGCGATTCGGTCGAGCGCCATTTTATGGACACCATCGAGGGCGGCGCCTGGCTCAACAACCAGGAGCTCGCTTGGCTCTTGGTTTCGCAGGCGCCTGTGCGCATCCGCGAGCTGGAGAACGACATCGGCTGCTTCTTCGATCGCAACCCCGACGGCACCGTGCATCAGAAGGCTTTTGCCGGGCAGACCTTCGACCGCACCGTGCACAAGGGCGATCTCACCGGCATCGAGATCATCAATCGCCTTGCGGAACAAGTCTGGCGCCGCGAGGTGCGGCGCCTGGAGGATCACCGCGCGCTCGATTTGATTCCGGCGGCGGATGGCTCTGGCCTCGCCGGCGTCTACATGCTCGACATGCGAACCGGCGAGCCGCTGCTCGTTCGAGCGCGCGCGACGCTGCTCGCGACCGGTGGCGGGCCGACCATGTATCTCTATCACACACCCTCCGGCGACAAATCCTGCGACGGCATGGCCATGGCGCTGCGTGCTGGCTTGCCGTTGCGCGACATCGAAATGGTGCAGTTCCACCCGACCGGCTTGCTTGCCGGCCCCGGCACGCGAATGACCGGCACCGTGCTGGAAGAAGGCCTGCGCGGCTCCGGCGGCCATCTCATCGACGCGACCGGCGCGCGCTTCATGTTCGAATACGATCAGCGCGGAGAGCGCGCCACCCGCGACATCGTCAGCCGCGCCGTGATGGATCGCATCCGCAAGGGCCACGCATCGCCGAACGGCGGCGTCTGGATCTCCATGGGCCACCTCGGGCCCGACAATGTGCGGCGCGAGTTCAAGGGCATGGTCGAGCGCTGCGCCGATTGCGGCTTCGATCTCGCCGCTGGCCGGGTCGAGGTGATCCCGACTGCGCATTACATGATGGGCGGCGTGATGTTCGGTCCCGATTGCACGACCGCCATGCGCGGGCTCTATGCGGCGGGCGAGGATACTGGCGGCGTGCATGGCGCGAACCGCCTCGGCGGCAACGGCGTCGCCAATTCCACCGTGTTCGGCGGCATCGCCGGCGATGCCATGGCGGCGCCGCTGCGCAAGTCCGGCCGGCTTCCCGATCCTTCGCCGGTCGCGCTGGAAGCTGCCCGCGCCCGCGCTTTCGAGCCGCTCGGCCGGCGCACCGGCGATCTCGAAGCCATCCGCCGCAAGCTCTATCAGGTGATGTGGGACGATGTCGGCGTCTTGCGCACGGCGCAGACGCTCTCCCGCGCGCGCCAGACGCTCGACGCGCTCTCCGCCGCGATCGCCTCCATGGGCGCCGGCCACGCCGAGCCGCGTTACAATCTTACCTGGATGGATCGGTTGAACCTGGACAATCTGATTCTGGTCAGCCGTGCGATCTGCGTTGCGGCGGAAGCGCGCAACGACTCGCGCGGCGCGCATTTCCGCGAGGATCATCCGCAGCCGTCGGACCTCTCGTCCTCGCGCTATACTGTGGTGCGCGCCAAGGACAAGGATTTCGTCGTCACAACCGCACCGGTGGATTTCAGCCACGTGCGGCCGGGCGAGACATTGCTCCCGCGCGCCGCGGAGTAGAGGATTTCACGCCGCATTGATCTCCACGAGCAGCGCATCCGAAATGCTGAGCCCTTCGCTCGCCGCTTTCTTCCGCGCCGCGAGCCGCCGTGCACCCGGCAATCGCGCGCCCTCCTGCCGCTCGATCGATTGGGCCAGCAATGCAAATCGCGCGACCGCGTCACCGCCGAAGGCCGACGGATCGAACGCCACGATGAGCTGCCCGGTGCCCGGCGGTGGGCCCTTGGCATCGAGGTAGGACGACGCTTCGGCGGCGAAATTCGCGCCTGTTAATCCCGCGGCCAACAGTTCGACCATGAGCGCGAGCGCTGTTCCTTTGGCTTCCCCCGCCGGCACCATCGTGCCGCGCAAAGCCGCGTCAGGATCGGTGGTTGGTTGCCCCGCTTCATCGAGCGCCCAGCCCTGTGGAATTTTTTCGCCGCGCTGCTTGGCGGTGACGATATTGCCGCGTGCGACCTTCGACAGCGAGAGATCGATCACCAGCGGCGCACGGCCTTTGAGCGGGCAGGCGAATGCAATTGGGTTTGTGCCGAATACCGCTTTCGAGCCGCCCCACGGCGCCATGGCGGAAGGCGTATTGGCGAGCATCAATGTGACGAGCCCGCTCTCCGCCAGTCGCTCGACGGTGAGCCCAGCCGCGCCGCAATGATGCGAGCGTCGGATCGCCGCCGCCGCCACGCCCTGGCTCCGTGTGGCCTCCGGCAGGGCCGCGACCGCCATATCGAGCGCCGGAAAGGCAAAACCATTGGCGGCATCGATGACGAGCAGGCTCGCACGCGCTCGCGTCAGCACAGGCTTTGCAAACCCGTCGACCTTTCCAACCTTGGTCTGCGCCGCATAGCTCGGGACGCGTGTAAGCCCGTGCCCTTTCAATCCATCCGCTTCTGCGGCAACCAGCGCCCGCGCTACGCTCGCCGCGTTATCGGCGCCGGTGCGCGCGCGCAACAACGTCCGAGAAACCAATTCTCCCGCGTCGATGAGTGACAGCAACGGCATTCGCTCAAGTCCCCGATCGCGATGACGTTGAACCCATGATCATTGCACGCATGGACCTTGTCCGATGACGGCATTTGTTCGCTTGACGGACCGCGGCATTCCACCTTTAGTCTGAACGCCGGATCAAGGGGAGAGAAATCATGCATGCGTCGCGTCGTCTGATCCTGGGCCTCATCGCCGGCGCCTTCCTTTTGCCGGCCGCGTCCGCGCAGGCGCAAACCAAGACAGTTCATCTCGCCAAGCAATTTGGCATTTCCTACCTGCCGCTGACCATCATGGAAGCGAAGGGCCTCCTCGAAGCGCACGGCAAGAAGCTCGGGCTCGATCTCAAGACCGAATGGGTGCAGTTCACCGGCGGCCCGCCGATGAACGAAGCCATCATTTCCGGCAATCTCGACTTTGCCTCCGGCGGCGTCGGTCCGCTGCTCACCATCTGGGGCAAGACGCGCACGAGCCTCGGCGTCAAAGGCGTGGCTGCACTCAATTCCATGCCGCTTTATCTCAACACCATCAATCCCAATGTGAAGACGATCAAGGATTTCACCGACAAGGACCGCATCGCGCTTCCCGCCGTGAAAGTCTCGATCCAGGCGATCACGCTGCAGATGGCGGCCGAAAAGGCATTCGGCCCCGGCCAGCAGAACAAGCTCGACGCCCTCACCGCCTCGCTCGGTCACCCGGACGGGCTTGCCGCCATGATGAGCGGCAAGTCCGAGATCACCGCGCATTTCACCTCGGCGCCTTTCATGTATCAGGAACTGGAGGACAGCCGCGTCCATAAAGTGCTCGACAGCTACGATGTGCTCGGCGGGCCGCACACATTCAACGTGGTCTGGGCGACCACCAAGTTCCACGACGAGAATCCGAAAATCATCGAAGCCTTCATCGCTGCCCTCGACGACGCGATGAAGCAGATCGCCGCCAATCCGTCCGAAGCCGCAGCGATCTGGGTCAAGGCTGAAAATTCCAAGCTCACCCCCGCCTATATCGAGAAGCTGATCCGCCTGCCCGAGAACGAGTGGACGATGGTGCCGAAAAAGATCATGGTCTACGCGGAATTCATGAGTCGCACCGGGACGCTTTCAGCCAAGCCGGGGTCGTGGCGCGACGTGTTCTTCGCCGACACCCACAAACTGCCGGGTAGTTGATGGCGCTATCGCAGGACCTGTTGCACGTCGAGGTTTGGCGCGGGGCCGCGGAGGGCAGCTTCCAGTCCTTCGACGTGCCGCGGCGCGAGCACCAGACCGTGCTCGACGTGGTCACCGAAATCCAGCGCGAGCAGGATGCGACGCTTGCCTACCGTTTCGCCTGCCGCGTCGGCATGTGCGGCTCCTGCGCCATGGTGGTCAACGGCCGCCCGCGCTGGACCTGCCGCACGCGCGTGAGCGAGGCGGTCGGCCGCAGGGGGCGCCTCAAGCTCGAGCCGCTGAAAAATTTCACCGTGGTGAAGGATCTCGCGGTCGAGATGACGGGCTTCTTCGACAAGTGGCACGACGCCAAAGGTCATTTCGAGCCGCGCAAGGCCTGGCAGGACGTGTCCCAGCGCGACTTCGCGGTCGTGCCGCCGGATAGTCCCGAACGGCAGGCGGCCGATGCCGGCATCGAATGCATCGGCTGCGGCGTGTGCTACTCGGCCTGCGACGTGGTGGCGTGGGACCAGACGTATCTCGGGCCCGCCGCCCTCAATCGCGCCTGGACGCTTGTGAACGACGTACGCGACAACGCGCGCGCGGCCCGCCTGCATGCCGTCTCCGGCAGCACGGGCTGCCATGCCTGCCACAGTCACATGAACTGCACGGAGTTCTGCCCCAAGGCGATCTCTCCGACGTATTCGATCGCCGGCCTCAAGCGCGCGATGCTGTCGCGCGTGTTGGGACGGCGATCATGACCGCGGTGCTCTTCGCTGCCCAACGCATCTCCGCCATGGTGCTGGCGTTTGCGGTCTGCGTGCATCTGACAACCATCCTCTACGCCGTGCGCACCGGGCTCACGGCAGGCGCCATCCTCGAGCGCACGCGCGAGAACGTCTGGTTCCTCGCCTTCTACTCAGCCTTCGTGCTGGCGATCGCGATCCATGCCCCCATCGGCCTGCGCAACATCGTTCGCGAATGGACCCTGTGGCGCGGGCGCAGCCTTGATGTAGCGCTTGCCTTGTTTGCGATCATGCTTTTGCTGCTTGGGATGCGCGCGGCGCTTGCGGTCTATCTTCCGATTTTCCGCGAGCCGTCATGATCCCAAGAACCCGCACCAAGCCTGGATATCTCGCCGCGCTATTGCACCGGCTCGCCGGAATTGCGCTTGCGGTATTTCTGCCGATCCATTTTCTCGCTCTCGCAAGCGCGCTCAACGGCGCCGATGCGCTCGATGAATTTCTCAATGTCGTGAACACGCCGATTTTGAAAATCGCCGAGTGCGGAATCGTGGTCGCGCTGGCACTGCATTTATCGCTCGGCCTGCGCGTGCTTGCGATCGAGTTCATCCCCGCCCGCGAGCCGACCCGGATCGCGGTCACGCTTTGCCTCGCCGTGGCGATCGCGGTCGGGCTGATGTTCATGCTCAATGTCGGCTGACTTCATCGCCGCGTTCCCCTCCCTCCAAACGCTGGCCGTGCTCTGGCTCGGCGCGTTTTTGGGTGGCTTGGCGGCCGGCGGCGCCGGCTTTGCCTTCGGCATCGTTGGCTCGGCGATCTGGCTGCATGCCATTACTCCGCTGCATACCACCATCCTGATCGTGTCCGGCGGCACGTTGATTCAGATCGGCACGATCTGGCCGCTGCGCTACGACATCAAACTGCGCCGCCTGGCGCCCTTCGCGATCGCCGGCCTGCTCGGCGTTCCGGTCGGCGTCGCCCTGCTCGTGCACGTCGACGCTCACGCTCTCAAATTTGCGCTCGGAATTTTTATCGCGGTCTACGGTGTCTATGCCCTCGCAACCCCGCGCCTGCCGCACATCGGCGGCGGCATTGTCGCGGACTCGCTGATCGGCTTCGGCGGCGGCGTGCTGGGCGGCATCGGCGGCTACTCTGGCGTGCTGCCCGCGATCTGGTGCCAGCTCCGCGGCTGGTCGAAGCAAGTCTCCCGCGGCATCTATCAGCCCTTCATCCTCATGGCGCATGTCACCACCATGGCGCTGATCGGCGTGGTGGCGCTCGACCGCGCCGGCGTTGTATTGTTTCTGCTGGCGGTGCCGATGCTGGTATTGGGCGCCTTCTTTGGCTGGCGGATTTATGGACGGCTCGACGAGCATCGCTTCCGCCAGGCCTTCGCTCTACTGCTGGTCGTATCCGGCGTGATTCTTGTTCTATAGGAATTCCTGATGCAGCTCGATCCCAAGGAAGTCGAGGAAGTCGCCAAGACGCTTTATATCCGGGCGCTGAAGCTCCTGCCGCGCGACATCAAGCAGGGCTTCGAGCGGCTGATGAAGAGCGAAACCGATGCCACCGGCCGCACCATCCTGGGCACCATGGTGGAGAACATCGCGGTCGCCGAACGCACCAACAATATTCTTTGCCAGGATACCGGCATCCCGATCTACAACGTCACCATCGGCCGCAATGTCGATCTCGACGGCGCTGCCATGAAGGAGGCGATCCGCCGCGGTTGCGCGCGCGCCACCACCGAGCATCCGCTCCGTTCCTCCGTCGTGCATCCGATCACGCGCAAGAACGAACAGACTTCCTGCGGTGCCGGCGTGCCGATCATCAACATCGATTTCGACGGCCGCGACGAAACGGTCGAGATCGAGATGATCCCGAAAGGCTCGGGCTCCGAGAACGGCTCGTTTCTCAAGATGCTGATCCCGGCCGACGGCGCGAAGGCGATCAAGCGCTTCGTCATCGACCGCGTGATCGAATGCGGCGGTCGCGTCTGCCCGCCGACCATCGTGGGCGTCGGCATCGGCGGCACGTCCGATTTGTGCATGCATCTGGCGAAGGTCGCGGCCACCCGTCCGCTCGGCACAACCTGCGCCGATCCGGAGGGCGGCAAGATCGAGGGCGAGCTGTCGCAAGCCGTGAACGAGCTCGGCATCGGGCCGCAAGGCTTGGGCGGACGCTCGACCGCATTCCGCGTTCACGTCGAGGTCGCCGCCACCCACATCACCATGAATCCGGTGGCGGTGAACATCCAGTGCCACTCCGCCCGCCGCGCCAACGCGGTGATCACACCCGGCGGTATTGATTTTAAGTAAGCCATGGCGCAGCACACACTCGACATGCCGGTGACCGAGGAGCAGGTGCGCAAGCTGCGCGTCGGCGACACCGTGATGCTCGAGCGCACGCTGTACGGCATCCGCGATGCCACCCTGATGGCCATGTTCGACCGCGGCCGCAAGACCAAGTTTGATCTGCGCGGCCACGCCGTCATCCATACCGCGCCCAACGTGAAGAAGGTTCCGGTGTCGAACGAGAACCCTTGCGGCTACGCGCCGCTCTGCATCGGTACCACCACCTCGCAGCGCATGGAGCGCTTTACCCGCCCGCTGATGGAGCAGAACGGCGTGCGCATCATCATCGGCAAGGGCGGCATGGGCGAGGATACGCTCAAAGCCTTCCGCGACTTCGGCGGCGCCTACCTCGCGGTTGTCGGCGGCGCCGCTGCGCTGCAGACCACCTGGATTACCGCCGTCGAGGATGTCGACATGGACGACCTGAACCCCGAAAGCCTCTGGCGCTTCGCCATTAAAAATTTCGGCCCGCTCATGGTGGCGATGGATTCCCATGGCGGCTCGCTCTACACCAACATTCAGGACAACGCCGCAGCGCACCGCGCCGCAATTCTCGCCTCGATCGGGGCGGCGGATTGAACGCGCCCGGTCACGTGCCTGTCGCACGCGGGAATTATCCATCGCTGTAGGCAATTTGGAGGTTGGTCATGCCGGCGACACGCGAAATTCGCCACGTCGTGCATTTCAAGGCAAAGCCGCGCGACATCTACGCCGCCTTGATGAATTCGAAAAAACACGCGGCCTTCACGGGCGCGCCGGCCAAGGTCGATCCGAAAGTCGGCGGCCGGTTTTCCGCCTGGGGTCCGCACTTGCGCGGCATCAATGTCGAGCTGCAAAAGAACAAGCGCATCGTGCAGGCTTGGCGCGCGCAGAACTGGCCGCAGGGACATTACTCGATCGCTTCGTTTGAGCTCAGACCGGTGAAGGGCGGAACCAAACTTGTATTCGCGCAAACCGGCATCCCGGCCAAGAACGCGCGCAGCATCAACGGCGGCTGGAAAACCCACTACTGGGATCTGCTCAAAACAGCCCACGCCAAGCAAGCGCGGTAGTTGGATAAACGACCGCTTTGCATTATTGCGCGCGGGTGAGGCGCCCCGAACACACATCGGCAAGTCCCGAAAAATTCTCTGCAATTCGCTGTTCTTATTGGTTAATCAAGCGGCTCGCAGGCCGCAGCACGGAGCTTTTGGCAAGCCTGCTCCCGCCACTCACTTCCGGATCACGGTTAATGCGGTCACAGGCTTGTGAGGTGCGGCGGTCGAGCGCTGGACTTCCGCGGAGTTCATTGTCTTAATGATTACAGTGAGTTTGAGCGACCGGCCAAGGGAGTATGGCGTATGGGAGGGGTCGTTCGGCGCTCACTTGCGCCCGGGCTTGCTGTTGCGAGTGCAGGGGTAAGTGGATGCCTTCGGACGATGGTCAGTGTGTTTGTGTTGGGTTGCGTTGTTGCAGGTCCCGTCTGGGCGGCAAGTCAACGCGACAAGGATGATTGCACCTCCAACGACCCCGACCGCGTGATAGCCGGCTGCACGCGGATCATTCAGGATCGCGGCGAAACCACCAAGAACTATGCCGTCGCCTACAATAACCGTGGCTTTGCCTACAACATCAAGGGCGACTACACCCGCGCCATCGCCGATCTGACCGAAGCGATCCGGCTCGATCCGAAAGACATCGCCGCCTACAACCGCCGCGGCCGTGCCTACGACAACAAAGGCAATACCGAGCGCGCCATCGCCGACTACAGCGAAGCGATCCGGCTCGACGCCAAGGTTGCGGTGACTTTTTATAATCGCGGTCGCGCCTACGAGAGCAAAGAAGATACCGAGCACGCCATCTCAGACTACAGCGACGCGATTCGCCTCGATGCGCAATATGCCTCGGCCTACGCCAGTCGCGCACGCGTCTATGACACCAGAGGCGAGCTCGACAGCGCGATCGCCGATTACAACGAGGCGATCAAGCTTGATCCCAAGGATCTCGAGTCATACACCAATCGCGCGCGCGACTTCGAGGCCAAGGGAAATCTGGTGCGCGCGCTCGCCGACTATAGCGAAGCCATCAAGCTTGGCTCGCGCAGTGCCGCCACCTACAGCCATCGCGGCCATATCTATGAAGGGCGCGGTGACGTCGATCCTGCTATCAGCGACTACAGCGAAGCCCTCAAGCTCGATCCCATGGACATCGAGACCTATACCAACCGCGCCTTCCTTTATATCGGCAAGAACGAATTCGAGCGCGCCATTGCCGATCTCAATCAGGCGATAAGGCTCGGCCCGCGTCTCGCCGTCGCTTACAACAACCGCGGCTTTGCCTACAACGCCAAGGGTGATTATGACCTCGCCATCCCGGATTTCGACGAAGCGATCCGGCTCAGTCCACGCTCCGCTCCCGCCTACAACAATCGCGGTTTCTCCTACGCCGCCAAGGGCGATTACGACCACGCGCTCACCGACCTGACTCAGGCGATCCAGCTCAATCCGCGTTACACCGCCGCCTATCTGCGCCGCGGCCTCGCCTATTCCGCCAAGGACGACTACGACCACGCCATTGCCGATTACAGCGAGGCGATCCGGCTCGAGCCCAGGCTTGCTGCCGCTTACTTCAACCGCGGCAACGCCTATCAGACCAAGAAGGACTATGACCGCGCCATCGCCGACCTCGATGCTGCGATCGCGCTCGATCCGAAGGACGTCGTGGCCTACAACAATCGCGGCTTTGCCTACAACGCCAAGGGCGACTACACCCGCGCCATCGCCGACTACACCCAGGCGATCAAGCTCGATTCAACTCAGCCGGCATTTTTCGGCAACCGCGCGCGCGCCTATCGCGACAAGGGCGATCTCGAGCGCGCCATCGCCGACTACACCGAGGTGCTTCGCCTCGACCCCAGGGACGTCAATACCTTTGCCAGCCGCAGCTATCTCTATTTGGTCAAATCCGATTACGACAGCGCCATTGCCGACCTCGACGAGGCGATGCGGCTTGGCCTGAAAACCGCGCCGATCTTTACCAGCCGTGGTTTTGCATATTTGAACCTCAATCAATATGACCTCGCGATCGCCGACTACAGCGAAGTGATCCGGCTCGATCCCAATGCGGCCACCGCCTACAATTATCGCGGCTTCGCCTACGACAACAAACGCGACTACGACCGCGCCATCGCCGATTACAGCGAGGCGATCCGGCTCGACCCCACCTATGCGGTCGCTTTCAACAATCGGGGATACGCCTACGACAACAAGGGCGATGACGAGCATGCCATCGCCGACTATAACCAGGCGATCACGCTCAATCCGAAATTCACCGCCGCTTATTTCAACCGCGGCAACCTCTATTTCACCAAGAAGGTCTACGGCCGCGCCATCGCCAACTTCGACGAGGCGATCCGGTTCGAGCCCAAGGATGTGCTGGCCTTCAACAAACGCGGCCGCGTCTATGACAGCATGGGTGATTACGACCACGCCATCGCCGACTACAGCGAAGCGATCTGGCTCGATGCCAAGGATGCATCGACCTACTTCAATCGCGCCATGGCCTACGATAACAAGGGCGACGTGGATCGCGCGATTGCCGACTACACCGCGGCGATCCGGCTCAACCCGCAGTCGGCAATCGCCTTCCACCGACGCGGAAACCTCTATTACGCCAAGCAGGACTACGCCGCCGCCATCGCCGACTATGGCGCTGCGATCCGTCTCAATCCCAAGATAGCCGCCGCCTATTTCAACCGCGGCAACGCCTATTTCGCCAAGAAGGAGTACGATCTCGCCATCGCCGACCTCAACGAGGCGATCGCGCTCGATCCCAGCGACGCGGTGGCCTATCACGCGCGCGGCTTTGCCTACCTCAACAAGAACGAGCCCGACCGCGCGCTCGTCGATCTCAAGATGGTGATCAAGCTCAATCCCAAGGACGCTGTCGCCTTCAACAATCGCGGGCTGGTGTATCGCAAGAAGGGCAACTTCGACCGCGTCATCGCCGACCTCGATCAGGCGATCCGCACCGATCCCAAGGACAGCAGCGCCTATAACAAACGCGGCCGTGCCTACGACTACAAGGGCGACTACGACCGCGCTATCGCCGATTACAGCGAGGCGATCCGCATCAATGCCGATTACGCCGTCGCCTTCAACAACCGCGGCTTTTCCTACAACAACAAGGGCGACTACGACCGCGCCATTGCCGACTACAGCGAAGCGATCCGGATCGATCCCAACTACGCCATCGCCTACAACAATCGCGGCTTTAGCTACGACAACAAGGGCGACTACGACCGCGCGATTGCCGATTACAGCGAGGCGATCCAGCGCGATCCCAAATTTGCCGCGGCCTATGTCAATCGCGGCAATACTTACGCCACCAAGAAGAACTACGAGCGCGCCATCGCCGATTATCGCCAGGCGCTCGCCCTCAACCCGAGCATGCTGGACGCGCAGGACAATCTGGCGGCGCTGGGCGTGCGCCCCTGGTCCGATTGACCTGCTATTTAAGTCACGTAGCGGGTGAAATCCGCCGTCGTTGCGCGTGCCCGCCAGTCGGTGACCACGTTGACAAGCGCGGGCTGACCTTTTGACACCGCCGCCATCGCGCGCTCGAGCGCCGGCCGGATGCCGTCGGGTTTCTCGACCAGTTCGCCGTAGCCGCCCAGCGCCGCCGCCATCTGATCGAAGCGCGTGTAGCCGAGATCGCGTCCCGGCCGCTCCTTTTGCGGATCGCCGGTCCAGCCGCCGTTGAGACTGATCACGGTGAGGATCGCGAGCTTGTGCCGCACCGCGGTGTCGAACTCCATGGCGTTCATGCCGAACGAGCCGTCGCCGTGCAGCACGATCACCTGCTTGTCCGGGCAGGCCACCTTGGCTCCGATCCCGAACGGCATGCCGACGCCCATGGTGCCGAAGGCGCCGGAGTTCAGCCGATGCCGTGCGACGTAGGTGGGGATCGCCTGCCGGCCGTAGTTGAGGATTTCCTGCCCGTCGACGCAGAGGATCGCGTCGCGGTCCATGAAGTCGCGGATTTCCTTGCATAGCCGCAGCGGATGGATCGGCGTCGCGCTCGTTGACAGGATTTCCTCCTGCTCCTGCGTCTTGCTGGAGTTGCGGCCGCGCAAGCGGTCGCGCCAGGAGCGGAACGTGTCGGGCGTGATCTTCCCCTTCAGCGCCTGCGTGAGTTGCGCGAGCACGAGCTTCGCATCCGCGACAACACCCACGTCGAGCCGCCGGCCGCTGGTTGCGATTTCCTCCGGATCGACGTCGATACGGATGATCTTGGCATTGGCGTTGAACCGCGGCGGCGCCGCATGGCCGATGACGTAATTCATGCGCGTGCCGATGATGAGGATCAGATCGGATTCGCGAAACGCGGTCGAACGCGCGGTGAGATAGCAGAATTCGTGATCCTCCGGCACGACGCCGCGTCCCTGCGGCGTGGTGTAGAAGGGAATTCCGCTCGCTTCCACGAAGGCTTGCAGCTCGTTTTCGGCCTCCGACCACAGAATGCCGCTGCCCGAAATGATCACCGGTTGGTCGCAGGCGGAAAGCAGATCGACGATCGCCTTGACGTCGGCCGTGCTCGCCATCGGCCGATGGCGCTTGGCCGGATCCCAGGGGTCGGGCCATTCGATCTTCGCCTCGTCGACCTCGCCATAGAGAATATCGCCAGGCAGATCGAGATAGACCGGCCCGGGCCGGCCGCTCATGGCTTGCCGGATGGCGATGTTGATGAGCTCAGGAATCCGATGCGGATCATAGACGCGCTCCGACCATTTGGTGCAGGGCGCCATCATCTTGAGCTGATCGATGTCCTGGAATGTGCCGCGGTGGGATGCCGAAACCGGCGCCGAGCCGCCGAGCGCCACGATCGGCGTACAGTCCGCCCACGCATGCGCGATGCCGGTGATCAGGTTGGTGGTGCCCGGCCCCGACGCCGCCATGCACACACCCGGCCGGTTGCGCAGGCGCGCATACGCGTGTGCCGCCATGGCGGCGGCCTGCTCGTGCCGCACGTCGATGCCGCGCAGGCCAAGCTGCATGGCGGTGGACTCCACCGCCATCATCGGTGCGCCCATGATGTAGAAGAACGTCTCGAGGCCCTGCCGCTTCAAGGCATGGGCGACGACTTCCGAGCCGATCATGTGGCGCTCCGGGCGATTGGGGAGATGTGGCGGCAGCCGCGAATGGTAACTTAAGGACAGCGCCGGGCAAGCGTGTTATTTTGCCGAAATTCCGAACCGGAACATTGAAGCCGCCGCATCGCATGCAGACAATGGCCGAGATTTTGAGCCGCCATGCGGCCGAACGTCCCGAAAAAATCGCCGTGCAGGATTTCTCACGCGCGATGACCTTCGCGCAATGGAACGAACGCGCCTGCCGTCTGGCAAACGCTCTGCTCGGCATGGGGCTGAAGAAGGGCGATCGCTTTGCGGCTCTCGCCTTCAACTGCATCGAATGGATGGAGCTCTATGCCGCCGCCGCCAAAGCCGGCCTGATCGCGGTGCCGATCAATTTCCGGCTGCTCGGCGGCGAAATCCGCTATTTGATCGAGGACAGCGGCACGAAAGTTGTGGTCGTGCAAGCGGACTTGATCGATCGCATCGAGGAGATCCGTACCAGCCTGCCCATTGCTGAAGGAAACTTTGTCGCCTTCGGCGGCGGAAAATCTGTCGGCTACCAGTCCTACGAACGACTGATCGCGCGCGCCGCGGCGCGCGAGCCTGATGTCGCAATCACGCCGCAGGATATCTGGACCTTCATGTATACCTCCGGCACCACCGGCAGCCCGAAGGGCGCCATGCGCAGCCAGGGCCGCGATTGTCTCCTGCATGCGATGACCGCGAAGACCATGGGCTTCGGCGGCGACGACATCGGGCTCCTGGTCATGCCCATGTGCCACGCCAATTCGCTGTGGTTTTCGTTTCTGTTCGCCTGTTGCGGCGCCGCCGCCTTCATCTACAGCCGCAAGAACTTCGATCCCGAGCACATGCTGCGCACGCTTTCGGAGCAGCGGATCAGTTTCACCTCGCTGGTGCCGACCCATTACACGATGATGCTGGGTCTGCCCGAGGCCGTGAAGCGCAAATACGACGTCGACCGAACCGATAAATTGCTCATTTCTTCGGCACCGGCGCGCCGCGACACCAAACTCGCCATCATGGAACATTTTCGTAATTCCAAACTATTCGAAGGCTACGGCTCGACCGAGGCCGGCTGGGTCACCATGCTTTCGCCACAAGAACAGTTGCATAAGCTCGGCTCGATCGGACGCGAAATGCCCGGGACCGGCCGGATCAGGTTGCTTGACCCAAACGATTTCGAGGTGCCCGCGGGCGAAGTCGGCGAGCTCTATTTTCACACGCCCTATACGTTCCACGGATATTGGAATATGCCCGACAAGACTGCGCAAGCCTTCCGCGGCGATTATTGTTCGGTCGGCGACATGGCCCGCCGCGATGGCGATGGCTACTACTACCTGGTCGATCGCAAGAGCAACATGATCATCAGCGGTGGTGAAAACGTCTACCCATCCGAAGTGGAAAACATGTTGGGCGGCTTTCCCAAATTGCGCGAGGTTGCCGTCATCGGCGTGCCGCACCAGAAATGGGGCGAGTCGGTCCATGCCGTCATTGTCTTGCGCGATGGCGAGGCAGCGAGCGAGACCGAGGTGCTGGACTGGTGCAAGGACAAAATCGCGGGCTATAAGCGGCCGCGGTCGGTGTCCTTTATGAAGGAGGAGGAAATCCCACGGACCGCCACGGGCAAGATCCAGCACCGGCTTCTGCGGCAGAGGTATGCCGAGCTTTCCGGCCTGCCGGTCGCCTGAATAGCGGCTTACGTGAATAGCCGAGATGTCACGCGTGTTTCTGTTGCCGGAACACGCGTTCTAGAGATCAGTCGTGCATTGCTCGAGCGAGAGCGGGCGGGCTGATCCGGGGGGACGAATGCGCAGTGTGTTGAGTGCGATAGCGCGTTTTTTTGCCGAGAAGATCGGCTGGCACCGGTTTGGGGTGATCTTTAGCCTGACCATCATCACGGTCGCGGCCTTCGTACTTTACCACAAGTTGCAGGGCATCCATGTCGACAAGGTGCTCGACGCAATGGCGACCGTGGAATACCGCGATGTGGCGATCGCGGCGCTGTTCGTCGCCATGGGCTATGGCACCCTCACCTTCTACGACCTGTTCGCGCTGCGCACGATCGGCCGCAAGGATGTGCCTTATCGCGTCGCCGCCCTTGCCGGCTTCACCAGCTATGCGGTCGGCCACAATGTGGGGGCGAGCGTGTTTACCGGCGGCGCGGTGCGTTACCACATTTATTCGTCGTGGGGCTTGAGCGCGGTAGAAGTCGCAAAAATATGTTTCATTGCTGGCCTCACGTTCTGGCTCGGCAATATCACCATTCTCGGCCTTGGCATCGCCTATGAGCCGTCGGCCGCCACCGATATCGATCAACTGCCGACGTGGCTCAATCGCAGCATCGGCATCTTCGCGCTGATCGTTCTCGTTTCTTACGTTGCGTGGGTCTGGCTCGCGCCGCGCATGATCGGGCGGCTGAATTGGGAAGTGCGCCTGCCGGGCGGACCGCTCACCCTGCTGCAAGTGGTCCTTGGTATCTGTGATATGGGGTCCTGCGCAGCGGCCATGTACATGCTGATGCCGAACGAGCCGTACATGGATTTTGCCGGAATTGGCGTGATCTTCGTGTGCGCCACCTTGCTCGGCTTTCTCAGTCACTCGCCGGGCGGGCTTGGTGTGTTCGACGCCGCGATGCTGGTCGCGCTGTGGGAATTCGACCGCGAGGAATTGCTGGCCGGCCTCCTGCTGTTTCGCCTGCTCTACTACATTACGCCGTTTGTGTTTGCGCTGACGATCCTGGGCAGCCGCGAGCTGGTGCTGGGCGTCACGCGATCGCGGAAGATCGCCGGCAAATAGTCAGGCGCGTTCGCGCCACTCGAATTCGGATGGTCCAACGGAAATCCAGCCAGACGAAATCATTGAAATAATTCAGGTCCGGAACGGCCGCCGGTCCCTCCGCCGCTCCGCTGCCGGCTGGTAGGCGACGCGCGCGTGATAGTGGCAATATGGCAACCCCATCAAAGGCTTGCCGCCACAGAAGAAAAACTCCGGCGTGGCCGGGTCGCCGATCGGCCAGCGGCAGGTATTTTCGTTGAGTTCGAGCAAGGTGCGCCGTTGTCCGATCGGGATGATGTTCTCGATCAGCTCGGGCTCCGGCTCCAGATCCGTGTCGTAGGCGAGCGCGAGCGCATTCGCGCCGCGCGAGACCGGACGCGACACGCGCAGCATGTGCGAGCGCGGCTTGCGCGGCCGCGGCACGCCCGACGATGGCGACTTTGCCCGTCCCGACAAACCAAGCCGATGCACCTTGCCGATGACCGCGTTGCGGGTCACGCCGCCGAGCTCGGCGGCTATTTGACTCGCCGAGAGGCCGTCAGCCCATAGCTTCTTGAGCATCTCGACGCGCTCGTCAGTCCACGTCATCTATTTTTCCTCTCGCAACATCGGCGCGGGGCGACGATTTTGCAGAATCCCGCTTCGACATCGAACAGCTCAACAAGCCATCCGATCTGACACGCTCAACCGATGGGACTTAGACAGTGCCCGACGAGATGTCGTAGGCGACGGCGGTGAAACTACAATACGGCGAACGAGACGTGCAAGTCTGCGTAACCTCGCGTCCACATATTCATTCTCGCTCGAAGACACAAATCGTTTCCACAGTCACATCGCTGCAACACCTCCGATAGCGACGTATTCAGTCGTTGTGCGCAGAAAAATTTCTGTGACTCGTTGCGACGAATGCGAATACGGATAAGAATCTTGAATTCGTCAAAGTTCCACTCGCCAAAAGTAGGGGGCGGAACGCGGTCGAAATCGTGCCGTAACCTGTGTTGACAACAGTTGGCGCGCTAATAAAATGTCAATGGTGCCGCCCAGCGAGGCGGCACATTTCGTTTCCGCAGAGCGCCCGCATTGGGGCGAGCGGCGCCGTGACACCGCATTTGATGCCAACGTATCCGCGTGTAGACCTTGCCTTTGAGCGAGGCGAGGGCGCTTGGCTGACTGCCACCAATGGCGACCGCTACCTCGATTTCACCTCGGGGGTCGCGGTCAACGCGCTCGGCCATGCTCATCCAAAGGTTGTCGAGGCGATCACCGCCCAAGCCGCGAAGCTGATCCACGTTTCGAACCTTTATCGCATTCCCGAGGGTGAACGGCTGGCCGACCGTTTGTGCGCGGCAAGCTTCGCCGACACCGTCTTCTTCGCCAATTCCGGCGCTGAGGCGATGGAATGCGCCATCAAAATGGCGCGTAAATACCAGTCCGCGAGTGGCCATCCCGAGCGCTACCGGATCGTTACCTTCGAGGGGGCCTTCCATGGCCGCACGCTGGCAACCTTGGCCGCCGGCGGCCAGAAGAAGCACCTCGATGGTTTCGGCCCCATCGTCGACGGCTTCGATCAGGTGCCGTCCACCGATCTGGAAGCCACCAAGCGCGCCATCGGCCCGGCAACCGCGGCAATCCTGATCGAGCCGGTGCAGGGCGAGGGCGGCGTACGGGTCGTGCCGCTGTCGTTCCTGAAGGCGCTACGGGCACTGTGCGACCAACACGGCCTGCTGCTCATCTTCGACGAGGTGCAAACCGGTATCGGCCGCACCGGCGATCTTTTTGCTTACGAGCGAACCGGCATCACCCCCGACATCATGGCGCTGGCCAAGGCGCTTGGGGGCGGTTTTCCGTTGGGCGCGTGTCTGGCCACCAGTGAGGCCGCCAAGGGCATGACCGCCGGCACGCACGGCTCGACTTTCGGCGGTAATCCGCTTGCCATGGCCGCCGGCAATGCCGTGCTCGACGTTGTGCTTGATCCCGCCTTCCTCGATCATGTTCGCAAGGTCGCCCTGTTGTTCAAGCAGAGGCTGGCGGAGCTGAAGGACCGGCATGCTTCGGTCATTGCCGAGGTGCGCGGTGAGGGCCTCCTGATCGGGCTCCGCACCACCGTTCCGAACGGCGAAGTGGTCGATGCGCTGCGCGCCGAAAGGCTCTTGACCGTTGCCGCAGGTGACAACGTGGTCCGGCTGCTGCCGCCATTGATCGTGAGCGATGCCGAAATCGCCGATGCAATCAAGCGGATTGACCGCGCATGCACGGCGCTGACGCAGGCGAAATCGGTAAAAAAGGGACCCGCCGGATGAGCAAATTCAAGCCCCGGCACTTCCTCGATCTGATCGACATTCCGACGACCGAGTTGCGGAAAATCCTTGCCGCCAGTGTGGCGATGAAGAAGCAGCCGCGCGGGGCGGCCGGTTCCGGCCCGCTCGCGGGTGCCACCCTTGCCATGATCTTCGACCGGCCCTCCACCCGCACGCGGGTGTCCTTTGATGTCGCCATGCGCCAGCTCGGCGGGGAAAGCATCATGCTGACCGGCCAGGAGATGCAGCTCGGCCGCGGTGAGACCATCGCCGATACGGCGCGCGTGCTGTCGCGCTATGTCGACGCCATCATGATCCGCACCTTGGAGCATCAGCACCTGATCGAGCTTGCGACCTATGCCAGCGTACCGGTCATCAACGGGCTGACCAAGCGTTCGCACCCCTGCCAGGTGCTGGCCGACGTGCTGACTTTTGAAGAGCATCGCGGCGACATTCGCGGCCGCACGATCGCCTGGACCGGCGATGCCAACAACGTTTTGACCTCCTGGATGCATGCCGCCGAACGCTTCAAGTTCGAACTGCGCGTCGCCACCCCGCGCGAGCTTAAACCCGAGAAATGGCTGCTCGATTGGGTGAAGAAATCCGGGGCGAAAGTCTCAATCGGCAGCGATCCGAGCGAAGCGGTCTCGGGCGCCGATTGCGTCGTGACCGACACCTGGGTGTCCATGGGCGACAGGGGCGACCGCCGCCGTCACAAGCTGCTGAAGAGCTATCAGGTCAACGCCAAGCTGCTCGCCAAGGCCAAGCCCGACGCGCTGTTCATGCATTGCCTGCCCGCCCATCGCGGCGAAGAGGTGACCGACGAAGTCATGGACGGCCCGCAATCGGTCGTGTTCGACGAGGCCGAAAACCGCCTGCATGCGCAGAAGGGCATCTTGGCGTGGTGCCTGAGGGCTGATGTCGCAAGGAATTAGGCCGGCCTCGCTTTCCGCGCCGGTTGTCCTACATTAGACGGGCATGAACAAACCCGACATCGCCATCCCCGTACGCGAACCGGCCGCAACGTCCGCCGACGACACCATATTGCCCTTTCAGGTCGCAGCCTTGGAATTGCGCGGCCAGGTGGTCCGGCTTGGGCCGCTCGTGGACGAAATCCTGAGCCGCCACAATTATCCGCTGCCGGTGGCAAAACTCGTGGGTGAAGCCATCGTGCTCACGGCGCTGCTCGGTTCGACCCTCAAATTCGAGGGTCGCTTCATTTTGCAGACGCAGACCGACGGACCGGTGCGCATGCTGGTCATCGACTTCCGCAGCCCCGGCAAGGTGCGCGCCTGCGCACGCTTTGACAGGACGCAAGTTGAAGCCGCCATTGCGGCCGGCAAGGCCGATCCCGGCTCGCTGCTCGGCAAGGGCCACCTTGCCATGACCATCGATCAGGGGCCGGACACCAGCCGCTATCAGGGCGTGGTCGCGCTCGACGGCGGCGATCTCGAAGCCGCAGCGCACGAATATTTCCGCCGCTCGGAACAGATTCCGACGCGGGTGCGCTTGGCGGTGGCGGAGGAACTGTCCGCCGGCGCCAAACATCGCTGGCGGGCGGGTGGCATGCTGCTGCAATTTCTTCCGCTTGCCCCCGAACGCGCGCGCCAGGCCGATCTCGACCCCGGCGATGCGCCTCCCGGCGCCGCGCCGCATGTGGTGCTTGAGGATGAGGCCTGGGCCGAAGGCCGCGCGCTGATGAATACGGTCGAGGATCTCGAACTGATCGATCCCACGCTGTCGAGCGAGCGGCTGGTCTACCGGCTGTTTCATGAACATGGCGTGCGCGTATTCCGCTACCGCGATTTGCAGGCCGAATGCTCGTGCTCGCGCGCGGGCGTCGAAACCATGCTGCGGAATTTCTCGCAGGATGACCGTGACCATATGGTCGAGAACGGTGTAATCTCCGTGACTTGCGAGTTCTGCAGCGCGAACTACACCTTCGCGCCCGGGGAAGTGGCCGGCGAACAGGCCAATTAACGCTCGTATGGTAGGATTTGGACCCTCCATGACTCGTCGCGTGATCGGTCTGACACTGATGGCGCTGTTTTCCCACGGCGTATCCGCCGCGTCCGCCCAAATCTGTCCGGCGCCTTTGGGTGAGGCCAGGCGCCTCGTTCTGGTCACGACCGAAACCATGGATTCCACCCCTGCAATGATGCAGTGGTTTGAACGCGCCTCCGCCCGCGACAAGTGGCGAGCCTCTGGCGGCGCAGAGCCTGCATTGGTCGGCCGCGCCGGCATCGCCTGGGCGCCGGCATTCCGCCAATTCGCCCGGCCTGGTGAACCGGTCAAGTTCGAAGGCGACAAGCGCACGCCGGCGGGCGTCTATCCGATCGGCGGAACTTTCGGCACCGAACCCTCGACGCGTCCAAGCCACATCAGTGTCACCAACGACACCGTCTGCGTCGATGATCCGGATTCACCCGAGTACAACAAGATCGTGTCGCGCGCGCATGTCGGCCCCAAGGTGCACGCCGAGAACATGAGCAAAGCCCTGCCCATGTATCGCCACGGTTTGCTGATCGACTATCCGACCGATGCCGCCGCCAAGGCCGGCTCGTGCATCTTCATTCATGTCTGGCGGTCACCGACCAAGGGCACCGGCGGGTGTGTTTCCATGCCGGAAGCAAGATTGCTGGCGTTACAGGATTTCGTCGAAGGCGGCAGTGCCGTGGTTGCTATCGTGCCGCGCCATGCGCTCGGCCGGCTGGGCAACTGCCTGCCGCAGACCATGGCGATGAAGCGCTGAAACCGATGTCAATTGATCGTGGGCTTGGCATGCGCGGAATCGAGCGAGAACGCCGGGATCTCGATGTCGAACTTTTCGCCCGTCTGGGTCACCATGCCGTATGTCCCCAGCATGAAACCGGACGGCGTCGGCAACGGCACGCCGCTGGTGTACTCGAAAGATTCGCCAGGCTTGAGCACCGGCTCTTCGCCGACGACCCCTTCGCCTCGAACTTCCTGCAGCCGGCCATGCGCATCGGTGATTTTCCAATGCCGGGTTTTGAGTTGCACCGTCTGCGTCCCGCGATTGGTGATCGCGATCGTGTAGGCCCAGAAAAAATAGCCGTTGTCCGGCGAGGAGCGCTCCGCAAGAAATCGCGGCGTGGCCGTGACCTCGATATCGCGTGTGACGGCCTGATACATTCGATCCCCTGGCTGCCGGTGCGTCGGCGAGCGGCGCTATCAATAACCTTTGTCCTGGGGCGAGCACAATGAGCGAAAGCTCCGCGCTTGCACTGCCCGACAATGAACGAACCGGCAAGACTGCGGACGTCGCCGGCCTCGATCGCGCGCGCGCCAAGAGGTCGGCGCCGGAACGGTCGATTGCCGCGGCGCCGGTAATTTCCGGCAAGCGCGATCTCAGGCTCGATCTGTTCCGCGGCCTCGCGCTCTGGCTGATTTTTCTCGATCACATTCCCAGCAACATCGTGAATTGGGTCACCATACGCAACTACGGCTTCAGCGACGCCACCGAGATATTCATTTTCATCTCCGGCTATACGGCGGCGTTCGTCTACGGCAAATCGATGCGCGAGCGCGGGATTGTCATTGCCGGTGCGCGAATTCTGCGCCGCGCATGGCAGCTCTATGTGGCGCATATTTTTCTATTCGCCATATTCATGGCCGAGATCGCCTACTTCCAGTCGAGCTCCGTCAATCCGGTCTATGCCGAGGAAGTCAACGCGCTCGATTTCATGCAGCGCCCGGACCAGACGATCATCCAGGCGCTGTTGCTCAAGTTCAAACCCTCCTACATGGATATTCTGCCGCTCTATATCGTGCTGATGCTGCTATTTCCGCCGATTCTCTGGCTGCTGCAGCGCAGCGCGACCGCGGCGTTGGGACTGTCGGTCATCCTCTACGCGTTTAACTGGCACTTCGGGTGGAACCTGAAGTCCTATCCGGCCGGCGAATGGTTCTTTAATCCGCTCGCCTGGCAATTGCTGTTCGTGTTCGGCGCCTGGTGCGCGCTCGGCGGCGCGGAACGGCTGTCCAAAGTCCTGCGATCGCGGGTGACGATATCGATCGCCATCGCTTACTTGCTGTTCGCTTTTTCCATCGCCATGACGTGGCACTTTCCGCGCCTGCGCATCTACATTCCGCTTTGGCTCGCCGACTGGATGTATCCGATCGACAAGACCAATCTTGACGTTCTGCGCTTTGCGCATTTTCTTGCTCTCGCGGCGCTGACGGTCAGGTTTCTGCCAAAGACATGGCCCGGATTGGAATCGCGGATCCTGCGCCCGGCGATTCTGTGCGGTCAGAATTCGCTCGAGGTCTTCTGTCTCGGAATCTTTCTGTCCTTTGCCGGACATTTCGTCATGGTCGAATTCTTCCACGGCTATGTCATGCAAGTTCTTGTCAGTATCGCCGGGATCCTGATTATGATCGCAGTTGCAGCGCTCATTTCATGGTATAAATCATCGGAACGTGGATCCGGTCCGCCCAAGCGCGCCCCGGATGCCGACCTCGCCGGGGGGCAGGTATGAGGACGGTCGTCGCAGCCATTCTGATGGTGATCGCGGGCGTTTGCGGCGCCGAGGCGCAGCCGGTTGACGTCGACGCCTGCGCCGTTCCCGGCTACATGTTATTCGGCGATAATTTGCTGCAGCGCGTTTGGGCGGCGGCAAAGGCCAACCACCTCAAGATCGTTGTGTTCGGCACCACCTCGTCGACGCTGGCCGGTTCGGAGACAAGTCCTGATGCCTATCCGGCGCGGCTTGAGGCGACGTTGCGGCGCCTGCTTCCGGGGTTGACGATCGATGTTGTCTCCTACGCCAAGCCGCGGCAGACCGCGGAGAGGATGGTTAAGGGATTCGATAAGGTGCTGAAAGAAGAGAAGCCGGTATTGGCCATCTGGCAGACCGGCACTTATGATGCGATGCAAGGGGTTGATCCCAAGGAATTTCTGCTGAACGTCACCGCCGGGGTTGAGAAGTTGAGGGCTGCGGGGGTAGACGTGATTCTCGTAAACATGCAATATAATCCCCGCACAGAGAATATTTTGGCGATCGAAGCCTACTCTGAAAACTTGCGGTGGGTCGCCAGGGAACGCCAAGTGCCTTTGTTTGACCGGTTTGCGATAATGCGGAATTGGAATGACTCGGGGGCGATCGATCTCTTCGCGGCCACCAAGGACATTGCCATTGCCAAGCGCGTGCATGAATGCATCGGCCGTGCGCTGGCCTCGCTTATCATCGATGCAGGGCGTCTCGGTGCGGTAGAGGGCAAGGCGCCGCAATGATGGCATTGATCGAGGACTATCGTTTCTTGACTGTGCTGTCGATCGCCGCGGTCGCGGGAACTGCGACATTCGTACCCGCGCACTCGCAGCTTCCCGCCAAGACGATATCGTGCACCGCGCCCGCCGGCCTTTCGCATTTTGCGCGGCCGCTTAACCGCGTGGCCAGCAGACTTGCGGTCGGCGAGCCCCTTACGATTGTTGCGATCGGTTCATCCTCGACTGCCGGCGCCGGTGCAAGCTCGGTCGCCGCCAATTACCCGAGCCGCCTTGCAGTCGAACTCAAGCAGCGGTTTCCGCTCCGCACGATCAAAGTCATCAATCACGGCATTGGTGGCACCGAAATGGGCGACATGCTCGCAAAATTCGATCAGGACGTGACGGCGGAAAAGCCCGACCTCGTGCTCTGGCAGCTTGGAACAAATTCGGTGCTGCGCGATCGAGCCCTGAATGGCGTCGGCGGCAGGATCGACAATGGCTTGAGCAGGATCAAGAAGCTCGGGGCGGACGTGATCCTGGTCAATCCGCAATACGCGCCGAAGGTGCTCGACAAGAGCGAGACCGAACATATGGTGCAGATCATTTCGGCGGCGGCGAACCAAGCCAATGTCAATTTGTTTGATCGCTTCGCCGTCATGCGCCACTGGCGCATGGCCGAGAACATACCGTTCAGCGCCTTCCTCTCGCCCGACGGGCTCCACATGAACGACTGGAGCTATGCCTGCGTCGCCAAGCTGTTAGGCGGTGCGATTTTCGATGCGGCGACGCGCCCGGCCATGACCGCGACCGCGCCGACCGTGCCCGCCCACTGAGCCGTCAGACCGCCTTCAGCGCCGTCAGAAGGTCTTCCACCACATCATCGGGATGCTCGAGTCCGACCGAGAGCCGTACCAGACCCTCGGTGACCCCGATCTCCGCCCGCTGCGCCGCGCTGAGTCGCTGGTGCGTCGTGGTTGCCGGATGGGTGATCAGACTTTTTGCATCCCCGAGATTGTTGGAGATGCGCACGAGCTTGAGCGCATCCTGAAAGCGGAACGCTGCGCGTTTCCCGCCCTTGATGTCGAACGCCACCAGGGTCGAGCCGCCGCGCATCTGTTTTGCGGCGATCGCGGCCTGCGGGTGGTCCGGTCGGCCCGGATACATCAGCCGCGTGATCTTGGGATGCTCGGCGAGCGCAACCGCGACGGTGGCGGCGGTGTCGGTTTGCCGTCGCACGCGTACGGGCAATGTTTCCAATCCTTTCAGCAGCACCCACGCATTGAAAGGTGACATCGACGGCCCGGTTTGCCGGATCAGCGTATGGATATTGTCGTTGATGAATTTCTCCGAACCGAGCACTACCCCGCCGAGGCAGCGGCCCTGTCCATCGATGTGCTTGGTGGCGGAATAGACCACGCAGTCGGCGCCGTGCTCCAGTGGGCTTTGCCAAAGCGGCGTCGAGAACACGTTATCGACCACGAGCGTCGCGCCGGCGGCGTGCGCGATCTTGGCCACCGCCGCGATATCGATGATTTCCAGCACGGGGTTGGTCGGCGTCTCGAAAAAGAACGTCTTGGTGTTCGGCCGTACGGCGCTCTTCCACTCGTCGAGGTTGGTGCCGTTGACCAGCGTCGACGAGATGCCGTAGCGCGGCAGGAATTCCTCCACCACATAGCGGCAGGAGCCGAACATCGCCTTTGACGCCACTACATGGTCGCCGGCTTTAAGCTGGCCCAGGAGCGACGCCGTGACCGCGGCCATGCCGGTGGCCAGCGCGCGCGCCGCCTCCGCGCCTTCGAACGCGGCGATCCGCTGTTCGAACATGGTCACGGTCGGATTGGCGAAACGGGAATATTGATAGCCGGGATCTTCGCCCTTGAAGCGTGCCTCGGCCTGGGCGGAATTGTCGTAGACGTAGCCCTGGGTGAGGAACAGCCCCTCCGAAGTCTCACCAAACGGTGAGCGCAGGATTCCGGACTGCACCAGGCGGGTTTCGGGTCGATATTTGCGGTTTGCGGACGCGGACATGACGGCTTTCCTTTCGCCAACAAAAAACCCGGCCGAGGGATCAATCCCAAGCCGGGGGTCACGCGTCCCCGGCCTTTTAGCGATTTGTTTTACGTGGCTGCAAGCCGGCCGGCTCAAATGACCACGGGATAATTATATTGATAAGATGGAATGCAAATGGCGTCAATTGCAGGAAGGGCCGATAATGGCCCAGAGGCCAAAAAGCTCCCCGAGCCGCATCCCGAGCCGCATGATGAGTGCACGGACACCGCTACGGACATTGAAACCTCCCGCCCACACTGGAGCGTTTCTTGAGGCGACCGGCCCCCTTGCCGACCTCGGCACCAAATCCGGCCTGCTCCCGCGCCAGCACATCAAGGCGCTGATCGCTCACCGCAAGCTGATGCAGGCCGCGCCCGATATTGAAGAGTCGCAAATCCAGCCCGCTAGCGTTGATTTAAGGCTCGGCGCGAAGGCCTATCGCGTGCGCGCGAGCTTTCTGCCGGGCCGCTCCAAGACGGTGCAGGACCAACTCAACGCGCTGAGCTACGACGTGATCGATCTGGAGCACGGCGCGGTCCTGGAAAAGGGCTGCGTCTATGTCGTCGAGCTTTTGGAGCATCTCAACCTTCCTGAAAGCATCTCCGCTCTCGCCAACCCCAAAAGCTCGACCGGCCGGCTTGATATCTTCACGCGCCTGATCGCCGACCGCAGCGACGTGTTCGACGGTGTGCACGGCAAATATGAGGGGCCGATCTATGCCGAGATTTCGCCCTGCAGCTTTTCGATCCGGGTGCGCAAGGGCTCGCGGCTCAACCAGATGCGCTTTCGCCGCCGGCACCCATCGCAGAGCGAGAACAAGAAATTCAGCCTCACCGACCAGGATCTGCTGAAGCTGCACCAGAAACAGCCATTGGTCGATGACGACATCCAATTGCGCAACGGGCTTATTCTGAGTGTCGACCTGCAAGGCGCGAGAGACAACGACCTCATCGGATTTCGCGCACAACGCTTTAGTGGCGTGGTCGATGTCGATGAGGTCGCAATCTATGACTGGCAAGATTTCTGGGAACCGGTACGCGTGCGCGCCGACAGGAAATTGGTGCTCGATCCGCATCAATTCTACATCCTCGCCTCGCGCGAGCGCGTGCATATCCCGCCCGATCTGGCGGCCGAGATGGTGCCAATCGATCCCATGATGGGCGAATTCCGCGTGCACTACGCCGGCTTTTTCGATCCCGGATTTGGCTACACCGAGCACGGTCGTCCCGGCGCGCGCGCCGTGCTCGAAGTGCGCAGCCACGAAGTGCCGTTCGTGCTCGAACACGGCCAAGCTGTGGGCCGCCTCGACTACGAAAGGCTGACCGAGGTGCCGGACATTCTCTACGGCCAGACCAAGACCTCGAATTACCAGGGCCAGGGGCTCAAACTGTCGAAACATTTTCGCGGTTGAACCGGAGTTCCGCCCGCGAACCAACCAAAATGACGGGTCAGCAGCCACCAGTCGGCGCGTCAAACGAAAACAACAGACCCGGACTCATCGCGCGCTTCGCGGCATGGCCGCTGGCGCTCCCCCTTGAGCTTTGCTGTGCGGCCGGTTTGCTGTCGATCAGCCTTGGCCCCGATAACAATTGGGACCTGCGGTTTTATCACCTCTACGCACCATGGGCCTATCTGCACGGCCGCTATCTCTACGACATCGGCCCTGCGCAGTATCAGGGCTTCTTCAATCCGACCGCGGATTTGCTGTTCTACGCATTGATCGCCTCGCCGCTGAACGAATTTCCGCGCGTCATCGCGTTCATCATGGGCGCTGTGCACGGCATCAATGTCGCGCTGATTCTTGCCATTGCGCTTCACGTCTTTCGACCGCTGCAGTCCTGGGAACGTTGGACGCTCGGCACCGTGGCCATGGCGATCGGTGCCGCAGGCGCGGGCTTCGTTTCGCTTCTGGGCACGACGACGAACGACCTCATCGATTCGATATTCGTGCTTGCCGCGTTGCTGGCCATTCTGAAGGCTGCCGCGCCGGCAAACGGCCGCGCTGTCTGGCGGGGCTTCGCATGGGCAGGCTTGCTGGCTGGCCTTGGCGTTGGATTGAAATACACCGCGGTGATTTTTGTCCCCGGGTTGCTTGTCATGACGACGATGGCCGCGCGGCGGCACCGGTCACTCGCGAGCTTCTTTGCATTCGGCATAGCGGGCGTGGTCGGGGTTCTTGTAGCGGCCGGCCACCATATGTTCGTGCTCTGGCGGGATTTCCGAAACCCGGTGTTTCCACTCTTCAACCAATTCTTTCAATCACCGTATTACGAGCCCGCGACGCTTTCGCACACGCCGTTCATGTTGCGCAATCTCTGGCAGTTGGCGGCAAATCCATTCTTATGGGCGCAGACCAACGAGAATCTCGTGACCGAATTGCCGTTCCGCGACTGGCGCGGGGCCATGGCCTATCTGGCGATCGCTGCGCTTTGGCTGAAATTTGCAGTCGAACGGATGGCCGGCCAGCGAACGAGCCGCGCCGCCGCGCCGACCCATGACCTCGGTTTCGTTCTCATCTTCGCGGTCGTGTCGTATGTCTGCTGGGCGGTCGGCTTCAACATCTACCGCTATGCCGTCACCATCGACATGCTGACCGGAATCATCATCGTCGGCGCCGTGATCTGGCTGTTTGCGGCTCCGCGCCTTCGTGCCGGCGCGGCGGTCGCCATGCTGGCGATAGCGCTCACGACCACCATTCCGATCGAGTGGGGCCGCGGCCCGCATCCGACAGCCGGTGAGGGACCGGTGCCGTTCGGCGATCGCTACATCGATGTCCGCGTTCCGCCCTTGCCCGAGCGCAGCGTCGTGCTGCTCGCGACCTGGGCGCCGGTGTCCTATTTCATCCCCTATGCCGAGCCGACCGCGCAATATCTCGGGATCGAGAACAATTATCTGGAGCTGTCGCAGGCCAACACATTCGCCACCGAGATCAAACGCCTGATGCGGACGCCCGGCCGGCCGAAGTTCATCCTCGCGGTCGGCGATAACGATGCCGGCAGGCTCAACGAAATTCTGCAGCGGCTAGGATTGCGCTTGAGCCCGTCGCCGTGCCTGCCCATTCATTCCAATCTGGAGGAAGCGCCGCTCAGTCTTTGTCCCGTCGCGGACGGCTGATCGCGCGGCGGTCGTGCGAGAGCACGGTCACCCTCCGCGACTCTTGCCGCCGGCATTGCCGCACCGCTATTCTTCCTCGCGTGTGCGGGCGTAGTTCAATGGTAGAACGGCAGCTTCCCAACGACGAAAATAAATTTTTGCAGTTCGACTCATAGCTGCGCATACCAGCCGCTAAACCCCCGTGACTGCGTAGCTTTTATGGATTTTTGGCTCCAATACATCAACGCGGCTTCTCATGCCAACTCGCCTCTATGCGGGTGGTTTGGGAGCCAAAACGGAGCCAAAAAATGCCCGTCTTGCACCTCACCGATGTGGTCGTGTCGCGTCTAAGGGAGCCCGGTACTTACTTCGACGCGACGACGCCCGCG
>DATJVR010000081.1:0-34303 GCA_035501735.1 Xanthobacteraceae bacterium | reverse complement strand
AAAGGATACGGTCGGGGCGCGAGTGCTCAGGGCGCGCGCGATGTTGTCCGGCTCCGGGCCGCGGAGTAGATTAGCCGCTGCCGGTCGCGCGAAGACGATCCGGCACGTTTTTCGAGGAGGAGAACATGCAACGCACCAAGCCGCCGTTCCGCGCCGACCACGTCGGCAGCCTGCTGCGCCCCGCAGCGCTGCACGAAGCGCGCGCCAGGCGCGCCCGCGGCGAGATCGGCGCGGCCGAGCTTAAGGCGATCGAGGACCGGGAGATCGCGCGCGTCATCAGGAAGCAGGAGGAGGTCGGGCTGCAGTCGGTCACCGACGGCGAATTCCGCCGCTCGTGGTGGCACCTCGATTTCCTCTGGGGGCTCGACGGTGTCGAGAGCCATGTGATGGACTCAGGTATAGCGTTCGCCGGGGTGACCACGCGCAATGAAGGCGTGAAAGTGACCGGCAAGCTCGGCTTTTCCGGCCACCCCATGATCGAGCACTTCAAATTCGTGGCCGCGCATACCAAGCGCATGCCGAAGATCACGATTCCCGCGCCGTCGGCGATCTATGGCCGGCCGTCGCCGACGCCGATCGACAAAAAGTTGTATCCGACGCTTGATAAGTTCTTCGCCGACCTCGGCCAGGCGTACCGGAAGGCGATACGCGCGTTCGCCAACGCGGGTTGCCGTTATCTGCAGCTCGATGAGGTGTTCATCGCCATGCTGTGCGATCCGAAATACCGCCAGCAGATGAAAAATCGCGGTGACGACCCGGATTATCTCGGGCCGCTTTACGGCGACCTCATCAACACGGCGATTTCGGATATTCCGGCCGACATGACGGTGACGATGCATTTGTGTCGTGGCAACTACAAATCGACCTTCATGGGGAGCGGCGGCTACGAGGCGGTGCAGGAGATCCTGTTCGACAAGATCAAGGTGCACGGCTATTTCATGGAATACGACTCCGAGCGCGCCGGCGGATTCGAGCCGCTCAGGCGCCTGCCGAAAGGACGCATAGCCGTGCTCGGCCTGGTGACGACCAAGTCGGGCGCGCTCGAGTCGAAGGACGTGATCAAGCGCCGCATCGAGGAGGCGGCGAAATACGCCGATCTCGATCAGCTCTGCCTGTCCGGGCAGTGCGGCTTCGCCTCGACCGAGGAGGGCAACACACTCACCGAGGACGAGCAATGGGCGAAACTCAAGATGATTGTCGAGGTCGCGCAAGAGGTGTGGGGCTGATTTCCCCACTCCCCGCTGGCGGGGAGAAGGGAAGATTTTGTTCGGGGTTAGGGAATGGCGGGCATCGTCGACGGCAAGGTCGCCATCGTCACGGGCGCGGGGCGCGGGATCGGACGCGGCATTGCGCTTCTGCTGGCGGCGGAAGGCGCGCGCGTGGTGGTCAACGACGTGGGTGCCGGGCTTGACGGCGGCGGGGCCGACGCGGGTCCGGCGCAGGCGGTGGTCGAGGAGATCAAGAAGAACGGCGGACAGGCCATTGCGAACACGCTCTCGATCAGCGTGCCCGAGAGCGCCGATAAAATCGCGCAGGCCGCGCTCGATGCGTTCGGCCGCGTCGACATCCTGGTGAACAATGCAGGGATATTGCGCGACCGCATCTTCCACAAGATGAGCTGGTCGGACTGGAAGGACGTGATCGATGTGCACCTGAACGGCTCGTTCAACATGAGCCGCGCGGTCGCCGGGCACTTCCGCGAGCAGAATTCCGGCAGCATGGTGCACATGACGTCGACGTCGGGGCTGATCGGCAATTACGGTCAGGCCAATTACATGGCGGCGAAAATGGGCATCGTCGGTCTGTCGCGCTCGATCGCGCTCGACATGGCGCGCTTCAACGTGCGCTCGAACTGCATCGCGCCGTTCGCCTGGAGCCGCATGATCGGCTCGATCCCGACCGAAACCGAGGAAGAGAAAAAGCGAGTCGAGAAGCTGCAGCAGATGACGCCGGAGAAGATCGCGCCGCTCGTGGTCTACCTCGCGTCGGATCGCGCGGCGGGGATTTCCGGGCAGATCTTTTCGGTGCGCAACAACGAGATTTTCCTGTTCAACCAGACGCGTCCGATCCGCGCGCTGCATCGCGCCGATGGCTGGACGCCGCAGAAGCTCGCTGCCCAACTCAAGGGCGCTTTCGGGCCGTCGTTCACGCCGCTCGATCGCTCGGGCGATGTGTTTTCGTGGGATCCGGTATGATGACGGATTGAGGTGTGCGCTTGCGGAAAGAGTGATTGCATGGCGATCGACTATGACAAGCTGCTCGCGCTGAAAATTCCCGAAGTCGAGCACACGTATACGGACAAGGACACGATTCTCTATGCGCTCGGCGGCGGCATGGGTCACGATCCGCTCAACGCCGACGAACTCGCCTTCGTCTATGAGAAGGATTTGAAGCCGCTGCCGACGTTCGCGGCGGTGCTCGGCTATCCGGGTTTTTGGGTACGCACGATGGACTCCGGTGTCGATTGGGTGCGCAGCGTCAACGGCGAGCAGGCGATCACGTTGCACCGGCCGCTTGCGCCGAAAGGCACCGTGATCGGACGCACCAAAATATTGGACATTGTCGACAAGGGCGCGGGCAAGGGCGCGCTGATCTATACCGAGCGCAAGGTCAGCGACAAGGCGAGCGATGCCATGATCGCGACGGTGACGCAGACCACGTTCTGCCGGGCCGACGGCGGGTTCGGCGGGCCGAAGCGCGACAGCCCGCCAGTGCATGCAATCCCCGACCGTAGGCCAGATGCGGCATGCGATCTGTCGACGCGACCGGAGGCGGCGCTGATCTATCGGCTGAGCGGAGATCGCAATCCGCTGCACATCGATCCGGCGGTGGCGAAGGCGGCAGGCTATGAGCGGCCGATCTTGCATGGGCTTGCAACTTTCGGGGTCGCCGCTCATGCGCTGCTCAAAACGGTCTGCGGCTACGATCCGGCGCGGCTCGTCGCCTTCGGGGGCAGGTTCTCGGCGCCCGTGTTCCCGGGCGAGACCATCCGCACGGAGATGTGGCGCGACGGTGCCGTGGTAAGCTTTCGCGCGACGGTGGTGGAGCGCAATGTGGTCGCCATGAACAACGGCCGCGCCGAGGTCAAATGATGAGCGAGCAGGTGGATGCGCTGGCGCCGATCCGCGCTTCTGTGCGCGCGCTGTGCGAGAAATTCCCGGGCGAATATTGGCGCAAGCTCGACCGCGAGCGCGCCTACCCGACCGAGTTTGTCGCGGCGCTGACCAAGGCGGGGTTTCTCGCGGCGCTGATCCCGGAAGAATACGGCGGCAGCGGGCTGCCGATGCTGGCCGCGGCCGCCATCATGGAGGAGATCCACGCCGCCGGCTGCAACGGCGCGGCGTGTCATGCGCAGATGTACACGATGGGCACGCTGCTGCGGCACGGCAGCGCCGCGCAGAAAAAACAGTATCTGCCGGCCATCGCCAAAGGCGAATTGCGGTTGCAGGCGTTCGGGGTCACGGAGCCGACGTCGGGCACCGACACGCTGAACTTGCGCACGACGGCGGTACGCGAGGGCAATTCCAGCTATGTCGTCAACGGGCAGAAAATCTGGACGTCGCGGGCGGAACATTCCGACCTGCTGCTGCTGCTGGCGCGCACCGCGCCGCGCGAGCAGGTGAAGAAGCGCACGGAAGGGCTTTCGGTATTCCTCGTCGATATGCGCGAAGTGCGCGGCAAGGGGCTGACCGTCAAGCCGATCCGCACCATGATGAATCACGCCACGACCGAGGTGTTCTTCGACAACATGCGCGTGCCAGCCGATGGCCTGATCGGCGAGGAAGGTCAGGGCTTTCGCTACATCCTCTCCGGCATGAATGCGGAGCGCATTCTGATCGCGGCGGAATGTATCGGCGATGCCAAATGGTTCATCGCCAAGGCATCGCACTACGCTAAGGAGCGCGTGGTGTTCGGCCGGCCGATCGGACAGAACCAGGGCGTGCAGTTTCCGATCGCGCGCGCCTATGTCGGCATGCGCGCTGCGGAATTGATGGTGCGCGAGGCGGCCAATCTGTTCGATGTAGGCAAAGACGCCGGCGCCGAAGCGAACATGGCCAAGCACCTGGCGGCGGAAGCCTCTTGGGCGGCGGCCGACATGTGCGTGCAGACGCACGGCGGTTTCGGCTTTGCGGAGGAATTCGACATCGAGCGCAAGTTCCGCGAGACGCGGCTCTATACGGTCGCGCCGATCTCGACCAATCTCATTTTGTCCTACATCGCCGAGCATGTGCTCGGCTTGCCGCGGTCGTATTGAAAATGCCATTGCCGCTCGAGGGGCTGCTGGTCGTGTCGCTCGAGCAGGCAGTGGCGGCGCCGATGTGCACGTGCCGGTTGGCCGATGCCGGCGCGCGCGTCATCAAGATCGAGCGCCCGGAGGGCGATTTCGCGCGCGGCTACGACAGCGCCGTGCATGGCGAAAGCGCCTATTTTGTTTGGCTCAACCGCGGCAAGGAATCGGTCGTGCTCGATCTCGCGGCCGCAGCCGACAAGGCGCTGCTCGCGGCGATGATCGCCAGGGCGGACGTGTTCGTGCAGAATTTAAAGCCGGGCGCGGTGGCCAAGCTTGGATTTCCGATCGCGCGGTTGCGGCGCGAGCATCCGCGGCTCATTGTGTGCTCGATCTCCGGCTATGGCGAGGACGGTCCTTACGCCGCGCGCAAAGCCTATGACATGCTGATTCAGGCGGAATCGGGCTTGGCGTCCGTGACCGGTGGTCCGGAGGCGCCATCGCGCGTAGGGGTTTCGGTTTGCGATATTGCGGCCGGGATGAATGCTTACGAGGCCCTCCTGGAGGCGCTGATCGCGCGCGAGCGCAGCGGGAAGGGCGCGGAGATTTCGATTTCGATGTTCGACGCCATGGCGGACTGGATGACGGTGCCGCTCTTGCAGTTCGAGGGCGACATGGCGCCAAGGCGCATGGGACTCGCCCACACCTCGATTTCGCCCTACGGCGCGTTCCGCACGCGCGACGGTGTCGATATCCTGATCTCGATCCAGAACGATCGCGAATGGCGGGTGCTGGCGGAGCGTGTCATGGGTGACGCCGAGCTTGCAGCCGATCCGAAATTTTCCACCAATGTGGAACGCGTGAAGCGGCGCAGCGAAACCGACGGACGGGTTGCCAAGACGTTCGGCGCGACGGACGCCGAGGCGCTGATCGCAAAGCTTGCCGAAGCGGACATTGCCTTTGCGCGGGTCAACGAGCCGAAGGATCTGGCGCGGCATCCGCACTTGCGGCGCATTTGGGTTGATACGCCGACCGGGCCGGCCACTTATCCGGCACCTGCGGCGCAGCGGGCCGGTGAAACACGGCATTACGGCGCGGTACCGGCGCTCGGGCAGCATACGGAAAAAATCAGGGCGGAATTTTCCGTCCGTTCTGCAAAAACTGTGCGTCCGTAGAAATTGAGGAGGAACGGCATGGACATCGGATTCATCGGGCTCGGCAACATGGGTTTTCCCATGTGCCGCCGCCTGATCGAGGCGGGACACCGCCTGATCGTGTTCGATGTGCGGCGCGAGGCGATGGAGCGGATGGTGAAGCTTGGCGCGGAGGCGGCGAAATCGCCGGCCGACGTGGCGGGTCGCGCGGAAACCGTGCTGGCAAGCCTGCCCTCGCTCGAGGTGGGGCGCAGGGTTGCCGCCGGCGAAGACGGCATCATCCGCGGCAATCGGGTGAAGCGCTATATCGATCTTTCCACCACGGGCTCGCGCTTTGCGATCGAAATGCACGACGTACTGAAAGACCGGAGCATCGTGCAGATCGATTCGCCGGTGAGCGGCGGCGTCGGCGGGGCGGAGAAGGGCACGCTTGCGGTGATGGTGTCCGGGCCGAAGGCCGAGATCGAACTGGTGCGGCCGGTGCTGTCGGTGATCGGCAAGGTGTTCGTGATCGGCGAGAAGCCCGGCTCGGCGCAGACCATGAAGCTCGCCAACAATTTTCTGTCCGCCACCGCGATGGCGGCGAGTTCGGAAGCGATCGCCATGGGGGTCAAGGCCGGGCTCGACGCCGGCATCATGGTCGACGTGATCAATGCGGGCTCGGGCTGCAACACGGCGACGACGCAGAAATTTCCGCAATCGATCCTGCCCGGCACGTTCAATTACGGTTTCGGCATGGGGCTTATGGTGAAGGACGTGCGGCTGTTTCTATCCGAGATGGAACAAACCGGCATCCCGACCGAAGTGGCGCAGGCGGTCGGCCGGCTGTGGGAAGCGGCGATCAGGGAACACGGGGCGGACACCGATTTCACGCGCATCGCGCAGACGGTGGAGAAGAAGGCGGGCGTTGAGATGCGGGCAGGAGCGAAGCGACAATGAGCGACGAAAGCTACGAAATCTTTGCGATCCGCTACGGACATCATAAGCGCAAGGCCGCGGAAAATTACATCGGCGGCGATCCGCATGATGTGATCGAGCCGCTGGATTATTTCGTTTATGCGATGGTTTCGCCCAAACGCACGGTGGTCCTCGACACGGGGTTTGACGAAACCGTGGGAAAAAGGCGCGGCCGTACGACCACCAAGCCGGTGCGCGAAGGACTTGCGGCGATCGGTGTGGATCCAAACAAGATCGACACCGTCATCATCAGCCACATGCATTACGACCATTGCGGTAATTTCGATCTGTTTCCGAATGCGCGCTATCACGTGCAAGACAAGGAAATGGAAATGTGCACCGGCCGCTGCATGTGCCATGCGCAACTGCGCAACTCCTATGAAGAAGACTATGTCGTTGCGATGGTGCGCAAACTGTTCAATGGCCGGGTGCGCTTCCACAACGGCTCGGACGAAATCGCGCCGGGCATCACCGTCCATCACATCGGCGGGCATGCCAAGGGGCTGCAGAGTATCGTGGTGCAGACGAAGCGCGGTCCGGTGGTGTTGGCGTCGGATGCGGTGCATCTCGCGCCGCACCTCGACCAGATGCGCATCTTCCCCACCACCTACAATATTGCCGAGGTGCTGGAGGGCTATGAGACGCTGAAAAGACTCGCGCCGTCGCGCGCCCATATCGTGCCCGGCCACGATCCTGCGGTCACGGCAGGCTATCCGGCCGCGAAACCGGGTCTCGAAGGCTGGATCGTGCGGCTCGATGCGGAGCCGAAGGCCAGCGTTGCGTGAACATGAATTTTCCGACAACCGGCTCCCACTGTTCGGGATCACGCTCTGACCGCGATCAAATCAACCCAAGGTCGGTGAAGGCCTTAGCGTGATGATCGGCGGACTCTGGCGCGAAGCAGCAGAACACGACGTGCCCGATGCCGCGCGGCGCCGCCGCGAGTTCGGACACAACGGTGCCGACCGCAATGCGCGCGGCGAGATCGGCAGGAAACCGATAGATGCCGGTCGAGATCGCGGGGAATGCGATCGAGCGCAGGCGATGGTCAGCGGCAAGCGCGAGCGCGGTGCGATAGCAGGAGGCGAGCAGATCAGGCTCGTCCTTCTCGCCGCCACCCCAGACCGGACCGACCGCGTGGATCACGTGACGCGCCTTCAGCCGGTAGCCGCGCGTGATCTTGGCGGATCCGGTCTTGCAGCCGCCGAGCGTGTCGCATTCGGCCTGCAGTTGGGGGCCGGCGGCGCGGTGAATCGCTCCATCGACCCCACCGCCGCGGATGAGACGGGTATTGGCGGCGTTGACGATGGCATCGACGTCGAGCGTGGTGATGTCGGCAACGACGATCTCGAGCCGTGCCGTGCCGACTTCGGCGACAATCGGAAGATCCATGGTGAAAATCATTACGCCGCGATGGTGCTCGACTCAATTGTGCTGCGTTCGCCAATGTCGTCGAAATGCGTGTCAAGGAAGCGGAGCGCCGCGCGCCGGCCGGCGCGATGCAGCATCTCGAAGAAGTCGAAGTTGGTTTTCAGGCGGCTCGCCGCGGTCAGCCGACGGCCGACCAGAGCGATGCGATGCAGATTGACCGGATGATAGCCAGGAGCGGGCCGGAGCTGGCCCTGTTCGATCAACCGATCAATGACCGCGATGGTGTTGAGTTCGGCCGCGAGCGAGGAATTGAACGTGATCTCGTTGATGCGATGCAGAATATCGCGCGCCGAGGTCGGCGTCGCAGGGCGTTCGAGCGGATTGATCTGCACGACGAGCACATCGGTGCTGGCATCGGAATGCGCCAGCGGCAGAATGGCGGGATTGCCGCTGTAGCCGCCATCCCAATAGGGCACGCCGTCGATCTCGACCGCGCGAAAGACGAAGGGCAAGGCGGCGGAAGCCATCACTACGTCGGCGGTGATCTCCGCGCGCGCGAAGATGCGCGCGTGGCCGGTGTGCACATTGGTCGCCGAAATGAAGAGCCGCAAATCCTCAAACGCCTGCACGGCGTCGAAATCGACGCAGCGTTCGATCAGACCCTTCAGCGGATTGATATCGAGCGGGTTGAGATCATAGGGCGAAAGATAGCGTGAAATGCCGTCGACGAATGTCTGCACCGGCAGACCCTGCATGGGAAGAAACGCGAGCAACCGATCGAGCACGGCGCGTTGGGGGCCGGGCAGATTACCGCCGAAGCTTGCAGCGCGCCAAAATTCGGCGAGACGCTTGCGCGCCTCTTCGCGTCCGCCGCGCGCCAGACCATCGGCAACCATCACGGCATTGACAGCGCCCGCGGAGGTGCCGGAAATGCCCTCAATCTCAAGCCGGTCGTCTTGCAGCAGATGATCCAGCACGCCCCAGGTGAACGCGCCGTGGGCGCCGCCGCCCTGGAGCGCAAGGCTGATCCGTTTCGGCCGGCTGAGGGAAAACCCGCTTCCCGGCCAAAAGAGCTGCAGCATTCAAGGGTCCTCCGTTGGCGAGGTCCGACTCGAAAGAAGCCTATAAGTAAGAGCCATTTATTGCATTGCAACATCATAATTATGGCAGTGCAATATGAACTGTCAAATGCCGGAAAAACCAGTCAAATTCTGGTGCATTCGTGTGTGAAGAGTTAAATAGCAAGCAGCCATGGCTCAGCCGGTGTTTCCCGCCCCCGATCACGATCATGGCCGCTGTACGGCGGACGCACTGGCGCATGCGGAAGCGCTTTGCGCCAAACGCGCGCAGCGGCTGACGCCGATCCGGCGCCAGGTCCTGGAAGCGCTGCTCGGCAGCCACAAACCGCTCGGCGCCTATGAGATCATCGACCGCACCGCGGACAAGAACACGCGGCCGGCGCCGATCACGGTCTATCGCGCGCTCAATTTCCTGCGCGGACAGGGCTTGGTACATCGGATCGAAAGCCGCAACGCGTTCGTGGCCTGCGTCAACAATCACGCCAGCGGCGACCTTGTCGTGTTCCTCATTTGCGAGCGATGTGGGGACGTGGGCGAAGCGCCGGCATCGACGGTCGCGGACGATTTGAAAGCCGCTGCGCGTGCCGCCGGCTTCACGCCCAAGACTCCGGTGATCGAGATCAGCGGCGTCTGTGCCCATTGCAGGACGGCCTAGACGATGAGCGCGGCAACGACGGGACTCAGACATAAGACCGTGCCGGTCGCGGTCGGCGGCGTCACCATCGGCGGCGACGCGCCGATCGTGGTGCAATCGATGACCAACACCGATACCGCCGATGTCGAGGCAACCGCTCAGCAGGTCGCGGCGCTGGCGCGCGCCGGTTCGGAGCTCGTGCGCATTACGGTGGATCGCGACGAAGCGGCGGCGGCGGTGCCGCGCATCAGAGATCGGTTGGCGCAGATGGGCGTCGCGGTGCCGTTGATCGGCGATTTCCACTACATCGGGCACAAACTGCTGACCGAGCATCCGGCTTGCGCCGAGGCGCTCGACAAATACCGGATCAATCCGGGCAACGTCGGCTTCAAGGAGAAGAAAGACCGGCAGTTCTCGGCCATAGTGGAAATCGCGCTGAAGAACAACAAGCCGGTGCGCATTGGGGCCAATTGGGGCTCGCTCGATCAGGAACTGCTGACAAGGCTCATGGACGAAAACGCGCGGTCGAAAACGCCGCGCGAAGCGCGCGCCGTCACGCGCGAGGCGATGGTGCAGTCGGCGCTGCTTTCGGCCGAGCGGGCGGAGGACATAGGACTGGCGCGCTCCAAGATCATCCTCTCGGCGAAAGTCTCGGCGGTGCAGGATCTGATCGCGGTCTACACGGAGCTGGCACAACGCTCCGATTACGCGCTGCATTTGGGACTCACCGAAGCGGGACTGGGCTCGAAGGGTATTGTGGCTTCCACTGCGGCCATGGGTGTGCTGCTGCAGCAAGGCATCGGCGACACCATCCGTGTTTCGCTCACGCCCGAGCCGCGCGGCGACCGCACGCTGGAAGTGCAGGTGGCGCAAGAGCTGCTGCAGACCATGGGCTTGCGCACCTTCGTGCCGTTGGTCGCGGCCTGTCCGGGATGCGGGCGCACCACGTCGACCACGTTCCAAGAACTCGCGAGTGATATTCAGAATTTCATTCGCGACTCGATGCCGGAGTGGAAGACGCGCTATCCAGGCGTGGAGGCGCTCAACGTCGCGGTGATGGGCTGCATCGTCAACGGGCCGGGCGAGAGCAAGCACGCCGATATCGGCATTTCGCTGCCGGGCACCGGCGAGCAGCCGGCGGCGCCGGTATTCATCGACGGCAAGAAGGCCGCCACGCTGCGCGGGCCGGCGATCGCCGCCGAGTTCAAGCAGATGGTGGTCGACTATATCGAACGGCGCTACGGCCGCGGCGCGGGGCGAAACGCGGCGGAGTAGGAACGACTTATAGCCAGCCAAAGCCTTTTGCGACCAACAATAAGAACATTAGCATTAATAATGCGATGATGGCCAATGGACCGTCGGCGATCGCTTCAACAAGGCACGGGATGCGAAGTGATAGGCGGTTACGCTTTTGGGACATACGGCATACCATTGACGGGTGAAGGCGTTATTTAATCCAGCGTGCTTGTGCGGCGATGCGAAGAACGCTCGTAGAAAAGCGCCGTGAGAGTGGTACTAGTTCCAGGTGTCCGATCACGATCACTCGAACTCCATCATCGCGAGTTTCGTATTGTCCGTTTGAGAACATTTCTTCGGCGATTTCGGTCAGCAGTTCTCTGTTTACATCTGCAACAAGACGGCAATCCTCTTCGTTGATTTTCGGGTCTCCTACGACATCTCGAATTACACCGCAGTCAATCTTCGCCACGATCGCCGGGCTTTGACGAATATCCCAAAGCAAGACCGACGAGTGATCGCTGCTAAGGCTTACACCATCGAAAAGCACACCAGTTCCCAAAAAGCGCCGCGCTAGCGGCCGCTTTTCTTTTGGCAGCAACGCAATAACCGCTTCGTGGAGATTCGGATCAAGCATCGTCCACGTCGGCAGTCCGCGACTTTGCGGATTGCCGATGGGATTATCTTTGGTCCCGTTCCACCGAAAGCCGATACGACTCACGTCGTCCCATTTACCGAGCGCATAGGCGCAGTCACCCTCTCCACGATCGAGAAGGATTTCGATTAGCCGCCAATGAACTTTAGGCGAATGAACTTCCCCTGGCTTTACATATGCCATTTTTCAATCATTAGCTATAGATTTATTGGTTTTATACGTATGACGTTTCGTCGAAAATGTCAACAACCGGCGTTAGATAACGATTATTGACAATTCAGCGCGTAGGACGAGCGCATAGGATGGGTCAAGCGGAGCGTGACCCATTACGATTATTTGCATGCGCCACGATCGACCCCTCACCCGGCTCGGACTTCGCTGTCGCTCCGTCCTCGCCACCCTCTCCCACAAGGGGAGAGGGGAAGAAAATGCGGGGGAAGGATAGGGGGCCTACAGCGGCGTCTCGGCTTCACGCTTGGACAAGATCGTCGCCTCTTCGAGATCGAGCTCGCGTTCGAGACGGCGGCGCGATTCGTCGGTAATCTTGCCCTCGCGCAGAAGCTGATAGAGGAATTCCCGTTCGGCCGCGATCAGCTCCATGCGCAGGTCGTTGTTGAAGCGCATCTTCGTGAGTCCGTCGTCCATGTCGTCGGGGATCTGCAGCAGCCGGTGGTCGTGGCGTTCCTGCAGGAATTGCAGAACTTCGGCGCCGAGCTTGCGTTCGACGGCGATCTTCTCCAGGTGGTCGCGCGCGGCGTTGATGGCCTCAGTGCGCACGGCCAGCTCGGCCTGCCGCTCGTGTCTCTGCTCGTCCTGTCCGAGGTTGGCCAATCCCAGCCAGCGGATGATGCTTGGCAGCATCAAGCCCTGCCCGACCAGCGTGATGATGATCACGCCGAAGGTGACAAAAAGAATCTGGTCGCGGAAGGGGAATCGCGCCCCGCTCTCGAGCAGCAGGGGGATTGCCAGCGCTGCTGCAAGCGAAACGACGCCGCGCACGCCGAAAAATGCAAGGATGAACGGGAACTGCCAGGACGGCGAGGGGTCGCGCTTGCGGAGCGAAGGACTGAGCCAGCGCGGCAGGTAGGTCGCGGGAAACACCCAGATAAACCGTGCGATGATCACAATCGCCGTGGTCAACGCCGTGGCAATCACGATATCGCGCAAGGGGAAGCGTTCGACGTGCTCGAACAGGGTTCGCGCCTGCAGGCCGGTGAGCAGGAATACGAAGCCTTCGATCAGATAGACGATCAGGTCCCAGAAGAAGATGCCCTGCAGCCGCGTCGCCGAAGGGATGAGCAGCGGCCCATTCCAGCTCACGAACAGACCGCAGGCGACGGTTGCCAGCACGCCGGAGCCGCCGAGATGCTCCGGAATCCAATAGGCGATATACGGCGTCATCAGCGACAGCGTGATCTCGACGCGCGGATTGTGCGCCCATTGCCGCGCCCGCAGGCTGAGCCAGCCGACGGCGATACCCCAGGCGATCTCGCCGACGACAATCAATGCGAATGTTCCACTCGCCTTGCCGAGCGAAAAAGTGCCGGTCGTAATCGCGACCACGGCGAAGCGGTAGAGGATGAGGGCGGTCGCGTCATTGGCCAGGCCTTCACCTTCCAGGATGACGACGATCCGGCGTGGCAGGCCGAGGCGGCGGGCGATGGCGAGCGGCGCCACCACATCGGGCGGCGACACAATGGCGCCAAGCAGGAAAGCGACGGCCCATTGCCAGCCGAGCACCCAGTGCATGGCGGCAGCGACCGCGCAGGTGGTGAAGACAACGCAGCCAAATGCGAGCAGCGCGATCGGCCGCAGATTGAAGCGGAACTCGCGCCAGCTCATGGCAACGCCGGCGGAATAGATCAGCGGCGGCAGGATCACGAGCAGGACGAATTCCGGCGCCAGCTCCACGGCCGGAATGCCGGGAATGAGGGCGAGCAGGAAGCCGGCGACCACGAGAAGGATCGAGGGCGCGAGCTTGAGCCGCTGGGCGAGGAGCGCAACCGCGACCATGACCGCGAGCAGCAGCAGAAGGGTTTGGATCGTTGCCGTCATCGTCGGTCGAGCGGTCTGCAGTCCGGCTGCATCAAGGGTTAGATCACATTCGCAGCGATGTTGATGGTGAGCGCCAGCAACGACACATTGAACAGGAACGACACGATCGCATGGGCGGTGACGGTCTGGCGAATGCCCTTCGACGTGACGGCGACGTCCGAGACCTGCGCGGTCATGCCGATGACGAAGGAGAAATAGACGAAGTCCCAATAGTCCGGATCCTCGTCGTCGGGAAATTTCAGCCCGGATTTCTTGCCCCCGCGCTCGCCGTAAAATTCATGGGCGTAGTGCAGCGCAAAGATCATGTGGATGAAAAACCAGGATGACAAGATCGTCAGGATGGCCAGCAGCGTCTGGTCCAGTACGCGACTGGATTCTTTCGAGGTGCCGAGTTCGAAAATGATAGCGACGATGGTCGCGAGCGCGGCAGCCACGGTCAGCGTGAGGATTGCTATCCGACCTTCATCCTGCGCGGCCGCGTACTCACTGATGGTGCGAGCGTCGCCCTGCAACATGACAAGCAAAACAAGCGCGAGGTAGAGCCAGACGCCGACATCCCAGCCGATCAGGATGCGCGTTGCAGGCTGCCAGGCGGAGGGCGTCAGAATGGCAACGACCACAACGATCAGGGCCGACAAAAACAAACGCGGCCGGGAACGGATAATCCGGAACAAATAGGGAGGGCGCGATTTGGGTTGCCTGGACATTGCAGCAATTGGGTCCTCGAACAAATGCCTCACGCGTGCCGCGCAGCGACAAAGCGCGCCGCTGCGCGTAGGGTTGCCGCATTCGCGCCGAAGCGGTCAAGCGCGCTCTCGGCTTCGGCCACGAGGGCGGCGAGCCTGCCGTGCGCGCCATCGCGGCCAAGGAGCCCGACGAGCGTTGCTTTGCCTTGGTCGGCATCCTTGCGGGTCGATTTGCCGACGGTTGCGGCATCACCTTCGATGTCGAGCAAATCGTCCGCAATCTGGAACGCCCGGCCCAGTGCATGGCCGTAGCGGGCGAGCGCATCGTGGGCCGGCTTCGGGGCCTGCCCGAGAATTGCGCCGGCAAGACACGCGAATTTTATCAGCGCGCCGGTTTTCATCGTGTCCAGGGTGACGATGGCGGCTTCCTTCAAGGGCTGTGTGCCGTAGCGGCCTTCGGCGGCGAGATCCAGCATCTGACCGCCAGCCATGCCGCCAACACCGGCGGCGCGCGCGAGCGCGGCGATCAGTGCGACGCGCACGGCCGGATTGGGATGGGTTTCGGTTCGTGCCAGCAGGTCGAACGCGATGGTCAGCAGGCTGTCGCCAGCGAGAATTGCTGTGGCTTCATCATAGGCGCGATGCAGGGTGGGGCGTCCGCGCCGCGTGGCGTCATTGTCCATGGACGGCAAATCGTCGTGCACCAGCGAATAGCAATGCACGCATTCGAGCGCGGCGCCGGTCATCAGAGCACGCGGACGCGGCACTTTGAACAATGCAGCCGATTCGATCACGAGCAAGGGCCGCAACCGTTTGCCGCCGCCGAGCGTTGCGTAGCGCATGGCGTCGATCAGCCGCTGCGGGCGGGCGATTTCGCCCTTGGCTGCTGCTCGCGAAAGCAGCCGGTCGAGCCATTGTTCGATGTCGGCCGCTGCCTTGTCGCGACGCGCGGTAAATTGCGCCTCGGTGGAAATCACAGCGGGCTCGGATTTCTTGCTTGACTGTGCGCGCTGCGACCGCGCTTTGGCGAGGCGGCTGCGAGACATTCCTGCGGTCACGAGCATGTCCTACTTTATGCTGGTCACCAACGATGACCGACAGGGCTCACATAGGGCCGCAACGGGGCCGCCGTAAAGGTATAACGTGATGCGATGAGCCGCCTACTGAGCTTACGCATTACAGTTTACCGCCTGCTGCGCCGGGTAGTGATCGTCATCGTGCTTGTGCTCCTGCTGCCCTATCTGCTGACGCCGCTCTATCGCTACGTCATGCCGGTCTCGACGCCCATGGTGTGGCGCTGGATCACCCGGGATCGGGTGGTGCGCAACACGATACCGATCAAGGAGATTGCGCCGGTGCTGGTGCGCACCGTCGTGGTCGCGGAGGATGGCCGGTTCTGCAGCCACTCCGGCGTCGATTGGCACGAGATACGTGAGGCGATGGAGGAGGCCGACGACATCGAGGCCATGCGCGGCGGCTCCACCATCACCCAGCAGGTGGCCAAGAACCTGTTCCTGTGGTCGGGGCGCAGCATCGTGCGCAAGGGCTTGGAGTTCCCGTTGGCGCTTTGGATCGATTTCGTGCTGCCGAAGCAGCGCGTGCTGGAGATCTATCTCAACGTCGCCGAATGGGGGCCGAACGGCGAATTCGGCGTGGAAGCCGGCGCGCGGCGAGCCTTCAACAAGTCGGCCCGCAACGTCACGTCCGGAGAGGCCGCATTGCTGGCGGCAGTGTTGCCGAACCCGGTTCGCCGCAGCGCGCGCGAGCCCAAACGCGGCCTGCGCCGGGTCGCCGGCCTCTATGAGGCGCGGGCCGCATCGGCCGGTCCCGCGGTCGACGCCTGCGTGCGGACACGCTGACCCACTAGCGTTTGCGGGGGCATTCCTTTATAAGCCCGGCTCTCAATCGAATGGAAGTTTCGTGCGCCCGGCCTGTTGGGCGACAGTCTAGGAGAGCGCTGCCATGGCCGTGCCGAAGCGAAAAGTGTCACCCTCAAAACGCGGAATGCGCCGCTCGGCCGACGCGCTCAAACAGCCGACCTACGTCGAAGACAAGGATTCCGGCGAACTGCGCCGGCCGCACCACATTGATCTGAAGAGCGGCATGTACAAGGGCCGCCAGGTGCTCAAGCCGAAAGCCGAGGTCTGACCGGGGACGGCCCGCCGCCCGCACGGCTAACGCAAATTCGGGAGCAGGGCTTAAGGAGACTTCGATGTTCTTGATCGGGGTTCCGCTGCTGCTCATCCCCTTCGTCATCTACAACGCTATCGCTTTCTCGATGTCGGATTTCGCCTGGACGCAGCCGTTGCCGCCAATCCACATGGTGTCCGGCGGCGAATGGGAAATGACGCCGGGCGATATCCTGATCGTTTTCTCGATCTTGATTTTATTCTTCGAACTGGTGAAAGCCACGCGCATCGGCATGCGGACGATCATCGTTCATATGCTGTCGGCGGTGCTGTTTGCCGTGTCGCTGGTCGAATTCCTGCTCGTGAAGCAGGCCGCGACCGCTACATTCTTCACATTGCTCATCATCAATTTCGTGGACATGCTGGCGGGATTCACCATCAGCATCCGCACCGCCCAGCGCAATATCGAATTCGATAGCGCCGACAAGATCACGTCTTGAATTGCGCTGAAGTCGCGCTGCCCTCAAGCCACCCGCGACAGCATGTGGCTGGTTTGTGTCAGCACCAGGCTGCGGGTTTGCGAATAGGCCGAGGATGCGAGCTTGGGTTCGGCGCGGCGCCGCTCGCGCGTCTGCGGCAGGGTGTGCCGTGTGGCGATAAGATGGGCGAGGAAGGCTGCAGGCTGGCGCACGGCGGCAAACGCAGGTTCGCTGGGACGCGCGGGCGAGAGCGGGATGAGGGCGCGGCTGTCACTCGTGGGGGCGTCGGTATTGGGGGTTTCGCCGGCCTCGGCATGGCGCAATGCGGAGCGCATGCGGCCCGCCGCCGAAACGGTTTGATTATCTATCTTTGTTACCCGCATCGCCTGGCCCTTGTCTCGAATTGGGACACGAAGTGCCTGATGCAGCAAATATCGCAAGGAGCGTGCCGAACGTGGATCGAGCGCAATGCTCAAGAACAAACGTGCGTTCGTCCGCCGTTGTGCCAATTCATGGCATGCAATTGGGTTCCATGAAATTCCGGCAATTACTTAGAGCAGAGAAAAATCCCGAAACGGGTCAGTATGTTTACGCATATGCGCGCGAAGCGGTCGGGGCGCAAGTGGCTTAAAATCAACGGACTGGCGCCGGCTGGAATTACGCCTTGTCTTTTTCCTTGTCCTTATCCTTGTCGCTTAGGCGATCGAGGCGTTTCTGCATTTCTTCCATCTGCCGTTTGAGATCGTCGATCTCGGCACCGCCTTTTTGCGGTTTGTCCGGCTCGTTCTGGCGTTCGCGCGCAAACGGCGTGAACATGGCAAAGGCGCGTTCGAACATCTCCATATTGCGGCGAACCTGCTCTTCCATCACTCCGAAGTTTCCGATGCCGAAGGCCTGCGCCATCTGGGTGCGGAATTTTTCCTGTTCGCGCGTGAGCGAATCGAGCGAAACTTCCAGATAGCGCGGCACCAGCATCTGCATTGAATCGCCGTAGAAACGGATGAGCTGGCGCAGGAAATTGATCGGCAGCAGATTCTGGCCTTCCTTGTTCTCCTGCTCGAAGATGATCTGGGCGAGCACGGAGCGGGTGATGTCCTCGTTGGTCTTGGCGTCGTAGACCACGAAATTTTCGCCTCCCTTCACCATGGCGGCGAGGTCCTCAAGCGTGACGTAAGTGCTCGTGCCGGTGTTGTAGAGGCGCCGGTTGGCGTATTTTTTTATCGTGATTGGCTCGTCAGGTTTATTCATGGTTCGAGCGCCTGAGAATGATCTGCTTGAGAATTGAACGCGTGATGTCCTCTCCTGTTTTGGCCTCCCAGACGACGAAATCCTTATCGTCCTCGACCATGGCGGCGAGATCGTCGAGCGAGACGTAGCTGCCCGTGCCGGGGTTGTAGAGCCGCTGGTTCCCGTAGGCCTTGATCGTGACTGGCGGGCTAAGTGTTGCCATGCGCTTTCGTCGCCTCCTTCGCCGAGAGCTGCATTCATCTGCAAAATAAGCGGTTTCCCAGGTCTGGGCTACTTTTTTGTGCAGCACCCGTGACAAACTTATTGCACGCCGGGGAAATGGGAGGAAGCGGCTTCATGCGCGCGAACGGTCCTTGGGCTGCAACAATTGTCCCTTATATGGACATTGCGGGGTTTGACGGGCTATCGAGGATATCAATTCGAACACCAGGAGACTTCCCATGAAAGACGACATCGTCATCGTCAGCGCGGCACGCACGCCAGTCGGGGCATTCAACGGGGCGTTTGCCGCTCTGCCGGCCCACGAGCTGGGGAAGGTTGCGATCAAGGCCGCGCTCGAACGGGCAGGCGTCGAAGGGGCCAAGGTCTCCGAAGTCATCATGGGACAGATATTGAGCGCCGGGCAGGGCCAGAACCCGGCACGGCAGGCCTCGATCGCCGCCGGCATCCCGGTCGAGAGCCCGGCCTGGGGCGTGAACCAGCTGTGCGGGTCCGGCTTGCGGGCCGTCGCGCTCGGCTATCAGGCGATCCTCAATGGCGACAGCGACATCGTGGTCGCCGGCGGGCAGGAATCCATGAGCATGGCGCCGCACTGCGCGCATCTCCGCAATGGCGTGAAGATGGGCGCGTTCGAGATGGTCGACACCATGATCAAGGATGGGCTGTGGGACGCCTTCAACGGCTATCACATGGGCAACACGGCGGAGAACGTCGCCAAGCAATGGCAGATCACGCGCACGCAGCAGGACGAGTTTGCGGTCAAATCGCAGAACAAGGCGGAGGCCGCCCAGAAGGCCGGCAGGTTCAAGGACGAAATTGCGCCGGTCACAATCAAAAGCCGCAAGGGCGACACGGTGGTCGATACCGACGAATATCCGAAATCCGGCGTGACGCTGGATTCGATTTCCAAGCTGCGGCCCGCCTTCGACAAGGAAGGCACCGTCACGGCGGCGAATGCGTCCGGCATCAACGATGGTGCCGCTGCGGTGGTGCTGATGAAAGCGAGCGAAGCCGCGAAGCTCGGCAAGAAGCCGCTTGCGCGCATCGTGTCGTGGGCGCATGCCGGCGTCGATCCGGCGATCATGGGGACCGGGCCGATCCCGGCGTCACGTGCGGCGCTGAAAAAGGCGGGATGGAAGATCGAGGATCTCGATCTGGTCGAAGCGAACGAAGCCTTTGCGGCGCAGGCCTGCGCGGTGAACAAAGACCTCGGCTGGGACACCAGCAAGGTCAACGTCAACGGCGGCGCGATCGCGATCGGCCATCCGATCGGAGCCTCAGGGACGCGGGTGCTGACGACGCTGCTGTTTGAGATGCAGAAGCGCAACGCGAAAAAAGGCCTTGCCACGCTCTGTATAGGCGGTGGAATGGGAATTGCCATGTGCGTGGAGCGCTGACGCGACGCACCGGGCTGAAATAAAAAATCTGGGGAGGGAGTACGCGTATGTCACGTGTGGCGGTAGTGACTGGAGGTACGCGCGGCATCGGCGCGGCCATTGCAAAAGCGCTGAAGACATCCGGCTGCGCTGTGGCTGCCGTCTATCACGGTAACGACGATGCGGCGGCCAAATTCAAGGCGGAAACCGGCATTGCGGTCTACAAGTGGGATGTTTCGTCGTTCGAAGCCTGCGATGCCGGACTGAAAAAAGTCGCAGCTGAACTCGGTCCGGTCGAGGTGCTGGTCAACAATGCCGGGATCACGCGCGATGCCATGTTCCACCGCATGAAGCCGGAACAGTGGAGCGCGGTGATCAACACGAATCTGAATTCGCTGTTCAACATGTGCCGTCCGGTGATCGAAGGCATGCGCGAGCGCAAGTTCGGCCGCATCATCAACATCTCGTCAATCAACGGCCAGAAAGGCCAAATGGGGCAATCGAACTATTCCGCCGCCAAGGCGGGCGAGATCGGATTCACCAAGGCGCTGGCGCAGGAGAACGCGCGAGTCGGGATAACGGTCAACGCAATCTGTCCGGGGTACATTAATACCGAAATGGTGCAGGCGGTTCCCAAGGACGTGCTGGAGAAGTCGATTTTGCCGCTGATACCGGTCGGCAGGCTGGGCGAGCCCGAGGAGATCGCTCGTTGCGTGGTGTTCCTTGCCTCCGACGACGCAGGTTTCATCACCGGTTCGACGCTGTCGGCCAACGGCGGGCAATATCTCGCCTAGGGCTGCTTTGCCCCGCCCCAAAAAGCTATGCCGACGGGGAAATTCCCGGTATCGAGGCGACAATTTTGGGCGTCGTCTATCTCAAGTTGTTTATAAAAAATAAAGCCGCATGGTGGTAAGCCGCTTCGTGCGCGCCGCTGGTTGGCGCATTGCAAAAGTGCAATTGGTCGTGCTTTCCAATCGTCCGTCTCCGCAGCAGGCGTCCATGACTTTGCCGAGCGCATTGATCGACGAACTTGAATCCGCGGTGCGGGGCAGTTCGTCCGAGAAACGCAATTCCACATTGCAGCGGGTCACCGATCTGTTTCTCAATGGCGCGGAGAATTTCAGTCACGAGCAGATCGACCTGTTCGACGATGTGCTGATGCATCTGATCAAGCGCGTCGAGGCCAAGGTACTTGCCGAGCTCAGCGCGAAGCTTGCGCCGTCTCCTAATGCGCCGACCGGCGTGATCCGGCATCTCGCGCGGCATGACGACATTCTGGTGGCGGGTCCGGTGCTGACGCAATCAGAGCGGCTGGCGCCGGCGGACTTGATCGAAATCGCCAAGACCAAAGGGCAGGCGCACCTGCTGGCGATCGCGGATCGTTCGCTCTTGGATGAAACCATCACCGACGTCATGTTGGAGCGCGGCAGCAAGGAAGTGTTTCACAAGCTTGCCCAAAACCACGGCGCGTTCTTCTCAAAGTCCGGTTTTACGACGCTGGTGAATTACGCAAAAAGCGACGAAATCCTGGCGGAGAAAGTCGGCCAGCGCATCGATGTGCCGTCGAAACTGCTGCAGGATCTGGTGCTGAAAGCGACCGATTCCGTGCGGTCGCGATTGCTCGCGACCGCCCCGGCAGAAGTGCATGCGGAAATCAAGCGGACGCTGGCTTCGATTTCGAACGAGGTGATCCAGGAAGTCGAGATTGAAACGCGGGATTTCAAGCGCGCGCGCGATCTTGTGCTGGCGCTGCACAAAAAAAATCAGCTCAATGAAGCCATGCTGAGCGAGTTTGCCAAGAACAACAAGTACGAGGAAATGGTCGCGGCGTTCGCGCTGTTATGTTCCGCGCGCTTTGAATTGGTCGAACGCCTGATGCGCACCAGCCATTACGGCGGATTGCTCGTCGCAGGGAAAGCCGCCGACCTGAAATGGCCGACCATGAACATCATATTGACCCACCGCCTTCCGCAGCATCCGATTTCCAATCACGAGCTGGAGCAGGCGAAGACCGATTTCGCCAAACTGACGCGGCCGACGTCGCAAAGGCTGCTGGGATTTTGGCAAGCCAGGCCGGCCTCAGCGCCGACCTGAGACTCGTCACTCCGCCGGGGTCCAATTTTTCGGCGCCAATTCAAATCCTTTGAATTCAAAGCCGGGCGCGACGGTGCAGCCGCAGAGCGTCCAATCGCCTGTGGTTTCCGCCATTTGCCAGGCGTCAGCCGGCACGATCGCTTGCGGTCTTTCGCCCGTGGCGATGCCAGGTCCGAGCAGGATCATACTGGTTCGGTCTTCAGCCGCGATCGACAGGGCGAGTGTCGCCCCGGCGTACCAGTGCCAGACCTCGGCTGCATCGATGCGGTGCCAGTGCGATCGCTCGCCGCGCGCGATCAGGAAATAGATGGCGGTGGAGGCCGCGCGATCATCCGCAAGCGTGCGGGGATCGCGGAATGTTTCGCGGAAATGGCCGCCCTCGGGATGCGGCTTGAGCGCCAGATAGCGGATCACGTCGGCGGCGGATAACAATGCTCGGCTCCGTTGAAGTCGGTGACGCGGTAGCGCTGCGGCGCTTCCGACACCAGATAGTTCGGGCCGATCGGCGATTTGCCGTAGCCGCCGGGGATGTCGAGCACATAGGTGGGCTGGCACAGGCCGGAATGGCGGCCGCGCAGCTGGCGCATCAGTTCCTGGCCGCGTTCGATCGTGGTGGCGAAATGCGATGTGCCGGGTGCGAGATCGGCGTGGTGCAGATAGTACGGCTTGATGCGGCAGGCCACAAAGGCGCGCATCAGTTCGGCGAGCGTAAGCGCATCATCGTTGATGCCGCGCAGCAGCACGGACTGGCTCAACATCGGGATTCCAGCATCGACCAGGCGCGCGCAGGCGGCGCGGGCGGCTGGGTTAAGCTCGCGCGGATGGTTAGCGTGCAGCACCACATAAGTCGCCTTGCCGCGGGTTTTGAGCGCGCGCACGAGGGCCGGCGTGATGCGGGCGGGATCGGCAACCGGCATGCGGGTGTGGATGCGGATTACGGCGACGTGGGAGATCGCCGCAAGCCGTGCGATGACCTGCTTGAGCCGGCGCGGCGACAGTACGAGCGGATCGCCGCCGGTCAGCACCACTTCCCAAATCTCGGGATGGCCGGCGATGTAGACCAGTGCCTGATCGAGTGCTTCGGATTTAAGCGCAGGCGCGCGCGGTCCGATCATCTCGCGGCGGAAGCAGAAGCGGCAATAGACTGCGCAGAGATGGGTGAGCTTGAGCAACACGCGATCGGGATAGCGATGGACGATGCCTTCGACCGGCGAATGCGAACGGTCGCCGATCGGGTCGGCCGATTCGCCGGGACCAGATTCGAGTTCGGCCGGATCGGGGACAAACTGGCGCGCGATCGGATCGTCGGGATCGTTCGGATCAATCAACCCGGTCATCACGGGCGTGATGGCGAGGGCATAACGGGCCGCGACGTCTTCGAGCGTGGCGCGCCGGTCGTCCCGGATCAGGCGCGACCGCTTGAGATCGGACAGGTTGCGCAAGGATTTTGATGTGGCGTTCATGGGCAGAACTCCGCGTTGGTACGCGTCAATATCTGCGATGATACCTGACGCGCAGGCGGCGCGCGGTCAAGCTGCAAGTCAGCCGTAGTGCGATGGTTCAGTTCGAGAAGCCGATGGCCTTGACCATCTTGCCCCACTGCCCGACATCTTTTTTGAAATAGGCTTCAGCCTCGGCGACGTTCTGCACCAAAGGGTCGAAGCCGGCTTTTTTCAGCTTCTCCAGCGAGTCGGGCTCCTTCATCACCGCGTTGATCTCCGCGTTGAGCTTGGTGACGATCGCGTCGGGTGTCTTGCCCGGAGCAAAGAAGCCGACCCACGAGCCGGAATACACGTTGGGATAACCCATCTCGCCGTAGGTCGGCACATCCGGGATCGCTGCGTTGCGTTTCTCTGCGGCGACGCCTATGCCGCGCAGCGCACCGCTCAATATGTGCGGCGTTACCGGCGGCAGCGTAAGCACGACGGCATCGACGTGATTGCCGAGCACATCGGCAATGGCAGGCGCGCCACCCTGGTAGGGCACCTGCACATATTTCACCTTGGCGACTTCCCTGAAGAAATATTCGGCGCCGACGTAGGGGCCGGTGCCGACGCCGGCACTGCCGTAGGTGAAGCTCTTCGTCTTGGCGTTGGCGATGAATTCTTTCAGGTTCTTGGCGGGATTGCTCGGATGAATGGCGATCACGTCGGGACTGAAGGCGACGATGGCGACGGGACGCAGGTCGCTCATCTCGAAGCCCTTGTTCTTGGAAGCGGTCGCATTGACCGCGAGCGCGGAGGTGGTGGTCAGAAGCGTGTAGCCGTTGGGATCGGCCGTGGCGACGGCCTTGGCGCCGAGATTTCCGCCGGCACCGCCGCGATTTTCCACCACCACGTTCTGCTTGAGACGATCGGAAAGCTTGGTGGCGACCAGACGACCGACGATGTCGGCCAAACCGCCGGCCGGGAAGGCGACGACGATGGTGATGTTTTGCGACGGGTAGGTCTGCGCAAGCGCGGGTTGTGCAAAGCCGGCAACGATCAGAGCAGCGGCGAACGCATGGCGTGACGCACTCAAGACGAACATGGCGTGTCCTTTCGTTGGTGTCGGCTCAGCCCGGAAGCCTAGTGCGTGGCGCGCGGCATGGTCAATGCGGCGCAATGGTCATGGTTCGGGATCGACCACCGGTGCCCACAACACCTGCTCGATGCGTGTGGCGGCAGTCGCGAGCATCACCAGCCGGTCGAAGCCGAGCGCGACGCCCGAGGCCTGCGGCATTTTCTCCAGGGCCGCGATGAAATCCGGGTCGATCGGGTAGCGTGTGCCGTAGCGGCGTTGCTTTTCGGCCATGGCGGCCTCGAAGCGGCGGCGCTGCTCGGCCGCGTCAACGAGTTCGCCGTAGCCGTTGGCGAGCTCGACTCCGCAAGCGTAGAGCTCGAAACGTTGCGCCACGCGTGGGTCGATCGCAGGTCGCGCTAACGCCGCTTCGGGCAGTGGATATTCGTAAAGCAGCGTCGGCGCGCCGATGCCAAGCCGGGGCTCGATCTTCTCCACCAACACACGGCTGAAAATATCCGACCAGGTATCGTCGTCGGCGAGGCGGATGCCTTGCGCGCGCGCCGCGGCAATCATTTTTTCGAGGTCCGGTGCTCCCGCCGGCAGCATCGCCATGAGATCGATATGAGCGAAGCGTGAGAACGCCCCGGCAACCGTCAGGCGCTCGGGGGTCGCGAACGGATCGGCGGTGCGGTCCCGCCAGCGTAAGGTCGAATGGCCGGATGCCTTCGCGGCCTCGGCCAGGAGAGACGCGCAATCCGCCATCAGCGTCTCGTAGGGTTCATTCGCCCGGTACCATTCGAGCAGGGTGAATTCCGGATGATGGAGCGCACCGCGTTCGCGATTTCGAAATGATCGCGCGAAGGTGAATATCCGCGACTCGCCTGCGGCCAGCAATTTCTTGCAGGCGAATTCCGGCGAGGTGTGCAGATAGAGCGGGCTGCGCTTGCCGTCAGGGGCCTCGATTTCGGTGGCAAAGGCATGCAGGTGGGTCTCGTTGCCCGGGGAGATCTGGAGCGCCGGCGTTTCGACCTCCAGGAAGCCCCGCATCCGGAACCATTCGCGGAACGACGCCATGATTCGGTCGCGCGCCAGCAGAAACGGCCGCCGGTCGGCATAGGTATCGGGGTTCCACCAGGGGGAAACAGAGGTCACGTCGTCCTCATCAGGGAGTGCGGAAAGTGCTGGCGCAAGCGCACAAGATCGCTATGTTGCGGGCACAAATCCGGCGCAAGCACCCGCTCAAGAGGAATCGCATCTGTGAAAGTCATCGCCAGCACGCTCCGCAAGGGCAACATCGTCGATATCGACGGCAAACTCTACGTCGTCGTTTTCGCGGAAAATATCCACCCCGGAAAGGGGACCCCGGTCACCCAACTCGATATGCGCCGCATCAGCGACGGCGTGAAGGTGTCGCAACGCTACAAGACCACCGAACAGGTGGAGCGCGCCCATGTCGAGGACCGCGAGCATCAGTTCCTGTACAGCGACAACGACGGCTTCCATTTCATGAACATGGAAACCTACGACCAGGTGACCGTGCCGCCCGACGTGATCGGCGATCAGGCGGCATATTTGCAGCCGGAAATGAAGGTGAACTTGAGTCTACACGAGGGCATCGTGGTGGCGGTGGAGCTGCCGCAGCGCGCCGTGCTTGAAGTGGTGGATACCGAGCCGGTGACAAAGGGCCAGACCGCTTCGTCGTCGTTCAAGCCGGCGAAGCTCTCGAACGGCGTGCGCACGATGGTGCCACCGCACATTACGCCCGGCACGCGGATCGTGGTCATGACGGCGGACGGCTCCTACGTCGAGCGGGCGAAAGACTGATGAATTCAGCGGGCGCGCCTGAGGCGGCATTGAAGACCGGCAACAGCGTCGTCGATCGCTTCATCGCGCAGGATTATGAAAACGTGCTCGGCATGTCGTCGCGATTTGCCGCGGCGATCTGCGGCTACGTCATGCACCGGCAGACCGAGCTTGGGATCGGCGGGCAGCTGCTCGAGATCGGCACCTTCGAAGGCCGCTTCTTCATCGCCATGGCGCTTGGCCTTGCCGCCAACGAACGCGCGCTCGGGATCGACAGCTTCGACTGGCCCGACGAGGGTCTGCTGGAGCGGTTTCATGCCAATTGCGCCCGCCACGGCTTAAAGCGCGAGCAATATGAGGCACTCAAGGCGAGCACAAAGAATTTAAAGTCGGACGAGCTTGCGCGGTTGCTCGGCGGCAAGGCACGCTTCATTCATGTCGACGGGGACCACGCGCCCGAAAGCCTGCGGAACGATCTCGATCTGGTGGCGCCGTTGCTGCATCCCAAGGGGATCATCTGCCTCGACGACATGCTGCACCCCGCCTATCCGCTGCTGGTCGCGGTCGTGCGGGACTGGCTCAGACAACAGCCCGACATGCGCGTGCTGTGCATCGTCGATCGCGAGGATATCGCGGCGGCGGCGAAATTCATGATCTGCCGTGCCGACGTTGTGCCGCTGTTCGAAGACGACCTGCTGAAGACCTTCGCGGCGAATGTTTTCCCGTTGGGCGCACAATTCGACGGCCATTTGGCCGTCGTGCTCACGCCACGTCCGCGTTTGGTGAAGATCAACTAGATCGGCGCGGCGCGGTCAGAAATTGTTCTTACGCGCCCTGACCTCGGCAAACACCGCGGCCGCCGGCCTGCCGGCGAGGCCTACGGATGCCGCGACCGCGGCGACGTCGGCGCGCAGAAACGGGTTCGCGGCCTTCTCCTCGTCGATGGTGGTCGGGATCGTCGGCGTTCCGGCGGCGACCTGGCGGGCCGCTTCCTCGGCGCGGGCGGCGAGCGCGCGATTGTCGGGTTCGATGGTCTGCGCGAAGCGGATGTTCGCCAGCGTATATTCGTGACCACAGAACACTTTGGTATCGCCCGGCAGGTCACGCAACTTGCGCAGCGAGGCCCACATCATCTCGGGCGTGCCCTCGATCACGCGTCCGCAGCCGATCGAGAACAGCGTATCGCCAGCGAATACAAGCTTGTCGGCGTGGAACCAGTAGCTGATGTGGCCGGCGGTGTGTCCCGGAGTTTCAAGGACGTTGGCTTCGAGCTTGCCGACGGACACTCTGGAGCCCTCGCGCACGGTCTCGTCCACCAACGGAATCCTCGCGGCCTCCTGCTGTGGCGCGACCACGCGGCAGCGATGGCGATTTTTCAATTCAGAAATGCCAGCCGTATGGTCGCCGTGATGATGCGTCACGAGGATATCGGTGAGCTGCCAGCCGGTGGATTTCAGCGCAGCCTCGATTGGTGCTGCCTCGGGCGCGTCGATCGCGGCGGTGGCGCCGCTCCCCGGATCGTGCAGCAGGACGCCGTAGTTATCTTTCAGGCATAGGAACAGATGGGTCTTGGCAGCCATCGCGGAACCTCGAAAAACACCCTGTAAGGCGAGACTGTAACATGGTTAATCTTCGGCTTTGAGCAACCGCAAGGGTTTACTTGCCCGTGCTAGATATGCGCCATGTCCATTGATGTCGTCGACTTGCGGAATTTCTATGCCCACCGGCTCGGCACGGTGGCGCGCCATTTCATCAGCCGCAGCATTCGTTATCGCTGGAACGAAACACAGGGCTTGAGGGTCCTCGGCATCGGCTATGCGACGCCCTATCTTGGTGTGTTTCGCGATCAGGCCGAGCGGTGCCTTGCCTTCATGCCATCGACGCAAGGCGTGGTGAAATGGCCGACGGCGCGGCCGACGCTGTCGGCGCTCGTGGATGAAGGCGAATTGCCGTTGCCCGATGCCGCCGTCGACCGCGTGATGCTGATCCACGTCCTTGAAATGACGCACGATGCGATGGGCCTGCTGCGCGAAGTTTGGCGGGTGCTGGCGTCGGGGGGGAAACTTCTCGCGGTGGTGCCGAATCGGCGGGGCCTATGGGCGCGCATGGACACCACGCCGTTCGGACACGGACGGCCCTATTCGCGCTCGCAGATCACGCAGCTGTTGCGCGAAACCTGGTTCACGCCGGCGAGCTGGAGCGAAGCGCTCTACGTGCCGCCGATCGAGCGTGGCTGGTTCCTGCGGACGGCAATCGCCTGGGAACGTGCGGGCGCGACGATCTCGGCGCCGTTCGCCGGCGTGCATATCGTGGAAGCGACCAAGCAGGTCTATCGCGCGATTCCGGCTCGGCGTGAAAAGCGGCAGCTCGTGCCTGCACTTGAGCCCGCGCTTGCACCCTCGCCGAGCGGTAGCGCGCGTATCGGCGTCGAAGTATTGGAAGAATAATCCACTTAAGCTTTTTGTTCGAACATGAGCTTTTCCGAAAGCCGTTCCCACCCACGGATCGCGTCCAAGGGCAAGCTTTTCGGGGTCATGCTCTGATGATTAGTCGGAATCCGGCCGGCCGTCGTCGGTTTGATTGCCGCCGCTCATGCCCTGGCCGCCTTGCAGGTCCGGCCGATGATGGCCGCGATGGCGGCGTCGCCTGCGATGCAGGCCGTAACGCTCGCCGGCCTGATTGTCGTAGCCATTCGGATAATTCTGCTGTGGCTGGCCACCGCCGGTGATGAAAGACGGCAGGCGGTCACCGTCGCCGGCGTCGTGGCCGGAATTCAGTTGCGGCTGGTGCTGCTGATGCTGCGGCTGTTGGTGGGGCTGATGCGGTTGATGGTGCTGATGTGGTTGGTGATGCTGCTGATGTTGCTGATGCTGCGGGCGCCCCTGTTGCGGCTGTTGATCGCGGCCACCGTAGGGTTGCGATTCGCGCGGCGGGAAAGGCTGGCCTTCACGCGGTGGATAGGGCGGTTGGTTGCCGAAATTCTGCGGTCCTTGCGTCGGCTGGCCCATTTCGTCATCGGCTTCATCGAAGGCATCGTCCTGATTGCTGTGCATCTCGCCTTCGGGGCGATAATAGGGATTCTGCTGACGGAACTGTTCCTGCGCCGCGGCGATCAGGCGGAAATAATGTTCGGCATGTTGGTGATAGTTTTCGGCGGTGACCGGATCGCCGGAGGCCATCGCATCACGGGCCAATTGAACGTATTTCTCGGCGACGTGCGACGCGGTTCCGCGAATTTTCACGTCGGGGCCGTTTGACTCATAAACGCGTGTGAGCGGGTTTTGATTCTTGCGGTGATGATGATTGCGACCCCGCATGCGCTTGTTCTGACCGTTTCTCATGGCTTCCCTGTTCACCAACTCCCGTTTCTGGCGGCTCGACGATCCGCCAATCCGTCCCAAATCATTCCGATGCCGCGCTGTTGCGCCGACTCAGTCCACGCTCGACGCAAGAATCACACAACGCACCACACTACGACGCCAAAATGGCGACGCGAAGATTCGATTCATTAACCGTCGCAACTGATTTGCCCGACCTCGCCGCGGCAATCTATCGGTTTCCGCATTCGCATATCGCAAATTCGCAGCAATGCCCAATCGCGGTTGACCAGAAGCGTCTGATCCGAATTGATCCCGTATGCCGTATGACCCAGCTGTCTATGTGACCAAGCCGTCTATCGTCACCAAACCATTTATCGTCTGGCCTGCACCTCGTGCCTCGCGGAGCTCGGCTCCGGGCTGGTGCATTGCGACCCCTCTCGGGTCACTTTCGTGGTGCGGAAGCTAGTCGGTCCCGATCTATAATCCAAGCGCTTTTTTGCAGTTCTGCAATACTGTCGGCTCATCGCGTCATTGTTGCAACACTTGCCAATAATGCGCGAGAAATACCATTCAAATCCGCTTTGCTTGATGTGGTTATCAGACCCGCTGCGCGCAATAATCGCGCGACGGATTCTTCTTGTCCCACACCGAGTTCGACCACCAATCGGCCGCCCGGCTTCAGCAAACGCGACGCGTCGGCGCTGATTAGGCGATAGGCATCGAGGCCGTCGGCGCCACCGTTCAGCGCGCGCAACGGATCGTATCGGACCTCGGGGGGAAGTTCCGCGATATCGCCCGTGGCAATATAGGGTGGATTTGCCACGACGAGATCGAGACCGCCGTCGAGTGCCGAGCCAAAGTCGCTAACCGCCATTATGGCGCGCGCGGACAGTCCATGCCGCGCGGCGTTGTCACGAGCGACCGAAAGTGCGGCAAAACTAAGATCAGTGGCGATTCCGAATGCCCGCGGCAGCTCCGTCAGCAACGCGAGAAGAATCGCGCCGGAACCAGTGCCGAGATCGGCGATTCGCAGCGGTCGTGTTCTTTCGCCGCCCGCATCGATCGCCGCCAATGCCGCCTCCACCACGATTTCGGTCTCGGGCCGGGGAACCAGCGTGGCGGGCGTGATGCGAAGACTTAATCCCCAGAATTCTTTGGCGCCGATGATTCGTGCAACAGGCTCGCGCGCAAGCCTGCGCGCGGCGAGGTCGGCGATGTCCTGCGCCGCGTTCGAATCGAGCGGGCGGTGGGCGGAAACCGCGAGCGCCGTGTGATCGAGGCCGAGGGCATGCCCAACCAACAGCCGCGCGTCGAGCTCGGGCGAGTCGAGACCGGCACGCCGAAATGCGTCGGCCAGCATGCGGCGGGCTTCGGCAATGGTCCGACCCGGCAGGGCGCTGCGGTCTAACAGCGGCTGTGATTTTGCAGCTTGCGAGGTTGCCGTCTCGATCATGACGTCTCGGTCGCGAGCAGCGCCGCCTGATGCTCGGTCACCAGCGCGTCGATGATTTCGTTCAGCGCCTCGCCCTCGATAATTTGCGGCAGCTTGTAGAGCGTGAGATTGATACGGTGATCGCTCACGCGGCCCTGCGGAAAATTGTATGTGCGGATGCGCTCGGAGCGGTCGCCGGAGCCGACCTGGCCGCGCCGCTCGGCGGCGCGTGCGGATTCCTGCTTCTGGCGTTCATGATCGTAGAGGCGGCTTGCCAATACGCGCATCGCCTTGGCGCGATTGCGATGCTGCGAACGGTCCTCCTGCATGGTGACGACGATGCCGCTCGGGATGTGAGTGATGCGCACAGCCGATTCGGTCTTGTTGACGTGCTGGCCGCCCGCCCCGCTCGATCGCAGCGTATCGATCTTGAGATCGGCTTCGTCGATCTTGACGTCGACGTCTTCGGCCTCCGGCAGAACGGCGACGGTGGCAGTCGAGGTGTGGATGCGGCCGGAGCCTTCGGTATGCGGGACGCGTTGCACGCGATGGACGCCCGATTCGAATTTAAGTTTGGCGAAGGCACCGCGCCCGCGGATCTCGGCGACGATTTCCTTATAGCCGCCCATGGTGCCCGGGCTCTCGGAAACCAGCTCGACCTTCCAGCCCTGTTTGGCGGCGAAGCGTTCGTACATGCGGAACAGATCGCCGGCGAACAACGCGGCCTCGTCGCCGCCGGTGCCGGCTCGGATTTCGAGGATGACGTTGCGCTCGTCCATGGCGTCCTTGGGAATGAGCGCGAGCCGGATGTCCTGCTCGAGCGCAGTGCGTTTCGCTTCGAGCTGCGGCCGTTCGGTATTGGCGATGGCGCGCATTTCGGCCTCGGTTGCGGGGTCGTTGATCAGCGCATCGAGGTCGGTAATTTCCGCCGAGATCGACCGATAGGCTTTGACCTTCTCCACCAGCGGGTCGATCTCGGCGAATTCGCGCGAGAGCTTGACGAAGGTTTCCGGCGGCATCTGGCGCGCAAGCTCGGCCTCGACCGCGGCATGGCGGGTAAGCAGAATGTCGAGCTTCGATTCCGGCAGGGTGGTCACAGCGGCAGCCCTTCGGCGGCGGCAAAGGCCTCGATTCGCTCGCGAATCACCACTCCCTTGGCCGGCTTTTCGATCAGCGGGTTGAGCAGCGCGGCGGCCTTCCTGGTGTCGAGGTCGAGCAGCATGGCCTTGATCGCACCCAGCGCCGAGGGGGTCAGCGAAAGCGCGCGATAGCCGAGCGCGACGAGGGCCAAGGCGCCGGCCGGATTGGATGCCAACTCACCGCAAAGCGTGACCGGTTTGCCGCCCGCGCGGGCCTTGTCGATGATCATTTTCAGCGCACGCAGAACCGGGGCCGAGATCGGATCGAAGCGGTTGGCGACGCGCAGATTACCGCGGTCGACCGCATAGAGGAATTGCACCAGATCGTTCGAGCCGACCGACAGGAAGTCCACGCGGGGGATGAGCTCGTCGAGCTGATACAGCAGTGCGGGGACCTCGACCATGGTGCCAATCTCAACCCGGTCGGGCAGCTTGTGGCGGTGGCGCCGCAGATGGGTGAGTTCACCCTCGACCAGCGCCTTGGCCTCATCGAATTCATTCACGGTAGCGACCATCGGGAACATGAGTTTGAGTTCACGGCCGGCTGCGGCGCGCAACAGCGCCCGAACCTGGCTGCGCATCAAACCAGGACGATCGAGGCCCAGCCGAATGGCGCGCCAGCCGAGCGCGGGGTTTTCTTCTTCCACCATGCGCATATAGGGCAGCACCTTGTCGCCGCCAATGTCGAGGGTGCGGAAGGTGACCGGTTTTTCGCCGGCGGCGTCGAGCACGGCGCGGTAGAGCGCGAGCTGTTCGGCGACGCGGGGGAGCGAGGGCGCGACCATGAACTGCAACTCGGTGCGGAACAGGCCGATGCCGGCCGCGCCGGTGTCGGCGATATGCGGCAGATCGACCACCAGGCCAGCGTTGATCAGAAGCGAAATCGGTTCGCCGTCCTTGGTCACGCAAGGCTTGTCGCGCAGCGCTCGGTATTGGGCCTGCCGGCGCGCGCGCAGCTTGACCCGCTCGCCATAGGCGGTTTCGATATCCGGCGGCGGACGTACATGCACATCGCCAGTGATGCCATCGACGATGATGGCGTCGCCGGAGTCGACGAGGCCGGTGGCGTTGGGAATTTCGCCCACCGAGGCGATGCCGAGCGCGCGGGCGACGATCGCAACATGGGAAGTCGGGCCGCCTTCTTCCAGCACGAGACCGCGCAATTTTTTGCGGTCATAGTCGAGCAGCGCCGCCGGTCCCATGGAGCGGGCCACCAGGATGGCATTGTCGGGCAGCTGCTCCTTGGACGGCGCGTGATCCCTGCCCATGAGCTGACGCATCAGACGGTTGCCGAGGTCTTCGAGGTCGTGCAGGCGCTCGCGCATATAGGGATCGGTTGAACGCAGCATGCGGGCGCGGGTGTCGGATTGCACGCGCTCGACAGCGGCCTCGGCGGTCAGACCGGTCATCGCCGCTTCGTGCAGGCGATGCAGCCAGCCTTGATCGTGGGCGAACATGCGGTAGGCTTCGAGCACGTCGCGATGCTCGCCGCCGTCGGCGATCTCGCCGCGTTCGAGCATGGCGTCGAGATCGGAGCGCAGCGTTGCGACCGCCTCGTCGAGGCGCTGGGCTTCCTTCTGAACGTCGTCGGCGATCACGTTCTTCACGGCAACGCGCGGTTCGTGCAGCACGACATGGCCGAGCGCAATTCCGTCGGAAAGAGCGACGCCGATGAGGTGGCGGCGCGGGCGGATAGCGGGCTCGGCGCCGGGCTTGGCGAGCGCCTGCAGCTCGCCGGACGCGATCATCTCGGCGACCACCATGGCGGTGGTCTGCAGGGCCTCCTCTTCCTCCTCGGAATAGGTGCGGCGGGCGCGGTTCTGAACGACAAGAACGCCGAGCGTGTTGCCGGCGCGCAGGATCGGAACACCGAGGAACGAGTGGTAGATTTCTTCGCCGGTTTCCGCGCGATAGGAGAACGCCGGGTGAGACTGCGCCTCGGAGAGGTTGATCGGGTTGGCTTCGCTGGCAACCAGGCCGACAAGGCCCTCGTCCTGGCGCATGACGGTTTGGTGCACCGCTTCGTGTTTCAAGCCTTCGGTGGCATAAAGCTCGAGCGTGCCATCCACGCGTAAAACGTAGACAGAGCAGACCTCCGCCACCATGTTGGCGGCGATCAGCACCACGATCTTGTCGAGGCGTTCCTGCGCGCTGACCGGCTCCGCCATCACTTCGCGAAGACGTCGCAATAAAACGCGCGGACCGCCGAGCGCGCCACGCATGGCTCGTTTCCTCAGGGCCGCATTGCGAGACCGCTCGCCCGCGGCCTCGATTGGTTTGAACAAAAGCACCGCAGGGCCCGGTCACCTGCGATAGCCGCTTGTTCAAGGGCTATAGCGAATGAGCCATGCAAGCCGCAAGCCAAAGTGCTCTAGCTGTGAACTTTCAGGAGGTTGTCCATTCGGTCCGGACCGGGAACGCTGAAGTCGCCAAACACCAGCGATTCGCGGAGGACCGAATGGACACCCATAAGAATGCTCGTCTTACCCCAAGAGGTCGAGAGGAAA
>DATJVR010000080.1:0-20875 GCA_035501735.1 Xanthobacteraceae bacterium | reverse complement strand
CGAAAGAGGGGACACGTCCAAGCTCTCTAGCGCCTATCGCATCGGCGATACGTTTAAATCTCTACCGTTGTTCTTTGCCGATCGCCTCAAAGTCCAACTCCGCGACCAAGGCGCGCGCCACGATCTCGTCGATGCGGTGTTCTCACTTGAAGGCCAGGACGATCTTCTCCTCATCGTCCGCCGCGTCGAGGCATTGGGGAAATTCCTCGACACCGAGGACGGCAATCACTTGCTTGCCGGCTATAAGCGCGCGACGAATATCATCCGCATCGAGGAGAAGAAGGACAAGCGCGAGTACACCGACGCGCCCGATCCGAAGCTTTACAGCCAGGTCGAGGAGAAGGCGCTGGCCGCCGCCATCGACACCGCCAAGACCGAAGCCTCGAAGGCGGTGGCCGCGGAGGATTACGCCGCCGCCATGCGCGCCATGGCCAAGCTGCGCCCGCACGTGGATGCTTTCTTCGAATGGGTCACGGTCAATGTCGACGACAAGGGCTTGCGCGAAAACCGCCTGAAACTGCTCAACGAGATCAGACAAGCCACCCGCGCCGTCGCGGATTTTTCGAAGATCGAAGGATGAAATCGACCCGCTCTCTTTTCACCTCTCCCCGCGAGCGGGGAGAGGTCGACCGCCAAAGCGAAAGCGAAGGCGGTCGGGTGAGGGGGCGTCTCCGAACAGACAAACTCGCGGGGAGCCCCCTCACCCGTCTCGGACCTTCGGTCCTCGCCACCCTCTCCCCGCAAGCGGGGAGAGGGAAAGCAATTTCGCAAGTCACGGCGGCTGTGGATACCGGATTGCGCGCATTCGCGCCCAATGACAGGTGAGAGATAATAGTGGTGCAACAAACTTCGGGGAAAACGCTTAAAGCGACGGGCGAAGCAGCATTCGGCGGAATTCGTAATCGACCAGAGACACGCAATGGCATCCCGCACGTCGGCGAAATCTAAATCGCGCTCCCCGAAATCCGGCAAAGGCAATCCGAAGCCTTCGCACGCGAACCCCGGCAAATGGGTCTTCACCTTCGGCGGCGGCCGCGCCGAGGGCAGCGCCAAGCGCCGCGAACTGCTCGGCGGCAAGGGCGCGGGCCTCGCCGAAATGGCGAACCTCGGCCTGCCGGTGCCGCCCGGCTTCACCATCACCACCGACGTCTGCACCTACTATTACGGCAACGGCAAGCGCTACCCGAAGGAGCTGGAGAAACAGGTCGCCGCCGGTCTCGCCCACATCGCGCGCATCACCGGCAAGAATTTCGGCGACCGCGCCGATCCGCTGCTGGTGTCCGTGCGTTCCGGCGCGCGCGCCTCCATGCCCGGCATGATGGACACTGTGCTCAACCTCGGCCTCAACGACGCGACCGTCGAGGCGCTGGCGAAAAAATCCGGCGACCGCCGCTTCGCCTACGATTCCTACCGCCGTTTCATCACCATGTATTCCAACGTCGTGCTCGGCATGGAGCATCATCACTTCGAAGACATGCTGGAGGATCACAAGAGCCGTTCGGGCTACACGCTCGACACCGAACTCACCGCCGACGACTGGGCGCAGATGGTCGCGCGCTACAAGGAGCGCATCGAGGAGGAGTTGGGCATCGCATTCCCGCAGGACCCGAACGCGCAATTATGGGGCGCGATCGGCGCCGTGTTCGGCTCCTGGATGAACCAGCGCGCCATCACCTATCGCCGCCTGCACGACATACCGGAAAGCTGGGGCACCGCGGTCAACGTGCAGGCCATGGTGTTCGGCAACATGGGCGAGACGTCCGCCACCGGCGTCGCCTTCACCCGCAATCCTTCGACCGGCGAGAAGCGGCTCTACGGCGAATTCCTCATCAATGCGCAGGGCGAGGATGTGGTCGCCGGCATCCGCACCCCGCAGGAGATCACCGAAGCCGCCCGCGCCGAGTCGCATTCCGACAAGCCCTCGTTGGAACGCGCCCTGCCGGCGGCCTTCGCCGAGCTCACCCGCATCAATCAGGCGCTCGAGCGCCACTACCGCGACATGCAGGACCTCGAATTCACCATCGAGCAGGGCAAGCTCTGGATGCTGCAGACGCGCAGCGGCAAGCGCACCGCCAAAGCGGCGTTGCGCATCGCGGTCGAGCTCGCCAACGAAGGCCTGATCACGCGCGACGAAGCGGTGGCGCGCATCGAGCCGGCCTCGCTCGACCAGCTGTTGCATCCGACCATCGATCCGCTGGCGCACCGCAAGGTGATCGCCAACGGCTTGCCGGCCTCGCCCGGCGCGGCGTCGGGCGAAATCGTCTTCTCGTCCGACGAGGCGGCGCAGCTCAAGGCCGACGGCAAGAAGGTGATCCTCGTGCGCGTCGAAACCTCGCCCGAGGACATCCACGGCATGCACGCCGCCGAAGGCATCCTCACCACCCGCGGCGGCATGACATCGCATGCGGCAGTCGTCGCGCGCGGCATGGGCAAGCCCTGCGTCTCCGGCGCCGGCGCGATCCGCGTCGATTATGCAACCCAAAGCATGACCGCCGGCGGCACCACCCTCAAGCGCGGCGAGCTCGTCACCATCGACGGCTCCACCGGCCAGGTGCTCGCCGGCAAGGTGCGCATGATCGAGCCCGCGCTGTCCGGCGAGTTCGGCACGCTCATGAGCTGGGCCGACAAGGCGCGCGCGCTCGGCGTGCGCGCCAACGCCGATACCCCGGCCGACGCGCGGCTTGCGATCAAATTCGGCGCCGAAGGCATCGGGCTTTGCCGCACCGAGCACATGTTCTTCGACGAGGACCGCATCCGCGCCGTGCGCGAGATGATCCTGGCCGACAGCGAAGAGCACCGCCGCTCGGCCATCGCGAAATTGCTGCCCATGCAGCGCGCGGATTTCGTCGAGCTGTTCGACATCATGCGCGGTCTGCCGGTGACGATCCGCCTGCTCGACCCGCCGCTGCACGAGTTCCTGCCGCACGGCGAGGACGAAATCGCCGAAGTCGCCGCCAGCATGGGCGCCGATCCCAACAAGCTTGCCAACCGCGCGCGCGAACTCGCCGAGTTCAATCCCATGCTCGGCTTCCGCGGCTGCCGCATCGCCATCGCCTATCCCGAGATCGCCGAAATGCAGGCGCGCGCCATTTTCGAAGCCGCGGTCGAGGCCGGCAAGCGCACCGGCAAGCCGGTAGTGCCCGAAGTGATGGTGCCGCTGATCGCCAGCAAGGCCGAACTCGACATCGTCAAGGCGCGCATCGACGCCATGGCGGACGCCGTGAAAAAGGAAACCGGCGCCAAGCTCGCCTATCAGGTCGGCACCATGATCGAGCTGCCGCGCGCGGCCCTGCTCGCCGACCAGATCGCCGAGAGCGCGGAATTCTTCTCCTTCGGCACCAACGATCTGACGCAGACCACGCTCGGCATCAGCCGCGATGATGCGGCGAGCTTCCTCAGCATCTACACCGCGCGCGGCATCCTGCCGACCGATCCGTTCGTGTCGATCGACCGCGAGGGCGTCGGCGCGCTGGTGCGCATCGGCGTCGAGCGCGGCCGCAAGACCCGCAAGAATCTCAAGGTCGGCATCTGCGGCGAGCATGGCGGCGATCCCGCCTCGGTTGCATTCTGCCACGAGGTCAAGCTCGACTACGTGTCATGCTCGCCGTTCCGCGTGCCGATCGCGCGGCTCGCCGCCGCCCAGGCCGCGCTCGGAAAAAAGGCGGCCGGCCAGGCGTGATCCGTTCATCGGGTATGCCACGCAAATGTCACATGCTAACTTCGCCTCGAGAGTCCGGGGAAATACCGCGCTGACGCGGGCAGAGGGGGATAATGGCTGAAGAAACAAAGCCGGCCGCGGCAGCGGAGCCGCTGGCGATTACCGAAGAAGGCCTGCGCAAAGCGGAGGAATACGTCCAGCAGGAAGAGGGCGCCGCCAACCGGCTCTCCGGCTGGGTCGGCATCCTGGTCACCGCGATCGCGGTCGCGATGACGTTGTTCCATCTCTACGCCGCCTACGACATCGTGCCGACGCAGCCGCTGCGCTACACCCACGTCGCTTTCGTGCTGGTGCTGAGCTTCCTGCTGTTTCCGCTCGCGGAACGCTTTCGCAACCGCATCCAGATCTGGGATGTGATTCCGTGTTTCCTCGCCGTCGGCATCATGGCCTACGCCATCATCGAGGGCGATGATTTCACCGATCGCGCCGCGGTGCCGAACCAGTGGGACGTCATCCTCGGCCTCATCTTCATCGTGCTCGTGCTTGAGGCCGCGCGCCGCACCACCGGCTGGATCATGCCGTTCGTCTCGCTCTTGTTCGTCGCCTACGCCTATTTCGGTCCCTATCTTCCCGAGCCCTGGACCCATCGCGGCTACGGGTTCTCGCGCCTCGTCGGGCACCTGTTCATCACGCTCGAAGGAATTTTCGGCGTTCCGGTCGACGTGTCGGCAACGCTGATCATCATGTTCACGATCTATGGTGCGATCTTGCAGCATTCGGGCGCCGGAAAGTTCTTCATCGACTTCTCGCTCGCGGTCATGGGCGGCAAGCCGAACAGCGCCGGCCGCGCCGTGGTGGCCTCGTCCTTCCTGCTCGGCGGGCCGTCGGGCTCCGGCGTCGCCACCACGGTGATGATCGGCACCGTCGCCTATCCGATGCTGGCCAAGGCTGGATTCAGGCCCGATGCGGCGGGCGGCCTGCTCGCGGCCGGCGGACTCGGCGCCATCATCTCGCCGCCGGTGCTCGGCGCCGCCGCCTTCCTGATCGCCGAATTTCTGAAAATCAGCTACCTCGACGTGATCTGGATGGCGACCATCCCGACGCTGCTCTACTACCTCTCGCTCCTGTTCATGGTCGAGCTCGACGCCGCCCGCTTCGGCGCGCGCAATGTCGTCTTCACGCAGGAAATGACGCTGTGGGAGATGACCAAGCGCTACGGCTTCCATTTCGTGTCGTTGATCGCCGTCGTCATTTTCATGGTGAGCGGCTATTCGCCCATGCTGTCGGTGTTCTATTCGACCGTGCTGGCCTTTGCGATGAGCGCGCTCGCGCCCGACACGACGCTCGGGCCGCGGCAGCTCCTCATCGCCATCCTGCTGATCGGCTGCGCCGGCGTCGTGGCCTTCCAAATTCCCGGCATCTCCGCCTCGCCGCCGGGCGAATTGTTCGCGTCCTGGTTCCCGCTGTTGATCCTGGTGGCGATGGGGGTGATCGCGATCATCGGCCTCTTTCCCAAGGGTCAACAGCGGATCATCGGATCGAAGAAGATGACGGCGGCGCTCGCCGACGGCTCGATCGGCGTGCTCAGCGCCGCCACGACCTGCGCGTCCGCCGGCGTGATTGTCGGCATCGTCACGCTGACCGGACTGGGCTTGAAGTTTTCCGCCATCGTTCTCGATTTTGCCGGCGGCAGCCTGTTGCTGACCACGATCTACACGGCGCTGGTGGTCTGGATCATCGGCCTCGCCGTGCCGGTCACCGCGTCCTACATCATCTGCGCGGTGATCGCCGCGCCCGCCCTGACCAAGCTCGGCGTGCCGGACTTTGCCGCGCACATGTTCATCTTCTATTACGCGGTGCTCTCCGAAGTGTCGCCGCCGACCGCGCTGTCGCCCTTCGCCGCCGCGGCCATCACCGGCGCCGATCCTTACCGCACCACCATGCAGGCGTGGAAATATACGCTGCCCGCCTTCCTCGTGCCGTTCGTGTTCGTGCTCGATCCGATCGGCGTCGGGTTGTTGATGAAAATTCCGAATGGCGGTTCGTGGGTCGACATCCTGCTCATCACCGCCATCACCGCCGCCGGACTTGCCGCGCTCTCCGCCGCCGCCCAGAGCTGGGCGCTGCGGCGGAACACCACGCTCGAAAACGCGCTTTTCCTGCTGGCCGGCCTGCTGCTGGTATTTCCCAGTCTGATCGAGGCGCTGGCGGAAAAGATGACCGGCCTCGACGTGCCTTATCCCGCCCCGTTCGGTCTGGCGATTGGGGTGGCTTTGCTGCTAAAACAAAAGCTCTTGCCGGTTTCGGCCACGCCCGCCACCGGCTGACAAAGAAACATCAACGACAGGGAGATCCGATCGATGTCACCGAAATTGAGCAAATTCGCCGGCATTGCGCTCGTGGCATTCGCCGCGTTCGCGGCTGCCGCCGCCCTGGCGCAGCAGAAGACCTTCTCGATTGCGACTGGCGGCACCGGCGGCGTCTACTACCCGATCGGCGGCGGGTTGGCGAACCTCCTGTCGAAGACCATTCCGGGCGTGCACGCCACCGCCGAGGTGACCGGCGGCTCGGTCGACAATCTCAAGCTCATCAACTCCGGCGGCAGCGAGCTGGCCTTCTCGATGGCTGACGCCGCGCTTGATGCCTACAACGGCGAAGACAAGTTCAAGGGCACCAAGGTGGCCGTGCGTACGCTGATGGTGCTCTATCCCAATCAGATGCACGTCGTGACCATCGAAGGCACCGGCATCGAGAAACTCGCCGATCTCAAGGGCAAGCGCGTGTCCACCGGTTCCGGCGGCAGCGCGACCGAAGTCATGGCCTTTCGCGTGATCGAAGCGGCCGGCCTCGACAAGGACAAGGACATAAAGCGCGAGCGGCTCGGCGTCGCCGAATCCGTCAATGCGCTGAAGGATCGCAAGATCGACGCCTTCTTCTGGGTCGGCGGCCTGCCCACCGCGGCGGTGACCGATCTCGGCGCCACGCCCGGCGTGAAGATCAAGCTGATCGATCACACCGAAGTGCTCGACGCCATGAACAAGAAATACGGCAACCTCTACGCCGCGAGCGTGATCAAGGCCGGCACCTACCCGGGCCAGGACAAGGACAACAAGAACACCGTGGTGTGGAACATCCTTGTGTCCAACGCCAACATGCCCGACGACATGGCCTACAAGATCGTGCAGACCATCATCGATCACAAAGCCGATCTGGTCGCCGTGCATCAGGAAGCGAAAAGCTTCTCGATCGAAAACCAGATCAAGACCAACTCGCCGATCCCATGGCACCCGGGCGCGGTGAAATATTTCACCGAAAAAGGCGTGAAGATGTGATCAGCGCTCAGCGCGAGCTGCGGCGCCGATGCTGAAATGGTGGTATGGCCTGATGGCCGGCGGCGGTTTCGCCTTCGGCCTTTTCGCCAACAGGCGACCGCTCGGCGAGGGGATCCTCGTTCACCCGCTGGTGCTGTTCTTCGCGGTCGTTGCGCTTGCGCTCTTGACGCTGAGAGCAGTCTACGCCCGCCCGGTGCCCGAGCTGATATCCGACCGCGCGCTGATGTATGGCTGCTGCGCCGGGCTCCTTTTCTTCCTGGTCGGCAATTTTCTCGCCGTCTTTGCGTTCGGCGCGCGCTGATTCACATCGCGATGTCGAGCGCGACGTCGAGGTTGGGCGCCGAATGGGTGAGCGCGCCCGAGGAAGCGTAATCCACGCCGGTCGCCGCGATGGCCGCGATCTGGTCGAGCGTGATTCCGCCCGACGCCTCGATGACGAGCCGGCCGGCCACCATCGCCACCGCCTTCTTCAGCGCCGCCACGGAAAAATTGTCGAGCAGCACCACGTCGGCCAACCCGCAGTCGAGCACTTCTTTCAGCTGCTCGAGCGAGTCAACCTCGATCTCGATCTTCACCAGATGGCCCGCGCTCTCGCGGGCGCGCGCGAGCACCGCGCGGATCGAGCCCGCCACCGCGATATGGTTGTCCTTGATCAGGATCGCGTCGTCGAGCCCGAAACGGTGATTGAAGCCGCCGCCGCAGCGCACAGCGTATTTTTCCAGCGCGCGCAAGCCCGGCGTGGTCTTGCGCGTGCAGCAGATGCACATCTTGCGCCTGCCGATTTTGCGCACGTAAGCGGCGGTCGCGGTCGCGATGCCTGACAGGTGCCCGAGGAAATTCAGCGCCGTGCGCTCGGCTCCCATGATCGCGCGCGCATTGCCGGAAATCGTCATCAACGCGGTTTTCGCCTTAACCGTGTCGCCGTCGCGCGCCTTCGCCTTGATCTCGATCGTGGGAGAGAGCTTCTCGAAACACGCCGCCACCAGTGGCAGGCCCGCGATCGTGCCGGCCTTGCGCGCGATCACCACCGCGCGCGCCTTGGCGTTCTCCGGAATGGTCGCGATCGAAGTGACGTCGCCGGCGCGGCCGAGATCCTCGGCCAGCGCCCGCGTCACCGCCGCGTCGATTTCGAGCGGCGACAAGAAGGCGTCGGGGCAGAGCAGGGACATCAGTGACCGCTTATACTTTTACACTCCCCTGGAGGGGGAGGGTCGGCGAGCAGCGAACCACAGTGAGATGCGAGCCGGGGGTGGATCAAAGTCTTCGCCTCATGCGCCATGATCAAGATCGCCCTCGTTAACGCGATCAACTCTTCAAATATACCATGCGTTCGACCGAACGGCGCGCTTTCGCGGCGATCACGGGATCGATCGTCACTTCTTCTTTCATGTCGAGCAGGCTGTCGAGGATTTTCGGCAGCGTGATGCGCTTCATGTGCGGACACAGATTGCACGGCCGCACGAATTCGACCTCGGGCAGTTCGGCGTGCACGTTGTCGGCCATCGAGCATTCGGTGACCATCACCACACGCCGCGGCTTGCGTTGGCGCACCCAGTCGATCATGCCCGCGGTCGAGCCGGTGTAATCGGCCGCCGCCAGCACGTCCGGCGGGCATTCCGGATGCGCGATGATCTGCACCGACGGATCGGCCTCGCGCACGGCGCGCAGCTCGTCGGCGGTGAAGCGCTCGTGCACCTCGCAATGGCCCTTCCAGGCGATGATCTTCACCTTGGTCTGCGAGGCGACATATTTGGCAAGATATTCGTCCGGCAGGAAGATCACGCGCTCGGCGCCCAGGCTCTCCACCACCTCAAGCGCATTCGACGAGGTGCAGCAGATGTCGCTCTCGGCCTTCACCGCGGCGGAGGTGTTCACATAGGTGACCACCGGCACGCCGGGGAAGCGCGCGCGCAGGAGCCGCACGTCGTCGCCGGTGATCGAGGCGGCGAGCGAGCAGCCGGCCTTCAGGTCGGGGATCAGCACGGTCTTGTCGGGATTGAGGATCTTCGCGGTCTCCGCCATGAAATGCACGCCGCATTGCACGATGATGTCGGCATCGACTTTCGTGGCTTCGCGCGCGAGCTGCAGCGAATCGCCGACGAAATCGGCCACGCAATTGTAGATTTCCGGCGTCTGGTAATTGTGCGCCAGGATCACCGCGTTGCGCTCCTTCTTGAGCGCATTGATGGCCCGCACAGAGGGTGCGAAGAACGGCCACTCGTTCGGCGGCACCACCGCTTTCACGCGCTCGTAGAGATGCGCGGTCTCGCGTTCCACCTGCGCGTTCCATGCGAGCGGCGGTTTCGGCAGCCGGTCGAATTTGCGCAACGCATCCGCACGCCCGCTGGCTGCGGGCGGGGGGGATTGGCGCGCTTGCACCGGACCCAGCGTTTCCATGATTGGCAAGGCGGCCTCCGATTTGATATACTCTAGAAGAGCATAAGTAGGGACGAAAACTTCCGGCGATCAGCCGGCACTCAATTCACCCGGGGCTATTATCCTCATTTAGAGCAAATCTCATATAGCATGACGCCGGCCGTTTCGCCACCCCCTCATTTCCTCAAGCCAGCCCCCGACAAATACTCAACGCGTCGCCGGCAACCGCTTAAGATCAACGAACTATGCAGGAAGCAGATCGAACCTATCACCAACATTTGCTTGGGAGATGAAAGCTGCGGGCCTATCTAGCAGCGACCTGATTTGAGCCAAGCCGCACGCTTGCGGCGGAGAATGCAATGACCGTCATGCCTGCTCCATCGTCGCTGCCGCTTGCGTCCTGGCGCACACCGGCAGTCATCCTGATCTGTGCCTGTCTGATCGGCGTCATCGGGTTTGGCCCGCGCTCGGCGCTCGGCTTGTTCCTGAAGCCGATGACGATCGAGCATGGATGGGGCCGCGACGTGTTCTCGCTCGCGCTTGCCATTCAGATGCTGCTGTGGGGCGTCGGCCAACCGTTTGCCGGGGCCGTCGCCGACCGGTTCGGCGCGGTCCGCGTGCTGTGCGTGGGATCGCTGTTCTACGCGGTGGGCCTCGCGCTCATGGCCTACGCCTCGACACCGCTGCTGCTCTATCTCACCGCCGGGGTGCTGATCGGCTTTGGGCTTTCCGGCTGCGCGTTTCCGCTGGTCGTTGGCGCGCTCGGCAAACTCATGCCCGAGCAATGGCGCTCGCTCGCATTCGGCCTCGGCACCGCTGCGGGCTCATTCGGACAATTCCTGTTCTCGCCGATCTCCATCGGCTTGATGGATCATTTTGCCTGGCAAAGCACGCTCCTGATCTTCAGCGCGATCGTGCTGCTGATCATGCCGCTTTCGCTCGCGCTCGCGACTCCCGAGACGTCCTCCTCTCCGCAAGCCGTTGTGCGCCAGCAGTCGGTGACGCAGGCCCTGGCCGAGGCGTTCGGCCACCGCAGCTACGTGCTGCTCGTCATCGGCTTCTTCACCTGCGGTTTCCAGCTTTTCTTCATCACGGTTCACCTTCCGGCCTATCTCGTCGATCGCGGCCTCTCGGCCCACATCGGCGGCTGGACCATCGGCGTGATCGGCCTGTTCAACATCGTCGGCTCGATTTCCTCCGGCTGGCTCGCCGGCCGGATGCCGAAGCGCTACCTCCTGTCCGCGATCTATTTCGCCCGCTCGCTGGCGGTCACCGCCTTCATCCTGATGCCGGCGAGCGACGCCTCCGCGCTCATCTTCGGCGCCGTCATCGGCCTGTTGTGGCTTTCCACCGTGCCACCGACCTCCGGCCTGGTCGCCGTCATGTTCGGCACGCGTTGGCTTTCCATGCTGTTCGGCTTCGCCTTCTTCAGCCATCAGGTCGGCGGCTTCCTCGGCGTCTGGCTCGGCGGGGTGCTGTACGAGAAAACCGGTTCCTATGAGATCGTCTGGTGGCTGTCCGTCTTCTTCGGCGTCGCCTCCGCGATCATCAACCTGCCGATCATCGAGAAGCCGGTCGCGCGCGCCGCAACGGCCGCGGCGTAACGCCAAATTTGTCATGCCCGGGCTTGTCCCGGGCATCCCCGTCTTCCACAGTAGCGCCCGGAAGCCGTGGGAGAATTGCTGTGGCCAGCTTCAAGGCAATCGTGATCGAGAAGGCGGAGCAGGGCCCCAAGGTCGCGCTCGGCGATTTCGACGAGAAGGATTTGATGGACGGCGACGTCACCGTCCGCGTCGAATGGTCGACCATCAATTACAAGGACGGGCTTGCGATCACCGGCAAGGCGCCGGTGGTGCGCCGCTTTCCGATGATCCCCGGCATCGATTTCGCCGGCACAGTCGAGTCATCCACGCATGCGAGCTGGAAAGCCGGCGACAAGGTCATCCTGAACGGCTGGGGTCTGGGCGAGACCCATCTCGGCGCCTACGCGCAAAAAGCGCGCGTCAAGGGCGACTGGCTCGTGCGCTTGCCCAAGAACTTGAGTGCGCGCGATGCCATGGCGATCGGCACAGCGGGTTATACGGCCATGCTCGCCGTCATGGCGCTCGAGCGTCACGGCCTCGCCCCTGAGCGCGGCCCGATCGTGGTGACCGGCGCCGCCGGCGGCGTCGGTTCGGTTGCCGTCGCGCTGCTCGCCAAGCTCGGTTACCAGGTGGTCGCCTCGACCGGCCGCCCGCAGGAGGGGAGTTACCTCAAGGACCTCGGCGCCGCCGAAGTGATCGACCGCAAGGAACTCTCCGGCCAACCGAAGCCGCTTGCCAAGGAACGCTGGGCCGGCGGGATTGATTCGGTCGGCTCCACCACGCTCGCCAATATGCTTTCCATGACCCGCTACGGCGGGGCGGTGGCGGCCTGCGGGCTCGCCGGCGGCATGGATCTGCCGGGCAGCGTCGCCCCTTTCATCCTGCGGGGCGTGTCGCTCTTAGGCATTGATTCCGTTCAGTGTCCGTTAACGCTTCGGACCCAGGCCTGGACCCGCTTGGAATCCGATCTGAAACGCGACAAACTGGCTAAAATGACCGCCGAAATTGCTCTTTCGGAGGTCATTGGAACGGCCCCACGCATCCTGGACGGGCAGGTACGTGGGCGAATTGTGGTCAAGATCGGGTAAACATATTCAGGATTTGTCGACGAAGTTCGGGCATGATCGCTTAAGCTCGTATGGTAAGCGAGCGGTAAACGTGGCGTTGTGCCGTAATGTGGAGTTGGGGCATGTCGGTCAAGTCGGGGACGTTTGCACGCAGTGCCATTGTTGCAGCGAGTCTTGCGGGCGTCATGCCCGTGGTCGCCGGTGAGATGAACGCCGACGAAGCCAAGCGCTTTATCAGTGGCAAACTTTTCGCCTACCATTGCTTCGAAGGCACCAGCGGCGCCGGCCGCATCTTCTCCGATGGCTCGGTCGTCGGATCGATTCAGATCAGAGGCGAGGGCCCGGTGCGCTACGTCGCGCTGCCGGCAGGAACGCTGAAGGTCAAGGGCGACAATTATTGCGCCTCGCTGCGGGGTCTACCGTTCGAACCCTGCTTCAATGTCGACAAGACCAGTCAATCGAGTTTCCGCGGCTCGATCTGGGGCTTCGGCTTTGCCTATTGCGATTTCACGCGCCGCAGCGCGCGCGTGGACCTCGCCGGCGCGCCGCTCCGGTTGAGCCCGCTCACCTCCCACTCGACAAACGCGCCACGGTCGATCGAAACCGCCGAACGCGCCAACCAGTAATTTCCGACGATCAGCTTGTCGGCGGCGCCCCGCTCGGCGCCGCGACGGCTGTGCCGCGCGATGGGAACAGCAGCCGCTGATAGAGCCAGCCGATCCCGACCAGCACCAAGCCGAGTCCGATGAACGACAGCGCCCGGTAGACGCCTTCAAGATCGGACAAGTCCACGAAGAACACTTTTCCGACCGTGAGCGTGACAATGGCGGCGGAGGCTAGCCGCGCCGGTTGCGACTGTAGGAAAATTCCGGCGACCAGCAGCACCACGCCGAACGCGAGCCAGACCACCGAATAGGTGTACTGCTCGGCATTGGTCACCGGCCCGGCGGTGAGGTCGGGGCCGTGATAGAAGCGCGTCACCTGCAGCGTCAGGTACGACAGCGCGAGACCGACTGCCACGATCGCCGCAGTGACGCGGTAGCCGTGCGGCCGCCGCCCGCGCGTCCTTAGCGCCAGCACGATCGCGAGCACCGCCGGCAGGCCGTAGCCGAGCAGGATGAGGTTGAACACGCGGCCGCCGACCGGCTCGCCGGTCGCCAGCGGATTCTCGGCGATCCCCAGGCCGAACACGACGGCCAGCAGCGTCAACCCCGCGATCAGCAGCGCGGCGATATTGTGCACGACGCTGCCGGTGCGCCCGCGCACATGTTCGAGGCCGATCGTCATCGCGAGCCCGACGCAGACCTGCAATCCGACTTCGCCGAGCCCGCCGCGGTTGCCGTAGATATCGCCATTGTTCATGGTGTGGCGAATTTCGAGGAAGGCGAGCAGCACCGTGAACAGGATCGCGCCGGCGTCGACCGCGCGGGCCGGGTGATCGTCCGCGCGCCGGCGCAACAGCCAGCCGCCGAGCCAGAACGCCGCCGCCGGCACGCCATAGCCGTAGAGCAGCCAGTTGAAGATCGGCGTCGTGCCGATGTCGTCGCCGACGATGCGCGGCTCCCAGGCCGTGCGCAGCACGACGATGCCCACCAGCGCGCCGGCGAGCCAGCGCAGCATCGGCAGTGGGCGCTTGTCGTTGACCCAGGCGATGCCCGGCACCATCAACGCAAGCCCGATGGTGAGCCAGCCTTTCTCCAGCGCGAAGGTGAAGGCGAGGCAGAGCGCCGCGACTGCACCGGTGGCATAGAGCGCGGTCGAGGAGGCGAGCCCGGGCCGCGGGTCGCGTTTGGTGAGCTGTTCGGTCGCGTAGGAAAACAGCGCCGCAAGCGCGAGCGCGATGAAGGCGAATGGAATGGACCGTTCGTAATTCGCGATCCGGCAATAAAGCGCGACCAGGATGAAGACCGGCGCGAACACGCCCGACGCACTCCACAGGATCGGCACGCGCGCCGATAGCGAGCGGCCCTGCGCGAGGAATCCCGCGACCAGGAACAAAGCCCCGTAGGCGCCGCCGAGCAAGAGATGGCTGCTGACGCCGGCCCGCAGCGGCTGCGGTGCAGCCGCGCCCGCCGCGCCCGGCGGCGCGATCAGTTTATTGACGTCGACCTCGAACGCCCAATTCAGGATGACCAGCACGGCGAACAGCGCCGCGACCGGAACAGCGGCGCTCGCCGCCTCGGCTTGCCAGGCGACCGCAAGCGTCGCCAGCATGAGGAGCGTGAAGACGGTGAGCGCCATCGTCTCGTGCCTTGTCGCGAGCACGAACAAGGCGGCTCCGATCAGATAGACCGCGACCGCGGTCGACGATATCCAGTCGATTTTCCCCGGCTCGGCCGACGGGCCATAGAGCAGCCCGGAAACGATCAGCGCCGCCACCAGCGCAAAACCGACCACCGAGTGGAAGGCGTGCGCCCACAGCGCGTCCGACAGCATGTTGTCGATCTGGAACAGCATCCAGATGAAGCTGAATCCCACTGCGGTCAGCGCCAGCCAGCGCCACAGCCGCAGGCGCGCGAGCGCGAAGGCCGCCGCGCTCACCACCGCGATATAGACATAGAGCGCCCAGTAATTCGGTACTTTCGCGGACACGAGGATGGGCGTCACATAGCCGCCGACCAGGCCGAGACCGCCGAGCCACGGCCCGTGCAGCAGCGCGGCGGCGAGCGTCGCCAGCGCAACGATGCCGAGCAGCAGGAAGGCGGCGCCGGGCGAAAGGAAGCCGTAGAGTTCATAGGCGGCCCACACCGTGGCGTAGGCGACCGAAGTGCCGGCCGCCGTCAGGATGCTCGGAATATTTGCCGCCGGTACGCCGGCCCGTCCGGAAGTTTTTTCCTTTCTGCGCAGCCATTCTCCGCCGGCGATCAAGCCGGCCGCCAAGAGGGCGCCGAGCATGATTCGGACGCCGGGACCGATGAGGCCCGCCTCGATCGAGAATTTCACCAGGAAGAAGCCGCCGAGCGCGAGCGCAAGTCCGCCGACCCACACCACGCCGCGCGTGCCGAAGAACTCCTCGAAACCGGGCCTGTGTCCCGTCGGCGGTGGCGGCGGTTGCGGCGGCGGCGCGGCCGGCGGAACCGTCGTATCCGGCGGAATAGCGCCGCCGTCGACTTGCGAGGCCGCGGCCGCGATAGCCTCCGGCGTTTCGCCGCCATCGCGGAACTGCGGCGGAATTTCCGCGACCTGTTCCAGAACTTCCGGGCGCGTTTGTGCTGATACGGGCGGGGAGCCCGGCAGCGGCGCGGCCGCCGACGGTGCGGCCGCAGCGTGTGGCCCCGCCAGGCGCGCTTCGAGCGCGCTGAATCGTTCCTCGATCCTGCTCAGCCGGCCGGTCAGATTGACGACCTTGACCAGTGCCACGATGGCGATGATCGGAAACGCCAGCAGCAGCAAAACGAGAATCGGGACGAATTCCATGGCAGCCCCCCGGCCAAGGCGATGCTAGGCCAGGGCGCGCGCGGGCGGAAGTGCCAGCGCGCCTTATGCTTTCAGGCGGCGGCGCCGTCGATCGCCTGCGTTCGCGCACGCGGCAACAGTTGCTCAACCTCGCTTGCCGCGTTGACGGCGCCATCGACGCCGTCGAATTCTCCGGCGAGCTTCCTTGCAACGGTGCCGTAGGAGTCCGTATCGAGGACGTCGCAAACGGCTTGGCGGATCATGTCCGCCGTGGCGTCGGCCGGTAATCCGCGGCCCGCGCCCCAGCCTTGAATCGCTGCCGCGTTCACCGGCTGATCGGAGGCAAGGCCGGGGATGACGACCATGGGCAGGCCGTAACGCAAGGCCCGCATCATCGTGCCGTGACCGCCATGCGTCACCACCAGTTTGGCGCGCCGCATGAGTTGATCGTGATCGGCGTTCGCGAAAACCACGACATTGTCTGCGGCCTTGAGCGCGGCCGGGTCGAGGCTGTCGCCCGTGGTCACGACGCCGTGCACCGGAAGCCCCTTCAGCGCGTCGATTGCACTCTGAAATTTCGCCACCGAGCCCTGCTCGGGCATCGTGCTGAAGCTCACCAGAACCAGCGGCGTGGGATCGTCGTCGCGCCAGGGCAGGGTCATGCCTTGCATATGACATTCGCGTTCGAGCACCGGGCCGACATGGCGAACATTTTCGGGATGGGCAAGACCGCCGTGCGGCGGATCGAGTGTCTTCAGCGTGGTCACCATGAGCCTGTCATGCGTCATCCAGAGATCGTCCAGCTGCGCGGGCCACGTGCCGAAGCCCGCCTCGCTGCGCAGATTGATCAGAAGCGCGAGCATTGCCCGCCACTGCTCCAGCATGCGGTAGACGCAGGTATGGCACATGACGATGGTCGGGCCGTCGAAGCTCGCCGTTTCGATGAGCGCGGCGGGAAACATGGCGTCGATGATGACGAGGTCCGGTCCGTGCGATTGCATCAGCGCGCGAATGTCCTCCGCCACGGCCGGCGAGGTGAGATAGCTCGCGGCCTTCGGGATCCATTTGTTGGGATAGCGCGCGGCCTGCTCGTACGCGCGCTTCAGTTCGATGGCGCGAAAGCCCGCCCGCTCGACGCGCTCGATCATTTCCGGCCGGCCCGCGAACGAGACCGCATGACAGCGCTCCGTCAACACCCGCGCGATGCCGAGGCTAGGGGGCAGATTCCCGCCGCCCGACCAGTTCAGCCATAGAATCCGTGCCATGGTCCTTCTCCGCGTGCGTGACGCTGTTGATCATCCGGCAGACGATCGCCTCGGCCGCCGGCCGGCTGAGTTTCCGGTCCCGGCGCAACAGCTTCCAGACATAGATGTCCGTCGCCACCATCAGGATGTTGAACAGCTGCGCGCGCGTACCGCCGCTTTCTCTTGCGAGCTGCGGTGCGAACATCGTCCTCACCGCGTCGCGATGGTTCTCGCGCCCCTGATCGAGCGTCGATTTCAGAGCCGGCCGGCGAAGCTCGTCGTTCAGTCGCTGAATGATGAGATCGCCCATCGACTCGTAGAGGTCGTAGATCGCCTTCACCCCGGCCGCGACGTCGCCCGGCGGCGTCGGCTTGAGTGGCACGCCGCTGGCGGCGAGCTCTTCGAGCGCGGCATAGACCAGCTTGTCTTTCGTGCCGTAGGCGCGCAGCGCGGTCTGCACCGTGGTGCCGGCCCGCTCTGCGATGTCGTTGAGCGTGAAATCCTCGATCGGCCGCTCGCAATAGAGCTGCATGGCGCTGGCGCGGATGCGCGCCTTGGTCGCCTCGGCCTTGGCCGCACGCGCCGTCATCGCGTAATGGCGCTTGGATTTTTTCATATTAATACAACTAACACCAATTATATTTGGTGTCAATGTGATTATCACGAAATACAGGGCAGGCAGGGCGCCGCCCCGTGTGTCGCTGCAACCCTCTGTTGAAATTGATGATCTGATCCTATGACGCCCGCCGCCCGAGCCGCAGTCCCGGCGCCGGCCGTTCCTGCATCACCTCATGGCGAAACCGGAACATCGCGGCCGGTCGGCCGCCGGTGGCCGTCGTGGTCTCGCCGGTCGGCTCGACCAGCGCGCCGGTCTCCACCAGCCGCCGGAAATTCTGCTTGTGCAGATGCCGCCCCGATATGGCCTCGACCGTGCGCTGCAGCTCGGTCAGCGTGAACTCCGGACTCATCAGCTCGAACACGACCGGACGATATTTCAGCTTGGCGCGCAGCCGCGCGATCGCCGTGGCGAGGATGCGGCGATGGTCGAAGCGCATCGGCTCGCCGAGCGAGGGCAGCTTGCCGCGCGAAAGCGCCGCTTCGCGGCTGTCGCGCCGCGCTTCCTCGACCAGGCCCGCTTCGTAAAGCAGCTCGTAGCGGTCGAGCACCTTCTCCTCGTCCCAGGGCGAGCCGCCGACGCCGAAGCAGAGACGCAATCGCGCCCGCCGTCCGCCGCCGAGCCGAGCCGCATCCTCTCGCCCCGCGGCGCGTGCCCATTGCTCCAGCGGGGGAACGATCGCCTTGTCGAGAATGGCCGGCCGGCCGTCGCGCCAATCCTCCCACGGGAAGAATTTGTACCAGGGCTCGAATCCGGCGCCGGCCGCCCGCAGCGCCGCCGCATTGCCGGGAACCCGCGTGAGCGCGAGATAGCCGACCGACACCATATGCGGGCCGGCATCCCGCGGCCGCGCATGCCGCCCGCGGTCGCCGAACGTATAAAGCTGTTCCACATAGCCGACCGTGAGCCCGGTCTGGGCCTTCACCCACGCGCGCAGCCCGATCTCGAACGTGCGATGCGTCAGCGGATCGAACGGCCCGAACGGCAAGCCGGGCAGTTTTTCGCCGCTGCCCCCGTCGCCCGCAACCAGGATGAACGGCGTATCTGCTTCCACGGCCACGATCGCTGCGGTGAGCCCGATTTCGATCGGCGTGAGCGCAGCCTCGGCCATCGTTCACTCGAGATCGAGCCGGAACGGTTCGTTCTCAACAGCGGCCTGTCCGGCGCCGATTTTCTCGATCGCCGCGACCATGCGATTTTTCCGGCCGAGCATTTTGTCGGCGTGCTTGACCAGCATCGGGTTCGGCATGGCGGCCGGTGAGGCTTCGCGCAGCGCTTGGGCGATCGTCTCTTCGCTGCGATGCGGATTGAGCGCGCAGGCGGCGACGAACGCGCCTGCGGTCGAGCGGCTGATGCCGGCGAGGCAATGCATCACCAGCGGTGCGCTGCGATCCCACTCTTTGAGGAAGTCGACCAGCCGCGCGACATGATCCTCGCTCGGCGGCGTGTAGCCTTCGAGCGGTTCGGTTATGTCGTCCATGCTCAGCACCAGGTGATTGCGCGGCTCAATATGCATCGGCCGCTGCATGCGGTTCGGGTCGCGCAGCATGGTCACGATATGGCGCGCACCGGTCGTCAGCACGACCTCGTGCAGCCGCGCCAGCGAACAAACGTGAATCATAGCCATGCGAATCTCGTACCCGCCAAAACGGCGCCCAGCAAGGCGCGCCTATCTCATTCCTTAATAAGCTTAGCGAATTGCTCCAGATAGCGTTGCTCGGCCACTTCCGCCGGCCAGGGTGTAAGATAATCACGCTCCGTGGCCGGCGCGAGTGCGGGCCGCGTCCCGAAAAACCGCCGCGCTTCCGTCACCTCAAATCCGGCGAGCCGGGTGGCTTCGAGAAATGCCGCCCCGCGGTCGGCGGTCTTGATCAGACGGCTGATGTCCTCCGGCAGCTTGGCCGGCAGGCCGAACCGCACATGGATCGCGGTCAACAGCCGCCGCTCCACCACCTTGTAGGCGTCCCCGATCACCGCCTTGAACGGCGAGATCATGTCGCCGATGACGTATTCCGGTGCGTCATGCAGCAGGATCGCGAGCCGCGCACGCCGGTCGAGCCGCGGCACCCGCATGCGCGCGATTGTTTCCACCAGCAGCGTATGCTGCGCGACCGAGAAGATGTGCGCGCCGTGGGTCTGGCCGTTCCAGCGCGCAACGCGCGCCAGCCCATGCGCGATGTCCTCGATCTCCACGTCGAGCGCCGACGGGTCGAGCAGATCGAGCCGCCGGCCCGACAGCATCCGCTGCCACGCGCGCGGTGAAACGGCTTTTGCCTTGTGCCTCGGAGATATTGTCTTGGCGCGCACGTCACATGCATCCGCTGCGCCGCCCTTGCCCCTTCCCGCGCGAGCGTTTGCGAGCGGTGGGGAGGGCAACAAGCGTCGCGTGCCGCATTTGCATCGTCGTCATTTCTTTCTTGCGAGCTTCTGCACCGCCGCGTGCCGGTGGCACTTGACCAGATGGTCGTTGACCATGCCGACCGCCTGCATGAAGGCATAGACGATGGTCGGCCCGACGAACTTGAACCCGCGCCCCGCGAGTTCCTTGGAGATGGTGCGGGACAGCGGCGTCTCGGCCGGCACCTCGGAAACGGCGCGGCGGTGATTCACCACCGGCTTCCCGTCGACGAAATTCCACAGCAAGGCCGAGAAGCCGGGGCCCTTTTCCATGACATCGAGATAGCCGCGCGCCGATAGGATCGTGCCCTCGATCTTGGCGCGGTTGCGCACGATGCCGGCATCGTTCATCAGCGCGGTCACCTTGCGCTTGCCGTAGCCGGCGATCACTTCCGGCGCAAAGCCGTCGAAGGCGCGACGGAAGTTGTCGCGCTTGCGCAGGATGGTGATCCAGGACAGCCCGGCCTGAAAGCCGTCGAGCACGAGCTTTTCAAATAGCGCGCGATCGTCGCGCTCCGGCACGCCCCACTCGTCGTCGTGATAGGCGACATAGAGCGGGTCCTGCTTGGGCCAGGGGCAGCGATAGCGGCCGTCGGGGTGGAGGATGGCGGACATGGCGGCGGTTATAGTCCGAAGGCGCGGCGGGCGGAAACGCTTCATGGCTTTCCATACACCGGTCATCCCCCGTCAACGCTCGGCCTCGTCGGCCGCCGGTGAGATGTGGGATACTGCGACCCTCGTTCGGCCGTGGCGAGCCGGTTGCCGACGGGACTTTGCTGATTGCGATTCCTGTTGCGTGCCACGACTTCAATGGGGAGACTCCATGGCGTCACGTCGCGAAGTCATCAAAGCAATCGGCGCCAGTGCTGCCGCATTGCCCACCCTCGGGGATGCCACCGCCTTGGCGCAAGGAACCGTTGCTTCGCCGACCGATGCCGCGACCACGGCCTTCCTCGCGCAATTCGATGCGGCCTGGCGTCCGCTCGATCCGCAGCTGCGGTTCGTTCTTCGATTGATCTTCGCGCGTCTGCAGGGCTTGCCGCCCCCGTCCCAGCTTTCGCCGGCGGAGCTTCGCCGGATCAACGCCAGCCTGTCGTTCTATTTCAACGCCGGCGGTCCGCCGCTGCCGCATATTGAAGAAACAACGATCGACGTGCCGAGCGGCCGCACCAAAGTCCGGCTCTACGATCCCGGCACACCCGCCCC
>DATJVR010000079.1:0-47300 GCA_035501735.1 Xanthobacteraceae bacterium | reverse complement strand
GGCGTCGGCGATGGCGCGGGTGAGCGCGATGTCGAAGCCCCGCCGGGTGCCGTCGCGGTCCATCGAGGTGAGCAGGATCTCGCCGGCGCCGAGCGCCACCACCTCGCGGGCGTAGGCGACCGCGTCGATCCCGGTCGGCTTGCGGCCGCCGTGGGTGAAGATCTCCCAGCGCTCCGGCTCGCCGGGAGCCGAGACCTTCTTGGCGTCGATCGCCACCACGATGCACTGGTCGCCGAACTTTTCCGCCGCCTCCTTGACGAAGCCGCGGTCCTTCACGGCCGCCGTGTTGATCGACACCTTGTCGGCGCCGGAGCGCAACAGCGCGCGGATGTCGTCGATGGTGCGCACGCCGCCGCCGACCGTCACCGGCATGAAGCAGGCTTCGGCGGTGCGCCGCACCACATCCAGCATGATGCCGCGGTTCTCGTGGCTCGCCGTGATGTCGAGAAAGGTGAGCTCGTCGGCGCCGGCCGCGTCATAGGCGACCGCCGCCTCGACCGGATCGCCGGCGTCGCGCAGGTTGACGAAGTTGACGCCCTTGACGACGCGGCCGTCCTTCACGTCGAGGCAGGGAATGACGCGGACCTTGAACATGGCATTACTTCCGCCGCGCCGCGCGGATGATCTTCAGCGCCTCGGCGGCATCGAGCCGTCCGTCATAGAGCGCGCGGCCGACGATGGCGCCTTCGAGTTTTTGCGCGCGCGGCTCGGTCAGCTGCTTCACGTCGTCGATCGAGGCAAGGCCGCCGGAGGCGATGACCGGTATCGATATCGCATCGGCGAGCGCGATGGTGGCATCGAGGTTGAGGCCTTTCAGCATGCCGTCGCGCGAAACGTCGGTATAGATGATGGCGGCCACGCCGGCATCCTCGAAGCGTCTGGCGATTTCGAGCGCGCTGAGCTCGGCTGTTGCGGCCCAGCCCTCGACAGCAACCTCGCCGTCGCGGGCGTCGAGCCCGACCGCGACGCGCTTGGGAAATTTTCGCGCGGCTTCCTTCACCAGCGCAGGGTCGCGCACGGCAGCGGTGCCGATGATGACGCGGTTGACGCCTTTCTCCAGCCAGCCTTCGACGGTCGCCATGTCGCGGATGCCGCCGCCGAGCTGCACGCACAGGCCTACAGTCTCCAAAATGCGCTCGACCGCCGCTCCGTTCATCGGTTTACCGGCAAACGCGCCGTCGAGATCGACCACGTGCAGATGGCGAAAGCCCTCGCTTTCGAAGGTGTGTGCCTGCGCCGCAGGGTCGCGGTTGAACACGGTCGCGCGGGCGGGGTCGCCCTGCTGCAACCGCACGCACAGGCCGTCTTTCAGATCGATGGCGGGAAACAAAATCACGGGTGTCTTTCTACGCTGTCGGCCAGTGGCCCAGTCGGCGTTTCGTCGTTCAAAGGCTCATGGCTTCCATTTGAGAAAATTCGCGATCAAGGCAAGGCCCAAGCGCTGGCTTTTCTCCGGGTGAAACTGCGTGCCCACCGCGCTGTCGTGCCCGACCACCGCGGTGATCGGGCCGCCGTATTCGGCCGCGGCCACAAGGTCCGCACGATCGGCGACATTGAGGTTGTAGGAATGCACGAAATAGGCATGCAGGCCGTCTTTGCCAAGCGGGATGCCGTCGAGCAGCGGGTGGCGGATTTTTTCGATCAGCGTATTCCAGCCCATGTGGGGGATTTTAAGATTCGGATCGGAGGGAACGATCTTGTCGACCTCGCCGCGAATCCAGCCCAAGCCTGCGGTGACCTCGTATTCGCGGCCGCGCTCGGCCATGAGCTGCATGCCGACGCAGATGCCGAGGAACGGCCGGCCCTTGCCGCGAACGGTTTCGTTCAGCGCCGCCACCATGCCGGGCAATGCGTCGAGACCGCGGCGGCAATCCGCGAAAGCGCCGACGCCCGGCAATACGACGCGATCGGCGCGGCGGATGGCCTCGGGATCGCGTGTCACGATAATCGGCTGGTCATGCCCGCTCTCGCGCGCCGCGCGCTCAAAAGCCTTGGCCGCCGAATGCAGATTGCCGGAGCCATAGTCGACGATTGCGACGCTCATTGCCGCGACTGGGGTTCGGGGAACAATCCGACAATGTCGGAAGGAGCGTGCGGCGCGCGCGTGGGCGCGGACGGAGACGGAGGCGGTGACGGCGGCGACGGCGGCTGGGGCGGGCGCGGCGTGCTGGTCCTCGCCATCTGCTCCACCCAGGCGTCGAAGAAACGCCGCTCGGCGATTTCGTAATTGTTGCCGGCCACGACGCTGAGCTGGTCCCAGCCGTTGCGGTTGAGAGTCCGGCGCCGGATCGTTCCCGCTTCAAGCCCGACCAGCAGATGGAACAGGAAGAAAACACCAATATACGCGAGCGCCGGCGAGCGGAGCGACCAGAGTGCAAACTGCAGAACCACGACGGCCGCGACATAGAGCACCAGCGCAAGCCAAAGCCTTCTGGCCAGAAGCCAGAGCGGCCCGAAAACAAAAGCCCAGAAATAAAAGCCATCGCGAACGAAGACGAAGCGCTCCGGATTGGGCGAGGGTTCGTCCGCGCGCGGCGGCGGTTCATGCACCGTGTAGATCGTCATGCGCGTACTTTAACAACGAATCAGCCATTTTGGGACGATGGATTTATCCGCCCAGCATGCCCTTGGTGGAGGGCACTTCGCCGGCGGCGCGCGGATCGATCGCGAGGGCGGCACGCAGCGCGCGGGCGAGAGCCTTGAAGCAGGATTCGGCGATGTGATGGTCGTTGGTGCCGTAGAGCGTCTCGACGTGCAGCGTTATGCCCGCGTTCATGGCGAAGGCCTGGAACCATTCCTGCACCAGCTCGGTGTCGAAGGCGCCGACCTTGTCGCGCACGAAGGTCGACTTGAAGGCGAGAAACGGCCGGCCCGACACGTCGATGGCGGCGCGGGTGAGCGCTTCGTCCATCGGCACGTGCACGTCGGCATAGCGGGTGATGCCTTTCATGTCGCCGAGCGCCTGCTTGACCGCCTGGCCGAGCGCGATGCCGACATCTTCCGTCGTGTGGTGATGATCGATGTGCAGGTCGCCCTTGGCGGCGACCGTGATGTCGATGCGCGAGTGGCGCGCGAGCAGGTCAAGCATGTGATCGAGGAAGCCGATACCGGTCGAAATCGACGAGCGGCCCTTGCCGTCGAGATCGATCGAGACCTCGATGTCGGTTTCCTTGGTGGTGCGCTTGACCGACGCACGCCGCGATTTAACGGGCGTTTGGCTCCGGCGTTTCGCTCCTGCACTGCGTTTCCGGGCACGCGCCATCGGAATTGCCTTTCAGCTTCAATCAGTGCCGTTCTAACAGGGGATTTCCGGATTCGCTACGGCGTTTGCATTTATAGCGAGCGATCCTTAAATTTTTGCAGGCTTCCAAGAGGGGCAGATGCAAAACGCGCAAAACGAGGTCTGGCACGGCACGACGATCCTTACCGTCCGCAAGGGTGGGGTGGCGGTCATAGGCGGCGACGGCCAGGTGTCGATCGGGCAAACGATCATCAAATCGAATGCCAGCAAGGTGCGCCGGCTCGGCAAGGGCGACGTGATCGGCGGATTTGCCGGCGCCACGGCGGACGCGTTCACGCTGTTCGAGCGGCTTGAAGCCAAGCTCGAGCAATATCCCGGGCAGCTCAAGCGCGCGGCGGTCGAGCTGGCCAAAGACTGGCGCACGGATCGTTATCTGCGCCGGCTCGAAGCCATGATGATCGTCGCCGACAAGGACATTTCGCTCGTGCTCACCGGCACCGGCGACGTACTCGATCCCGAAAACGGCGTCATGGGCATCGGCTCGGGCGGCAACTACGCACTCGCCGCGGCGCGCGCGCTGCTCGACGGGCCGCTCGATGCGGAAGCGATCGTACGCAAGTCGCTCGACATCGCCGCCGACATTTGCGTCTACACCAACCGGACTATCACGATCGAGAAGCTTTGATGCTCGACGACGGGGACCTCGACGCGGCGACCAGCGCCGGGATCGTGACGCAGCAACAGGCCGATGCGTTGCGGCAGTTTGCAGCCAATCGGCAGGCGCAGAGCGCCGTCGAACGGGTCGACGATGAGCGCTTCCGGTTCCTGAGCGGATTCAACGATGTCTTTTTCGCGGTCGGAATTGTGCTGTTCGGACTTGGACTGAGTTTCTTCGCTGTCCTGATACCCTTCGGAAACGTGATTGCGGCGGTGATCACATGGGCGCTTTCCGAGCTCGTTGTGCGTCGTTTGCGCCTCGTGTTGCCAGGGATTCTGCTCGCATGCGTCTTCTCGTACTTCGCCGTAGCCGCATTCAGTCATGATTGGCCGTGGCTCATCGCTCGGCTTGGGTTGCCATCAACGCTGGTACCGCGATTTGGATCACCATATTCTCCCGACGTTTATTTTTATCCGCCGGTCCTGCGGGCCAATGCGTTCGTGGTTTCCTGCGCTGCGACCTTATTTTACGCGCGCTTCAAATTGCCGTTTGCGCTGCTTCTGATCGCGGCGGGCCTTGTTGTCTTCGCGCAAGCGGGCGTCTGGTATTATTCCACATTGGGAATGTCATTCACATCAATCGTACTGTTGGTGAGCGGGCTGGCCGTTTTTGGCGCTGCGATGGCCTATGATCTTTCCGACCGCGATCGCGTCACGCGGCGCGCCGATTGCGCCTTCTGGCTGCATCTGCTGGCGGCACCGCTAATCGTGCATTCGCTTATTCAGCTGTTGGTGCCGAGCGTGATTTTCGGACAGCTCGCCACTTCGATGACGATCGGAGCGGCGTTGATTGTCGTCGGCGTTATAGCGGCTCTGACCATTGTCGCGCTGCTCATCGATCGGCGCGCGTTGTTTGTCTCCGCCTTGAGCTACCTGGGTATCGTGATCGGCTACACGATCACGTCCGCACGGGGAAATTGGCAAGGGTCGGAGAGTTTCGTCATTTTTTCCACCTTGTTGATCCTCGGCGCGCTGGTCTTAAGTCTGGGCGTAACCTGGCAACCGCTGCGGCGGGTGTTCATACGGCTATTCCCAACATCGCTGACGAACCGTCTTCCGCGTGTGGCGCCAGCATGAGCGACGTACCCGACGTCGTTCGCACACCTCTACGCAACTATGTGCTCGTCGGCTTGGCGCTCATCGGATTGCAAGCATTCATCCTCTACGCCATGGGCCGCGTCCCGATTTGCACGTGCGGCACGATCAAGCTCTGGTACGATGTGGTGCAGAGCGCGGAGAATTCCCAGCAGATTTTCGATTGGTATTCGTTCTCGCACGTGCTGCACGGCTTTGGATTTTACTGTCTCGCGTGGCTGGCGCTGCCGCGCGCGCCGTGGGGCTTGCGACTCGTGCTCGCTGTTGCGGGGGAGGCAGCATGGGAGGTGTTCGAAAACACCGATTTCATCATCAACCGCTATCGTTCCGAAACCATGTCAATGCACTACTATGGCGACAGCATCATAAACTCGGTTGGCGATACGGTGGCCATGGTTTTCGGCTTCCTCTTGGCGAGCCGGCTTCCCGTGATCGCGATCATCGCCCTGATCGCGATCATCGAAATCGGGCTCGCCTGGTGGATCCGCGACAATCTCACGCTCAACATCGTCATGCTGATCCACCCCATCGAGGCGATTCGCGATTGGCAGGCCGCCGCGCCATTGCATTAGCACGCGCATCCGCCAATATATCCAGCGCATGAATGACTTCTCCCCCCGTGAAATCGTCTCCGAGCTCGATCGGTTCATCATCGGCCAGAGCGATGCCAAGCGCGCGGTCGCGATCGCGCTGCGCAACCGCTGGCGGCGTCTGAAACTCGACGACAAGTTGCGCGAGGAGGTGCTGCCGAAAAACATCCTGATGATCGGGCCGACCGGCGTCGGCAAGACCGAGATATCGCGCCGGCTGGCGCGGCTTGCGGGCGCGCCGTTCATCAAGGTGGAGGCAACCAAGTTCACGGAAGTCGGCTATGTGGGCCGCGATGTCGAGCAGATCGTGCGCGACCTGCTTGAAATCGCCATTGCGCAGATGCGCGAGCGAAAGCGCAAGGACGTGCAGGCGCGCGCCGAGCTGGCCGCCGAGGAGCGGGTCGTCGATGCGCTGGTGGGAGCGAATGCCAGCGCCAGCACCAAGGACACATTCCGCAAAAAGCTGCGCGCGGGCGAGCTCGACGACAAGGAGATCGAAATCGAAGTGCAGGCTTCGGGCGGAATGCCGATGTTCGAAATCCCCGGCATGCCGGGCGCGCAAATGGGCGCGATCTCGATCGGCGACATCTTCGGCAAGCTCGGTGGGCGCAGCAAGACACGGCGCGTCACCGTACGCGAGTCGCACGAAATCCTGGTCAACGAGGAATCCGACAAGCTGCTCGACCAGGATCAGCTGGTGCAGGAGGCGATCCGGGCGGTGGAAAGCAACGGCATCGTATTCCTCGATGAAATCGACAAGATTACCGCGCGCGACGGCCGCATCGGCGGCGATGTGTCGCGCGAGGGCGTGCAGCGCGATCTGTTGCCGCTGATCGAAGGCACGACGGTTTCGACCAAGCACGGCTCGGTCAAGACCGACCACATCCTGTTCATCGCGTCCGGCGCTTTTCATCTTTCCAAGCCGTCGGACTTGTTGCCCGAGCTGCAAGGGCGGCTGCCGATCCGCGTCGAGCTTAAACCGCTGACGCGCGACGACTTCCGCCGCATTCTCACCGAGCCCGAAGCGTCGCTGATCAAGCAATATATCGCGCTGATGGCAACCGAAGGGGTGACTCTCGACTTCACCAAAGACGCGATCGACGCGATCGCGGACGTGGCGGTTGCAGTCAATTCCAGCATCGAGAATATCGGCGCGCGCCGGCTGCAGACCGTGATGGAGCGAGTGCTGGACGAGATTTCATTCGCCGCCACCGACCGCGCCGGCGAGACGGTGAAGGTCGACGCCGAATATGTGCGCAAGAACGTCGGCGATCTCGCCAAGAACGCGGACCTGAGCCGGTTCATTCTTTAGGGCACACTCGTCATTCCGGGACGGAATGACGAGCGAGACAAGTCGAAAAGCTCAATTCGCTCTTCGCACCCGCACGTACAGCGCGCCCGCGCCGCCGTGGCCAACGTGGGCTTCCTCGAAACCGACGATCAGCGAGCGGAATTCGGGCAGGCGAAGCCAAAGCGGCACTTGACGCTTGAGCACGCCGCGCTCGCCCTGCGCAGCACGCGCGCCCTTGCCGGTGATGACCAGCACATTCCTTGCAGCGCGATTTTGCGCGCCGCGCAAAAAACGCAACAGCGCCATGTGCGCCTCAGCCTGGGTGAGACCGTGCAGATCGAGCCTGCCGTCGAGGCTTTCGGTGCCACGGGCGAGGCGTTGCTTCATCCTCCGCCCGAGCGGCGCAAGCGACGGGGCCGGTGCCGCCTTCACGGGAGCGCTGACGAGCCCTAACGGCTTGGCTTTCGGCAGCGGCTTCGGCGCAAGGCCGGTGTTCGCGGAATCATCGGGTATAGAGGTCACTCGAGCCCGCAACGGCTTGATCGAGCGGGCAACGTCTTGCCACAGCGCGTGCTCGTCGTCGCGGAGCGGCCGCCCCGGCGCGCGGCTCATTGCACGTTCTCGGGAACCTGAAATTGCTCTGTCTTGCGGGCGCTGCTGGATTGTTTGCGGTGCTCGGTGGCCGGCTTTTGTCCGGCGGGCGGAGCAGAGAGCGGCGCCTTGTGCTCAGGTTCGGATTTGGATTCGGGCTTTGGTTCGGATTTTGGTTCAGCTTTTGGTTCATTGTTGAGCTTGTCCGACGTGGCCTCCGGCTTTTCCTCGACTTTGGCGAATGCTGGCCGCGGGCGCGGCAGCGGCGTGTGGGCAGCCGCCACAACGGGATCGATATCGCGCGGGATCAGCATGGTGAACTGGCCCGGATGGCGGATGCGTCCAGCCACGTGCGCCGGTTCTTCGCCTGCGCCGAAATAGAGGTCGGCGCGGGCGGGCCCCAGGATTGCGCCGCCGGTGTCCTGCGCCACCATGAGGCGGTTGAATTTCGTGAGGGTTTTTTCGTTTTCGATCGGCAGTTCCGCGTTGATGAAGAACGGCGTGCCGTACACGTGGATAAATTTGTCGACCGCGATCGAGCGGCCGGGCGTGAGGCTCACGCCTTGCGCCCCGACCGGCTCGTCCTGATCGCCGAGATCGGTTTCGCGGAAGAACACAAAGGACTTGTTGCGGCGGCGCAGTTCCTTGCCCTCCGCCGGATTGGCCGCCATCCATTCGCGGATACGGTCCATCGACATCTCGTCCCGCGGCACGAGGCTACGCTCGATCAGGATGCGGCCGATCGGCGTATAGGGCCAGCCGTTGCTGCTGTCGTAATTGATGCGCAGGATTTTGCCGTCGGGTAGCCGGACGCGCGCAGAGCCCTGAATCTGGGCGAAGAACAGATCGGTCGGGTCCTTGAGATAACAAATTTCAAGATTGCGGCCGGCCAGCGCACCATCCTCGATGGCGGCGCGGTCGTAGAAGAAACCGGTGTCGCGATGGGCAAACCGGCGCCAACGCTTGTGACCATCCGCCTCGGTTTTCTTGAGCGGCGTGCGAAGCGAAAGATTGGGCGGCGTACGGTAGATCGGCACGTTGAATTCTTCGCTGGCCACACGGGAGCCCACGATGATCGGCTCGTAATAGCCGGTGAGAAATCCTTTGTCCTCGCCGAGCGGCGCGATGCGCATTGGACGGAAATTCTGCTCGAAGAATGTCCGCGCCGCATCTTCGCTGCGCGGATGCACGGCAAGCGCGCGGCGGCAAACCGACTGAAGCGCGCCATAAAACAAACTATTGTCGCGGCCGGGCGGCGTGCCGCGAACCATGACCTTGCAACTGTTGAGGAAGGTTCCGAATGCGGCGACGTGGTCGTCGGCATCCCAGCCGCTCATCTCGGACCAGTTCACGGTTTCGAGTTGCGCGTTGGCGATGATCAGCGGCGCGCGCTCATCGGCGGACACGCTCGCAGCGGCGAGGAGCCCCAGCGCTCCCGCGAGGCTCAAGCAGCCAGCTTGAATAGACCATCGAGATCCGTTCATTGTCCGGCTTCGGTGGCAATCAGCTTCCAGTTGGGATCGTTCGAAGATATGTCGCGCGCGAAGGTCCACACGTCGGTCACGTCGCTGACCCGATCCGGGCTGCCGTCAATGACCGTGCCTGATCGGTCGCGCGTGACCGTAATCAGTTGAGACACGAACCGGATCGTGATTTGCGCGGTCCGTGCCCGCATCTCGGCATTGGTGATATCGGCGGCGGAAATCGATACGAACCGGGTTTCGACAGTCTCGCCGCGGCTTTCGCGGCCCCGGATGGCCGATTCGAAGCCCTCGTAGACTTCGCGCGACAGCAGATTTTTCAAGGATCGACGGTCGCCGTTGGCGAAAGCCGTGACGATCATCTCGTAGGCGGCGCGGGCGCCGGCAATGAAATGTTTGGAATCGAAATTCTTGTCGGCCTGTGCGACGGTGTCGAGTCCGGCGGCGAGCGCCGAACCTTGCTCGGCAATACCCTTCCAGCGATCGACAGCGGGGGCCGCTTCTTCGGACTTCGGCGGCGCTGCATCGAGCGCGCGGCCGGGCAAGGCGACGACCTTGTCGTTACCGGCGCTGCGCACCGCATCGCGAGGCGAATAAGGATCATAGGGCGGCCGCTCCCGGCCCGTCCGTTGGCCGAGCACGCTGCGCAGTCGGAAAAAAATGTACACCAACAGCGCCAGGAAGATGACGGTATAAATATCAAACCACACGTTTCGCGTGCTCCCGACAATCGCAACCGGACAGGCGCTTTGAGCTTATCCTGGCACGATAACTGACCAGTTCCGTTGCTATCGTGTTGGCATACGACTTTGGCCAACCCGAGGCGCATCGAGAGACCGGCCGTACCTCGATGTAATTTAAACGATCCTGGCCGCTATTCCAACCACGCCAGGGCCGGAACAGGGGCCATGGTAAAGTGACTTCTATCCGTTTGGTCGTGTTACCACGCGGAGAAATCGTCGTTTTCATCTCCTTGTCGAACTCGCGGCTCGCACCGGGCGGCGGGATCACATTGGCGACAACGCAAGGGCCTCATCGGTTTTGCGGCCAGAACGGCAGGCTGGCGCCGTTGTTCCGCCATGTCTCCTAAAGCCGAATTACCGGCATGAGGGGTGAAATGGAGGCCAATCCCAATGATTTGTTGGTCATGTTGGGCCGATTCTGAGGTTGCTGCTTTTGGCGATCCGATGAAGCCATCGTGGGCGCTCCGTTTCATCTCAATTCTTGTCCCGCGGGAGGCGCTGTGTTAGCCACTGCGCCGTTCGACAGCGGCGCGCAGCATCAAGAGGATCTCAATGAGCATCACAAACGGTCCGGGCGGAGCAGCAGCCGGCCCGGCAGCCAATCAGCCGCAGGGCCTGATGCCGCAACTCAGCGTGCTCGCCCAATACATCAAGGACTTTTCGTTCGAAAATCCCAATGCCCCGAAATCGCTCGCGCCCGGTCAATCGCCCACGGTCAATCTGCAAATCAACGTCAACGCCAATCCGTTGCCCAATAACGAGTATGAAGTCGAGCTGAAGCTCGAGGGCAAGGCCGAGAGCGCCGGTTTGGTGATGTTCAGCTTCGATCTGTCGTTCGCCGGCATGTTCCGTATCCAGAATGTGCCGCAGGAAAGTCTGCATCCGCTGGTGCTGATCGAGTGCCCACGGCTGTTGTTTCCATTCGCGCGGGAAATCGTCGCCTCGGTGGTCCGGAGCGGCGGGTTCCCGCAGTTCTTGATCGAGCCGATCGATTTCGTGGCGCTTTATCGCCAGCGCATGGAACAGATGCAGCCGCAGCCTGCGATGCGAAGCCCGTAAGGGTCAGGCCTCGGCGGTCTCGTCCGCCGTTGACACGACAAGATAATCCTTCCACAGCGCACCCGTGCCGAGACTCGCAACGAAGTCGCGATGCGCGGCGCGGTCGGCTTCGGTGATACGCGGCACGAGCGGCAGCGGGCGTTCGCGGACAATTGCGCTGACGCCGCGCAGGTCGGCGACATTGATCGCGGCTTCCGCCAGGCCAAGCAGCGCCTGGCGCGCGCCGATCAGCTCCACATAGACCTCTGCGAGCAGCTCGGCATCAAGCAGCGCACCGTGTTTGGTGCGGCGCGAGTTGTCGATCTTGTAGCGCACGCACAGATCGTCGAGCCGGTTCGAGCTCCCCGGATGTTTGCGGCGCGCGAGCAGCAGCGTGTCGACGAGACGATCGCGCGGCAGCGGCGGCCGAGAGACACGCTCCAGTTCGGCGTTGAGGAAACTCAGATCGAATGCGGCATTGTGCGCGACCAGCGGATCATCACCGAGAAAAGCCATCAGTTCCTCGACGACAGCGGAGAACAACGGCTTGTCCGTCAAAAATTCGGCGCTCAGGCCGTGGACCGCGAAGGCCTCCTGCGGAACATCGCGTTCGGGATTGAGGTAACGATGGAAGGAGTTTCCGGTCGGAATGCGATTGAGCAGCTCGATGCAGCCGATCTCGACCAACCTGTGGCCAAGACCGGGTTCGAGACCGGTGGTCTCGGTGTCGAGCACGATTTCGCGCATCTTTTACCCATTCATCGCGCGGGCGAATCAGCGCCGGCGCTTCGGCATTTTGACGATTGCGGCGAGAATGTCTTGCACCTGGGCGCGGGCCGATTCGATGCCGCGTGAAGTATCCACTATAAAATCCGCCCGGCGACGCTTTTCATCATCGGGGACCTGGCGCGCGAGCAGCGTTTCGAGTTGTTCAGGCGCGATTCCTCGCTCCCGGGTGCGGGAACGCTGCACATCGGTGGGGGCCGTAACCACGACCACCGCATCGACCCGCTTCTCGCCAGCGGTTTCAAACAGGAGCGGAATATCAAGCACCACCGCCTGGGCGCCGGCCCGTTCGGCCTGGGCCAAAAAGCGCTCCTCGGCCTGTCGCACGAGCGGATGCACAATGGCTTCGAGCCGCCGCAACGCCGCGGCGTCGCCGGCAATGCGCGCCCCAAGCACCTTGCGGTCGACCTTGCCGCCCTCGGTGGTGCCCGGAAAAGCCGCTTCGATCGCGGCGGCGGCCTCGCCTTCGTAAAGGCTATGCACAGTCGCGTCGGCGTCATGCACCGGCACGCCGGCGTCCGCGAACAGTTTCGCGGTCGTGGTCTTCCCCATCGCAATGGAGCCGGTCAGGCCGAGCACGAACATGCCAACTCCTTGCCGTCTTCATTTTGCGAGGAAACCGCGCTCGCGCAACCAATGCAGCAGCGGGAACAACGGCAGTCCGAGAATGGTGAAATGGTCGCCTTCGATCTTCTCGAACAGTTGAATTCCGGGGCCTTCCAATTGATAGCAGCCGACACTCGCCAGCACGGCATCGCCCGCCGCTCTCATATACCGGTCCAGAAACGGTTCCGAGAAGTCGCGCATCGTCAAACGCGCGATGTCGCTGTGTTCGAACAGGATTTTGCCGCCACCTTGCACGACCGCGATGCCCGAATGGAGTGTGTGGGTCTTGCCGCGCAGCTCCAATAGCTGTTTGCGCGCGGCTTTTCGATCGGGTGCCTTGGAAAATCGGCGCTCGCCCAAAGCCAAAGTCTGGTCTGCCCCGAGCACGAAAACGACGTCTCGTTTGTTTGCCGCGACAGCGCGCGCCTTTTCACGGGCGAGCAATCTTGCAACTTCGCTCGCATCCTTCACGCCTGACTGCGCTTCCAATGCGCGCTCGTCGATATCCGCAGGCTCGGCAGTCGCTTCGATGCCGGCGGCATTGAGCAGCGCAAGGCGTATCGCGCTCTTGGATGCGAGCACCAGAGGATAAGGCGATTTCCAGAGCGGCATTTTTCAACTTGCCGGCAGTCGGCGTCGATCCGCAAGCAGCGACATCACGGCGGCCGCGGTTTCCTCGATCGAGCGACGCGTCACGTCGATGCTGGGCCAATTGTGCTTGCCGCATAGCTTGCGCGAGAAGGCGAGCTCCTCGGCCACCGACTGCCTGTCGATATACTGGTCGGCGTCGTGCTCGGCTCTCAGACCCAACAGACGATTTTGCCTGATCTGCACGATGCGCTCCGGACTCGCGTAAAGCCCGACCACCAGCGGCTGGCTCAGATGCTCGAGCTGCGACGGCACCGGTACGCCCGGCACCAGCGGCACGTTCGCGGTTTTGACGCCACGATTGGCAAGATAGATAGATGTCGGAGTTTTCGATGTGCGCGAAACGCCGACAAGTACGACATCGGCTTCTTCAAGTCCTTCGGTGTGCTGACCATCATCATGCATCATGGTGTAATTGAGCGCGTCGATGCGCTTGAAATATTCGGCGTTGAGCGTGTGTTGCGCGCCAACGCGATGCTTCTGTTCGCCGCCGAGGTAAGAATGAAACAATCCCAGCACCGGGCCGAGAATGGACAAATACGGCAGCCCCAGCGATTTGCATTTCTTTTCTAACCGCTTCGACAGTTCGTCGTCGAGCAGGGTGTAAAGCACAATCCCAGGAAATTCCTCGATCTCGGAAAGAACGCGATCAAGCTGCTTTTGCGTGCGAACAAGCGGGTGCATGTGCTCGACCGGCGACATGCTGGTGTATTGCGCCGCTGCCGCACGCGCAACCGTCAGCAGCGTTTCACCGGTGGCGTCGGAAATCAGATGAAGATGGAAATAGCTTCCGCTGCGGGAGGTCATCTGGGCCGGTATAAACTGTTGATCACTGGGGAGGAGGCCATGGCTTTTCCATCCTTGCAAGCACCGCTACTGAATATGGCGACTAAGCGTCCACATTGCAGAGTGCGGGAGATGGCGGTTCAGCTGTAACCGCACAGGGAGATCTTAAGAAAACAGAGTTGGACACAGGCTGGGTATATGTATCAAGTTATTGAAATATAATATATATTTATCATCCTCCCATTTCACATTCAATCGCCAGAATAACGGGGACAGCGCGCCTGCTGTGGAACTCGTGTGGGATACGAGTCATGAGTCCAGTTCGCCTGCCTAACAACTATAAAAATAGACTCTAGAAATTATTTGTTTGAGAAAGAGACGTGATCGCGACTCCTTCTCATAAACCCTTTTTGGATGCTCTCGACGGCAAACGTCAATCGACGCCACCTATTTGGATTATGCGTCAGGCCGGACGCTATCTGCCGGAATATCGGGAAGTTAGGGCAAAGGCTAACAGCGTTCTGGAGTTATGTTTTTCACCAAAACTTGCCGCTGAGGTGACGTTGCAACCGGTGCGGCGGTTCAATTTCGATGTGGCGATCTTGTTCTCGGATATTCTGGTCATTCCGCACGCACTTGGTCGATCCGTTTCCTTTGTGAGCGGCGAAGGGCCGCGGTTGGAGCCGATCGACGATCCGACCAGCATCGGAACAATGGATGGTGCGTTTGACGAGCAAATCCTCGCGCCGGTCTATGAAACGATCGCGCTGGTGAAAGGCATGCTGCCGGCGCAGGTGGGGTTTCTGGGATTTTGCGGCGCGCCGTGGACGGTCGCGACCTACATGATCGCAGGGCAAGGCACTCCCGACCAAGCACCGGCACGGCTGTTCGCCTACCGTCATCCGGAAGCTTTCGGGCGGCTGATTGATATCCTGGTCGAGGCCTCGGCGAAATACCTGGTGGCGCAATTGAAGGCCGGCGTCGAGGCCGTACAGATTTTCGATACTTGGGCCGGCGTGCTGCCGCCGGCGGAATTCGCACGCTGGTCGATTGCGCCGACGCAGAGAATTATCGCCGCAGTTCGCCGCGCGGTGCCGCAGGCGCGCGTAGTCGGGTTCCCGCGCGGTGCAGGCACCATGCTGGAACATTACACCGCCGCGCTGCCGCTCAATGCTGTCGGGCTCGATTGGACGATCGACCGTGAATTTGTCCGTGATCGGATCCAACCGCGCGTGGCGGTGCAGGGCAATCTCGATCCGCTCGTGCTGCTCGCGGGCGGATCGGCGCTCGAGCGCGAAATCGATGCGGTGCTTGCGGCGTTCGCGGGCGGGCCGTTCGTGTTCAACCTCGGGCACGGAATTCTGCCCGATACGCCGATCGCGCACGTGGAGCGTATGCTCAAGCGCGTGCGTGGATCCTGATCGAGGGGTGGCTAGTGGTGCTGCTCGCCGACGCCGAAATTAAACGGGAAGAGAAACGGCGGAGTTGAGGCGTTGGCGCTGGCATTTTGCTGTCGGCGCGCGATCTGATGCTGAGGCTTGCGCGGACCCTGCGCCTGGCAGAAATTTTCGACCGCAGTGGTGACGGCGCCGGCAACGAGTTCCTGATGCTCATGGCTCGCCATGACCAGCTCTTCATCGCGATTGATGATCGAACCGGCCTCGAACAGCACGGCGGGCATGCTGGTCGACATCAGCACGACCAGATTGTCGAACCGGTAAACGCCGGCTTCGGGATCGACCAGTTCGCGCTGTCGCTGGCCCATGAATTTTTCGACATAATGCGGCGTATATTGCATCCCCGCGGCCTTCAGCTGCAGGCCGAGCAGCCGCGCAAACTGCAGGCTCGCTTTGTAGTCGGGATTGTAGCGCGAGACGAAAATGGAATGGCCCTTGAAGCGGTCGCAGTAATTATGCGGCTTGCCCTCGTAGGTCCATTTTTCCAAGAACCTGTCCGGCACGGCATCGTGATGGATGGCGAGAAATAGATCGGCTGGATTGTGGCTGGCGTAATTTACCCGGCTGATGAGGCCGGCGATCGCCTTGCCGGGCGTGACCAGCAAGGTGGTTTTGACGAATCCCGCTTGGCGCAGTTTCTGCTCGATCGCTTGCGCGAGACTCAAGTTGAAGGTGTATTCGCCGACGCCGCGCGCGCTCAAAGCGCCGGGCACTTCGGCCGAGTGGCCGACATCGATGATGACGTGAAACTGCTCGCGGTCGCAGGTGGCGGCGGGGGTCTTGTTTTGCGCTTTCTCTTGGGCCTTTGCGGGCGTGGCCTGGACCGGGTCGCCCAGCACCGGTCGCGATGCGGCAAATCCAAACAGCAACGACGCTGCAAGAAGAGAAGCCACGCGCAGATGCGCAGGGTGAACCATTGAATACGCCCCTATCGAACGGTCGTCGTATCGATACTTCTGGCCCCGTCTGGAAGAATACTGGACAATCGAGGTATTCGCCAGCGGAAATGAAATAAGATGAAGCAAAGGTATACGCGCCGACTGCCGTCGTTTGGCATCATAATTTTGTCGTGCAACGACGAATTGTCACGCTGGCACAATGAGCTGTCATGCCTTAACGATTGACGTAACCGCACGCAGACCCTTTGCCGCGGTCAGCGAAAGAATTGGCCCGCATGTACGCTTGGGTGAAAGCCTTTCACATCATCGCCGTCATCGCCTGGATGGCGGGGATGCTCTATCTGCCGCGCCTGTTCGTCTATCACTGCGAGGCCGATCCGGGCTCGCGCCAGTCGGAAACCTTCAAGGTGATGGAACGCCGGTTGCTGAAGATCATCATCAACCCGGCGATGATTGCGACCTGGCTGCTTGGGCTGTGGCTCGCCTGGCAGGGTGCGCAATACCGGGACCATTGGTTGCAGGCAAAAGTCCTGCTGGTGTTGTTGCTGTCAGGGGTGCACGGCGTCTATGTGCGCTGCGTCAAAGATTTCGCCGCCGATCGGAGGCGGCATACGCAAAAATATTATCGGATTCTCAATGAGATACCGACGATCTTGCTAATCGCCGTCGTGATCCTGGCGGTGGTCAAGCCGTTCTAATATGAAACCATCCGGTTACGATTTAAACGCTTCGTGACCCGCCGCCCCTTGCGAAACAATCCTGCCTTCCGTATCTTCTCGTCATCCCACCGAACGTAGGCGGATGCATTTGGAGTCCCGGTCACGGCGTATCCGGACCGGACCGCGCATCGGGTCCCCGGCCTGAAACAGCCCACCCAAGACCTGCGATCACTCTCTCTCTCTTTTGCCGCCCGCGTCGATAGCGAAATCAGACGCCGCCGGTCTCTCCCTCAAGGATGTCCCGCATGCGGGAAATGAAGCTACAAGACCTCAAGTCAAAAACCCCCCAAGAACTTCTGGCCTTCGCCGAGGAACAGGAAATCGAAAACGCCAGCACCATGCGCAAGCAGGAGCTGATGTTCGCTATCCTGAAGCAACTCGCGACCAAGGAAATCGACATCGTCGGCGAAGGCGTGGTCGAAGTGTTGTCCGACGGTTTCGGATTTTTGCGTTCGCCTGAAGCCAATTATCTGCCCGGGCCTGACGACATTTACGTCTCGCCGTCGCAGATCCGCCGCTTCGCGCTGCGCACCGGCGACACGATCGACGGCCACATCCGCTCGCCGAAAGACGGCGAGCGCTATTTCGCGCTGCTGAAAGTGAACTCGATCAATTTCGAGGATCCGGAAAAAGCGCGGCACAAAGTCAATTTCGACAATCTAACGCCGCTCTATCCCGACGAGCGGCTGAAGATGGAACACGAGGACGCGACGAAGAAGGATTTATCCGCGCGTGTCATCGACATCGTGGCGCCGATCGGCAAGGGCCAACGCGCCTTGATCGTGTCGCCGCCGCGCACCGGCAAGACCGTGCTGCTGCAGAACATCGCGCATTCGATCACCTCCAATCATCCGGAATGTTATCTGATCGTGCTGCTCATCGATGAGCGGCCGGAGGAAGTCACCGATATGCAACGTTCGGTGAAGGGCGAGGTCGTGTCCTCGACCTTCGACGAGCCGGCGTCGCGCCACGTGGCGGTCGCCGAGATGGTGATCGAGAAGGCCAAGCGCCTGGTCGAGCACGGCCGCGACGTGGTGATCCTGCTCGATTCGATCACGCGACTCGGGCGCGCCTACAACACGGTCGTGCCGTCATCCGGCAAGGTGCTGACCGGCGGCGTCGACGCCAATGCGCTGCAGCGGCCGAAGCGGTTCTTCGGCGCCGCGCGCAATATCGAGGAAGGCGGCTCGCTTACCATCATCGCCACTGCGCTGATCGACACCGGCAGCCGCATGGACGAAGTGATTTTCGAAGAATTCAAGGGCACCGGCAATTCGGAACTGATCCTCGACCGGAAAGTGGCCGACAAGCGAACGTTCCCCGCCATGGACATCACGCGCTCGGGCACGCGCAAGGAAGAGCTGCTGGTGCCGCCGGATCAACTCAAGAAGATGTACGTGCTGCGGCGCATCTTGAATCCGATGGGCACGATGGACGCCATTGACTTCCTGCTCGACAAGTTGCGCAACACCAAGAGCAACGCCGAATTCTTCGAGTCGATGAATACGTGATGCGTGCGATCCACTTCGGATGTGTCAAAGGCGCCGCAACAATTGCTGCGGCGCTTTTGTTCGCTGTCTGGGCGAACGTGGCGAGCGCGCAAAAGCCGCTGACTATCCTGGGGTTGAAAATTCCAGACCGGGTCGGTGGCCTGCCGCACGGCAAAGTGCACGATTATGAATCGACCAACAAGGGACTGGGATATTCAATTCCATTCGAGTCGCGCGGGTGGTCGATCGATGTCTATCTCTATGACTTCGGCATGCGCTCGATCCCCGATGATCCGCAGGCCGAAGTGGTGACCAAACATTTGAAACAGGCCAAGGGTGATGTGTTCGAACTCGAACGGCGGGGTTATTACGCCGAGGTCGTGGACAAGGGTGACTACAACATCGCGCGCAAAGGTCGCACGCGATTCATATGCTCGACGTTCGGCTACATTCACAAACAGATGAACGCGAAGGTCGACAGCTATCTCTGTCTGACATCGTGGCACAATAAGTTCTTCAAGATCCGAATGACCACGCCGCAGTCCGCTACTTCCAATGCGGAAGCGACCAAATTCGTTGAAAGTTGGATCGACCTGCTCTGGCCGTCGTCATGATAGACGCTGGACGCCCGGACGGATCGCGGCAACGGCTTCATTGAGTTTTCCCGGATCGTTGACGGGCAGCGAGCAAGCCGCACCGATGCAGACATATGCCGCTGAACCGGAAGCGGCGGCGATTTTTTCGCGCGCCGGATGGGACGCGGCTAGCGCATCGGCCGATGGTGCGGCCAGCACGATACGCTCAGTGTAAGGCAACGCGCGGGCGGCGCCGAGCAATTTCTCGGCTGAAATCCCCTGCCCTGTGACCACGATCTCGGCGCCACGCAGGCGCAAATCGAGCGCATTGAGCAGCGCCACGTGGGCGAAGAGATTTTCCGAAGCGCCGGCGAGCACACCGTCGAACAATCGATCGGCCTGCGTGCGCCATCTGTCATCGCCGGCGAGCACCGCGAGGCGGACCAGATTCTGTGCGGCGATCGAATTGGGATTGGGCGTGGCGTCGTCGTAAGTGGCGGCAGGCCGCACGATCAGGCCTTCGGCGTCGTCGGCGGTGAGAAAATACCCGCCGTTGTGTGCATTGGCATAGTGGCGGTCGATCGCATGCTGCCAGGCGAGCGCGCGCTGCAGATAAGCGCCCTGCCCGGTCGCCTCGTAGAGCGCGAGCGCGGCGCGGATCATGGCGGCGAAATCCGACGCAAGCCCTGGATACAGCAGACGTCCTTCGCGCCAGGAATGGCCCAGGCGATCGCCCTTCGTCATCGCGCGTGCGATGAAATCGAAGGCGCGAGCGGCGAGATCAATCCATGTGGGTTCGCCGAGCGCGAGCGCGGCGTTGACGAGGGCCGCGATCATCAACCCGTTCCAGTCGGCGAGCACCTTGTCGTCGAGACCGGGACGGATGCGTTTTCCGCGCGCCACAAGCAGTCTTGCGCGCAGCGTGCCAAGCCTCGCTTCGTCTTGCGGGCTGCGCGCAAGTCCCGCGAGCCGGTTGAGGATGTTGTGGCCTTCGAAATTGCCGCCTTCGGTCACGTCGTAATGGCGGCAGAAGAACTCCGCATCGTCGCGCTCGAACAGGGTTGATATTTCGGCACGCGACCAGACGTAGAATTTACCCTCCACGCCTTCGGAGTCGGCATCGAGCGATGCGCAGAACGCACCCTCCTTGGTGGTCATCTCGCGCTTGAGCCATTCGACCGTTTCGCGGGCGCGCTGATGGAACAACGGATTGCGCGAGCGCTGGTGCGCTAGCGCAAGCAGCTCAAGCAGTTGCGCGTTGTCGTAAAGCATTTTCTCGAAATGAGGCACGAGCCAGCGCTCGTCGACCGAATAGCGCGAGAATCCGCCGCCGAGATGATCGTAGATGCCGCCTTCGCAAATGCGCTCGAGCGTGTGCTCGATGAGCTTGAAGAAACTCGCCGCGCTGCCGCGGGTGCCGGCGCGCCAGAGACATTCATACATTGCGGCATTGGGAAATTTCGGCGCCCCCCGCATGCCGCCGAGGACCGGATCGAAGGCGCCGGCCACCTGGCGCGCGAGCTGGTCGAGTTCGGCTGCGCCGATCACGATACGGCCTGCCGGGCGCGCCGTTTCGGCCAATCGCTGCATCAACGCGCTGCGGTTCTGGGCGATCTTGTCAGGCTCGTCACGAAAAATACGCGATACTTCGCGCAGAACGTCGACGAATGCGGGCCGGCCGTAGCGCGACGTCTTGGGAAAATAGGTTCCGCCCCACACCGGCTCGCCAGCGGGCGTCAAGAACATGGTCAGCGGCCAACCGCCCTGCTCGCCCAAGAGATGCAGCGCGTTCATGTAGATCTGATCGATATCCGGACGCTCCTCGCGATCGACTTTGATGTTGACGAACAGCTCGTTCATCACCGCGGCCGTGGCTTCGTCCTCGAAACTCTCGTGCGCCATGACGTGGCACCAATGGCAGGCGGCGTAGCCCACCGACAGCAAGATCGGTTTGCCGCTGTTTTTGGCTTCGGCGAGCGCTTCGGGCCCCCAGGGCCACCAGGCGACGGGGTTATGCTTGTGCTGCAGCAAATAGGGCGAGGTCTCGCGCGCGAGGCGGTTTTCGCGAGTCTGGTTAGAAGCCGACATGCCCATACCTATCGACGCCGGAGCGGCATGCACAAGGGCAGCGCGCCCCGTTACGGCCAATTATGTTGAACTGGCGTTGCCGGGGGTGCTATTTCGAACAGCGGCGATCGATGAAGCCCTCGTTCTGCATGCGATACATGCTGACCTCGCGCAAGGTCACATCCTTGCGATTGCAGAACGGTTTGAAGTTCTCAGGCAGCTCCTTGACCACTTTGTTGCAATGCGTGCCTTCGCGATTGCGATCTTCCGCACAAGCGCATGCGCCGACCGAGCGCATGTAGAGCTCGCGGCATTCCTTGAGAATGTTGGCGATGATCTGTTTGTCGCTCAGCGAGGTGTTGATCTGCTGGGCGAAGGGCGATGACACCGATATCAGATTTGCGATGAAGACGATGGCGAGGATGCGAGTCATTTCGTGGCGCTCGGGTATTTGCTGTGGTCTTGTCCCCAGCTGAACTGTATGCCTCTCAACGCGTCTTGTCTGCTGGAGTCCCGTTGCGGTCGAATGTCGCTGCCAATCGTTAACGTCTGAGTTGCGTCTTTGCGGCTCTCACATAGGTCATTCGCATTTCGCGCATGAAGGCTTCGCGCATGGCGGATTGCCGCTGCAAGCGAATCCTCGCATGGTCGCGTGATGGACGCTTCAATCACAATCATCATTGCTATGACTATCGTCACATACCTGCTTGCGGGTGCGGTCAAGGGCGTGATCGGGCTTGGGCTGCCGAGCATCGCGATCGGGATGTTGGCGCTTGTGATGCCGCCGGCGCAGGCGGCAACGATCATGGTGTTTCCGACGCTGATCACAAACATCTGGCAGATGCTGGTCGGACCCCATCTCGTGGAACTGCTGCGGCGGCATTGGATTCTATTGCTGGGCAGCGTGGCCGGCATCTGGCTCGGCGGCGGTATCCTGACGAGCGAAAATTCGCGCGCCGCGGCCTGCGGCCTTGGCATTACGCTTGTCATCTATGCGGCCTTGGGGTTGTTCGCAGTGCGGTTTTCGGTGCCGCGGCCATATGAGACATGGCTCTCGCCGCTGATAGGGCTTGCGACCGGACTGGTCGCGGGCGCTACGGGCGTGTTCATGATTCCGGCCGGACCCTATTATCAGGCGATTGGGCTCGACAAAGACGAGCTCGTGCAGATGCTGGGCTTGTCCTTCACGGTGGGGGTTGCGGCGCTGGCGGTGGTGCTTTGGCGCGCCGGCGTCATGCAAATCGGCAATGCGACGGGGTCGGCCCTGGCCGTGGTCCCCGCCCTCGCCGGCATGGCGATTGGCCAACGCATCCGCAGGCGCGCGAGCGCGGAAGCGTTCCGGCGCTATTTCTTTATCGGGATGCTGTTGTTGGGATTGCAGCAGGCGATCCGCAACCTGGTCTGAGTTGGCGGACCGTCGCCTCCAATCGAAAAGCTTTTGGTCTCTCGCTCGATCTGTTGATATTTAGCGGTGAACCTTCACCGCGATACGATCTTCGCCCTCTCCTCCGGCCGGCCGCCGGCCGCGATTGCGGTCGTGCGAATTAGCGGCCCGCGCGCTCGATTCGGACTCGAAACGATCGCCGGAGCGGTGCCGGAACCGCGCCAAGCACGGCTTGTGCGGGTGCGCGATCCGAAATCGGCCGAGGATATCGATGAAGCGCTGGCGCTGTGGTTCCCGGGCCCCAAGAGCGAAACCGGCGAGGATGTCGCTGAGCTGCAGCTTCACGGGGGGCGCGCGGTCGTTGCGAGCGTGCTGGCTGCGCTCGGCAAGCTCGAAGGGTTTCGCTTGGCGGAACCGGGCGAATTCACCCGCCGGGCGTTCGAGAACGGCCGGCTCGATCTGACCGCGGTCGAGGGCCTGGCCGACCTGATCTCTGCCGAAACCGAAGCCCAGCGGCGGCAGGCTTTTCGGCAGCTCAAGGGGCTTTTGGGCGATCGCGCGGAGGCTTGGCGGGCGCGGCTGATCAAGGCGCTGGCGCTGGTCGAGGCGCGCATCGATTTTTCCGACGAGGCCGACGTGCCGGAGGATCTGGTCGCTCCGGCCCTCAAGATTGCGCGTGATCTGCGTGAGGAGATTGGCGAGGCGCTTGCCGGTGCGGACCGTGGCGAACGGTTGAGGGAAGGGTTGGTGGTGGCTATCGCGGGTCCACCCAACGCCGGCAAATCGACCTTGCTCAATCGGATCGCGCGCCGTGAGGCGGCCATCGTATCAGCCATTCCCGGCACCACGCGGGATGTGATCGAGGTTCATCTCGATCTCGATGGCTATCCGGTTTCCCTGCTCGACACTGCCGGAATCCGAGAAAGCAATGACCCGGTGGAGCAGGAAGGGGTGAGACGGGCGCGGGCGCGGGCCGCCGAAGCTGACTTGGTGCTTTGGGTGGTCGAGCCTGGGTTTAAAGAGGCCATCGAATACCCTAGCGGGGCGGGACGGGGGCATGGTCCGGAGGTCTGGCTAATCCAGAACAAGGCTGACATTTCTTATCCAGTGTCGAACCTAATTAATAAAAGTGAATCAAAATATCAATTCACAAATATATATTCTATATCAGCATTGACTGGACAAAGAATGAATGAATTAATGAATAGGCTTTCTATCTACGCCGCCCGTTTTTTTGAGCCGAGTGAAGGTGCTTTGGTCACGAGGACGCGGCACAGGAGGACCCTGCAAGAGGCAGCAGAGGCCCTTGGTCGGGCATTGGCCAAAAATGTGGCCGGCCGGGAGGAAGTCATTGCAGAGGAATTCCGGCTGGCCAGTCGGGCCTTGGGCAGGCTCACGGGGAGGGTCGATGTTGAGGATATTCTAGACGTGATTTTCCGCGATTTTTGCATCGGCAAATAGCGAACCCTGAACGACAATACGACATTTGTTCCACGTGAAACGAACGTCTCGGCAAGCAGCATTAACGAATCGTTTTCCATCGGATGTTTCACGTGAAACAAGCTTTAATTCATTTTGACCGGTTTCTCCTCCTCCGTTAAAGCAGGCGCGCGGATTATCCCATGGATCGGCGATTCGATGTCATCGTGATTGGCGGCGGGCACGCTGGCTGCGAGGCGGCAGCGGTGGCGGCACGCATGGGGGCGGCTACGGCGCTGGTGACCCATCGATTCAGCACCGTTGGCGCCATGTCCTGCAATCCCGCCATCGGTGGGCTCGGGAAGGGCCATCTGGTGCGGGAAATCGACGCCCTCGACGGCCTGATGGGGCGCGTCGCAGATCGCGGCGGGATCCAGTTCCGCGTCCTCAATCGCCGCAAAGGGCCCGCCGTACGGGGGCCACGCGCTCAGGCAGACCGCAAGCTCTACGCGGCCGCCATGCAACAGGCGATCCGCGATACGGCCAATCTCAGTACGATCGAAGGCGAGGCGGACGATTTGGTGATCGACGGGGGGCGCATAACCGCGGTTCGCTTAGCGGATGGCCGCGTCTTTGGTGCCGGGGCGGTTGTTCTCACGACAGGGACATTCCTCCGGGGACTGATCCATATCGGAGAACAGAAGCTTCCTGCTGGCCGCGTGGGTGAGGCGCCAGCGCTCGGGCTTTCGCGCACACTGGAACGCATCGGGTTCGCGCTCGGTCGTTTGAAGACCGGAACACCGCCCCGGCTCGACGGCAAGACCATCGATTGGTCGAACCTTACGATGCAGCCCGGCGATGAGCCACCCGAGCCATTCTCCATGCTCACCGAGCGGATCGAGAACCCGCAAATTTCCTGCGGAATTACGCGCACGACTGCGGCGACCCATAAAATCATCCGTGAGAACGTGCATCGGTCGCCGATGTATTCGGGTCAGATCAAGAGCACCGGCCCGCGCTATTGTCCGTCGATCGAAGACAAGATCGTTCGGTTCGGTGAGCGCGACGGGCATCAAATTTTCCTTGAGCCCGAGGGGCTTGATGATTCAACCGTCTATCCAAATGGCATCTCGACCTCGCTGCCAGCCGATGTGCAGCTTGCGCTGGTCGCGACTATTCCAGGTCTCGAAAAGGCGAGGGTAATCCGGCCGGGTTACGCCATCGAGTACGATTACATCGATCCGCGCGAGCTCTATCCGACTTTGGAGACGAAGAAGATTCATGGTTTGTTCCTGGCGGGTCAGATCAACGGAACAACCGGATATGAGGAAGCCGCGGGACAGGGGCTGGTGGCGGGCTTGAATGCGTCCGCGCTGGCCGGAAACCGGGCGGCGATCACGTTCGATCGGTCCGAAGGCTATCTCGGAGTGATGATCGACGATCTGGTCACGCGTGGTGTGACCGAGCCGTACCGGATGTTCACGTCGCGTGCTGAATATCGTCTGACATTGCGCGCCGACAATGCCGATCAGCGGCTGACAGAAAAAGGCATTGCCATCGGTTGCGTCGGCAGCGAACGCGAGACGCATTTCCGCGCGAAAATGGCGACGCTTGCGAGGGCAAAAGAGCTCGCGCATGCGCGCTCGATCACGCCGAGCGAAGCGGAACGACATGGACTTTCGCTCAATCGTGACGGCGTGCGTCGTAGCGTGTTCGAGCTCTTGTCCTATCCGACGCTTTCGTTCGCGGATATCAGGCGCATCTGGCCGGAATTCGATTCGGTGCCGGAAACAATCGCCGCGCAACTCGAGATCGATGCCAAATATGCGGTGTATCTCGAACGGCAGGCCACCGATGTCATGGCCTATCGGCGCGACGAAAGCTTCGAACTGCCGGATGGGATCGATTACACGCGCATTCCTGGCCTGTCGAACGAACTGACGCAGAAATTGATATCGATTCGGCCCCGTACCATTGGCCAGGCGAGTCGGATCGACGGAATCACGCCCGTCGCGTTGACGCTTTTGGTCGCGCATGCGCGCCGGAGGAGTCGCAGCGTTGCTTGAAACGCAGCCCACCAGGCGAAACATGATTCGCTCCGCAGAAAAGATTTCGGCTGCAATGAACCTGCGCGTTGACCGCGACCGCGCGCTGCGCTTGACGCCAATATCCACCGAAACGGCGAAGCGGCTCGATACGTTCGTAGCGTTGCTGCTGCAATGGCAGGCGAAGATCAATCTCGTTGCGCCTTCGACGATCGAAGACATTTGGACGCGGCACATTGCGGATTCATTGCAGCTCATTGCGCTCGCGCCGACAGCAAAAATCTGGATCGATCTCGGATCCGGTGCGGGTTTTCCCGGGCTCGTGGTGGCGTGCGCATTGGCCGATGACAAGGACGTGTGCGTGCATCTGGTGGAAAGTAACGGCAAGAAAGCCGCGTTCTTGCGGGAGGCCGTGCGCGTGCTGGAGGTTCCGGCCGTGGTGCACGCGCGCCGCATCGAGGATTTCGTCGCGAGCTTTACCGAACCGGTCGATGTCGTGACCGCGCGGGCGCTCGCGCCGCTCGATGAACTCCTGGATTTGGCGGCGCCGCTCTGGAAAACAGGTGCAAAAGGTCTGTTTCTCAAGGGTCAAGATGTAGAGGCTGAATTGACCGAAGCATCCAAATGTTGGACCATCAATTCAACATTGGTGCCGAGCAAAACGAATCAGCACGGGCGCATCGTTGTTATTCAAAGTGCCATCAAGCGTGCCAAACAGTAGAGATTGTTTGACACCCAACAATCGATTCGGGTCCGTAAATGACGAACACCACAAACCTTTCCGGTGAATCAGGGTCTGCGGCTCTACCGCCGGAACCCGACGTGGTCGAATTCGCGCGTGCGGAGCCGGCGAAGCCACCGCGCGTGCTTGCCATCGCCAATCAAAAGGGCGGCGTCGGCAAGACCACGACGGCGATCAACCTCGGCACCGCGCTGGCGGCCATTGGAGAACGGGTGCTGGTGGTCGATCTCGATCCGCAGGGCAACGCTTCGACCGGTCTCGGCATCGATCGCCGCAACCGGCGTTGCTCGACCTATGACGTGCTGATCGGGGACGCGCCGTTGCGCGACGCGGTGGTGGCAACCGCGGTGCCGCGGCTTTCGATTGCGCCATCGACCATGGATCTATCGGGGCTCGAGCTTGAAATCGGTCAGGCACGCGACCGCGCCTATCGGTTGCGCACCGCCATCAGCGCGGTCAATACCGGCAAATCGGCCGGCATCAACGACTTTACCTATGCGCTGGTCGATTGTCCGCCGTCGCTCAACTTGATCACCGTCAACGCCATGGCGGCGGCGCATGCCATCCTGGTGCCGTTGCAATGCGAGTTCTTCGCGCTCGAGGGTTTGTCGCAGCTCCTGAAGACGGTCGATCAGGTCAAGGCCACGCTCAATCCCGGGCTGACGATCCACGGTATCGTGCTCACCATGTACGATGCGCGCAACAATCTCTCCGGCCAGGTGGTGGCCGATGTGCGCGGGTTCATGGGCGCGAAAGTGTACGACACCATCATTCCGCGCAACGTGCGGGTGTCGGAGGCGCCGTCCTACGGCAAGCCGGTGCTGGTGTACGATCTCAAATGCGTCGGCAGCGAAGCCTACCTGCGGCTGGCGACCGAGATCATCCAGCGCGAAAAAGAATTGCGCGCGAGCTGAGGCGGAGCAGGGATGGCGGACGACGCAGCACGATCGCGATTGGGGCGCGGCCTTGCGGCACTGATCGGCGACGAGGAAACGCAGAGCGTCGAGCGCACGCGCAGCCAGCGCCGCGTGCCGATCGAGTTCATCCGGCCCAATCCGAACAATCCGCGCCGCGTCTTTTCCGATGTCGAACTCGACGAGCTGGCGCAGTCGCTGCGCGAGCGCGGCATGATCCAGCCGATCGTGGTGCGGCCCGTGCCGGGCGCATCCGACTCTTACGAAATCATCGCGGGTGAGCGGCGCTGGCGCGCGGCGCAGCGCGCGAGCCTGCACGAGATTCCGATCGTCGTGCTCGATGTCAGCGACGGCGAGGCGCTGGAACTCGCGATCATCGAGAACGTGCAGCGCACCGATCTCAATCCGCTGGAAGAAGCGACCGGCTATCAGACGCTGGCCTCGCAGTTCAACCATTCGCAGGACGATATCGCTCAAATAGTCGGAAAAAGCCGGAGCCATATCGCCAATACGCTGCGGCTGCTGCGCCTGCCGGAAACCGTGAAAGCCTATATCAACGCGGGTAAACTGTCGGCGGGGCACGCGCGCGCGCTGGTCAATTTGCCGGATCCGGAGACGACGGCGCGCGATATCGTCGAGCGCGGGCTCAATGTGCGCGAGGTCGAGGCGATCGGGCAGGCGCGGGCGAAGGCTGCAGGCAAGAAAGTGCGCGCCCGCGTGCACAAGGATGCCGATACGATCGCGATGGAGAAGCGGGTATCGGACGCGCTGGGCTTGAGTGTCTCGGTCGATCATCGCGGCACGGGCGGCACCGTGCACATCAAGTATCGCGATCTCGATCAGCTCGATGAAATATTGCGGAGACTGTCACGGGAATAGCGAATTGCTTTCGTCCCGTTATTGCTTTCGCCGCGCCGACATTGAAATCGACAGCAATGCTCTTTCGGTCAGCGTTTCCGCCAGCGCAGGCTGGCGGCGTGCCTGCAAGGTGGCGGCGGCAAGGTCGGAGATCACAACGCCGAGGCGCGGCGCGGTCCAGCCGACGAGCGCGGACTCAACCAAGGATTTCCGACGAAAATGGACCGGCGGAATGAAACGGCCGAGCGCGGCTTCGGCATCCCTGCTCTCGTCGTAAGCGAGGCGCGCCCTGTGAAGCTGCAGCACATGGCGCAGTGCGGCTGAAAGGATCGTACCCGCCGATGTGCCGGCGGATATGGCCTTGGCGAACTGGGTTTCGACGTCCGCGGTGCGACCGGCGAAGGCTGCGTCGACGACCGCATCGAGCGCGAGCGTGGAGGCATCGGCCACAACGGCGAGCACGTCGTCGAGCGTGACGCGATCCTTGCCGTGGGTGTAGAGCGCGAGCTTGCGGATTTCATTGCGCGATGCGCGGCGGTCGCCGCCGATCAATGCAACGAGTGCGGTTCGCGCTTCGGGCGCGATGCTGAGAGCGGCCGCCTTCATTTCCTCGTCGATGAGCCGCGCAAGATCGCGCTCGCTGTCGGTGTAGCAGGGAATTACAGCGGCGGATTTCGCGCGCTCGCAGGCCGCGCGGAGCGGCGCGTTGCGCCGCAGATCGCCGGCCTCGATCACAACTCGACAGTCGGTGGGGGGCGCTTCAAGCAAAGTCTCGACGGCAGCGGTGAAGTTGCGGCCACCGGCCTTGACCAGGATGGCGCGGCGGGTACCGAACAGCGGTACGGTTTGCGCTTCCTCGATGAGGCGCGACGGCTCGGAGGCGAGCTCATCGCCCTCAAGCCGCGCCAGCGCGAAAGGATCGCGGGGGTCGTCGACGGACGCGTGAATGATCGCGTCGGTTCGCTCACGCACAAGGCCGGCGTCGGGGCCGAACACCAGCACGATCGGACGCTTTGCGTCAGGGCGCGCCACGAAGGCGTCGATGTCGGCGGCTTTGAGGGCGACCATGAGGCCGAAGAAAATTTATGCGCCGGCGACGAAGTACGAGGCCAGGCGCGAGCGGATCTGATCGGCGATGACTTTGGCGGCGCGGTTTTCGGCATCGCGCAAGCCGCGCGCCCGCGCGAAGCGCTGTTGCTGGCCGGGGATGTCGTAGGAGACGCGCGCAAAAGTCTGACCTTCGACGACCACCTTGCCGGACGCGATCTCGATCAAACTGTAGGTTACGTCGAGCCCGTAATTCTCCACGTCGGGTCGCGACGAGTAGATGTCGACGATGACCGATTGACGTGTCGAGGTCAGCTTGATCTTCAGCCGATGGGTGGGACTCGCGGGCTCCGCACCGCCATTGATGTCAAACAAAAGGGCGTTGCGGAGTTCGACACCGATACGGGCTTCCGGGCGGCCATTGGGCGCGTCGATCGGCACCACGTCGACCGCGCTCATCTTGTCGCGCATGCTTGGCCCGGCGGTGAGTGAACGCTCGCCGTAAAGCGGCTGGAAACATCCAGCCAAAAGTCCGGCAGCCACAAGCACGACACCGAGACGCGTGAAGCGCTTGATCGCCGTGCTGTGCCTAGACCACCACATTCACGATCCTATGCGGGACGATAATGATCTTTTTCGGGCGGTTGCCCTCCAAGGCTCGTTTTACCGCATCGTGCGCCAAAACGGCAGCCTCAATCTCGGGATTTTTTGCGACGCGGGAGACCGTTACCTCGGCCCGCTTCTTGCCGTTAACCTGGACCGGCAGCGTAACGGTGTCCTCCACCAGCAACGCCGCCTCGATCTGCGGCCAAGACGCGCTGGCGACCAGAGTCTGGTGCCCGAGGGCCGCCCAGCATTCCTCGGCCAGGTGCGGCATCATCGGATGGATCAGCCGCACCAGGATATCGGCGGCCTCGCGCGCCGCCCAAGCATAGTCGGATGTGACTTCGGCGGGGCTCTCGATCGAACCCAACGATGACTGCAGCGCGTTGGCGAATTCGTAGATGTGGGCGACGCAGACGTTGAAGTGCAGTTTTTCGATCGATTCGGAAACTTTAGCGAGCGCGCCGTGCGCGGCCTTGCGCAACGCGAGCGCCTTGTCGCCGAATGACGTCGGCCGCGGTGCGCTTTCCGCGCTTGCGATTTCGGCCGCCTCGCCGATCAGCCGCCATATGCGCTGAACGAAACGCCAGGCGCCTTGCACGCCCTGCTCGGTCCAGATCACCTCGCGTTCCGGCGGCGAGTCGGACAGCACGAGCCAGCGTGCGGTGTCGGCGCCGTAGTTCTGCACAATCTCGACGATGCCGACGGTATTGCGCTTCGACTTCGACATCTTCTCGAGCGGCCCGATCGTGACAGGCTCGCCGGTGGCGGCGACAGTCGCACGGCGCTTTTCGCCTTCAATGGTGACCTTCACATCGGCCGGTGTGATCCAGTCGCCGTCGGCTTTGCGGTAAGTTTCGTGCAACACCATGCCTTGCGTGAACAGTCCGGCAAACGGTTCGTCGCATCCGACATGGCCGGTTTTTCTCATCGCGCGCATGAAGAAACGGCTGTAGAGCAGATGCAGGATGGCGTGCTCGATGCCGCCGATATACTGGTCGACCGGAAGCCAGGCGTTGGCGGCGACGGGATCGGTCGGGGCGGTCTTGATCCACGGGTCGGTGAAGCGCGCAAAATACCAGGACGAATCCACGAAGGTGTCCATGGTGTCGGTTTCACGCCGCGCCTGCTTGCCGCATTGCGGGCAGGCGACGTTATTCCAGGTCGGGTGGCGGTCGAGAGGATTCCCCGGCCGGTCGAACTCGACGTCCTCGGGCAGCACGACAGGAAGATCTTTTTCCGGCACCGGCAAGGTACCGCAGCTGTCGCAATAGATCACCGGAATCGGGCAGCCCCAATAACGCTGACGCGAGATGCCCCAGTCGCGCAGGCGATAGCTGACGTGACGCTTGGCGATCGGCCGGTTGCCGCGGTTCTCGCGCTCGAGCCGCTTGGCGACTTCCTCCTTGGCTTCCGCGATGGTCATGCCGTCGAGGAAGCGTGAATTGATCATGCGGCCGTCGCCGTCATAGGCGGTGTCGGTGATGACGAAGCTTTTGGGGTCCTGCTCCGGCGGGCAGACGACGGGCGTATTGCCGAGTCCATATTTGTTGACGAAGTCGAGGTCGCGCTGGTCATGCGCCGGGCAGCCGAAGATTGCGCCGGTGCCGTATTCCATCAGAATGAAATTGGCCACGTAGACCGGCAACTTCCAATTCGGATCGAATGGATGAATTGCCTTCATCCCGGTGTCGAAACCGAACTTTTCCGCTTTGTCGATGATTTCCTGCGCGGTGCCGTGACGCTTGCATTCGGCGATGAATTCCTTGAGCGCAGGATTTTTTGCAGCTGCGGCGGTGGCCAGCGGATGGTCGGGCGAAAGTGCCATGAATTTCGCGCCGAACAGCGTGTCTTGCCGGGTGGTGAAGATTTCCAGTTCGCTTTCGCTGGCTGGCGTGGTTTTCGGATCGAGCGCGAAGCGAATCAGCAAGCCCTCGGAGCGGCCGATCCAGTTGCGCTGCATCAGCTGCACCTTCTCGGGCCAACGATCAAGTTTGTCGATGGCGGTGAGCAGATCCTCCGAATAGGCGGTGATCTTGAAAAACCACTGGGTCAGATCGCGCTGCTCGATGAGCGCGCCAGAGCGCCAGCCGCGGCCGTCGATCACCTGCTCGTTGGCAAGCACCGTCTGTTCCACGGGATCCCAGTTCACCTTCGACTGCTTGCGCTCGACCAGGCCGGCGCGCAGGAAATCGATGAACATTTTCTGCTGGTGCTTGTAATAGGCCGGATCGCAGGTCGCGATCTCGCGGCTCCAGTCGTAGGAAATGCCGATCGCCTTGAGGTCGGCCTTCATCAACGCGATGTTGCGTTCGGTCCAGACTCGCGGATGGATTTTGCGTTCGATCGCGGCATTTTCGGCGGGCAGCCCGAAGGCGTCCCAGCCCATGGGATGGAGGACATTGAAGCCCATGGCGCGCTTGTAGCGCGCGATCGCGTCGCCGATGGTGTAGTTGCGGGAGTGCCCGACGTGCAGGCTGCCCGACGGGTAGGGGAACATCTCCAGCACGTAATATTTCGGGCGCGGGTCGTCGTTGCGGGTCTTGAAGATGCCCCGCTCGTCCCAGATTTTCTGCCAGCGCGGCTCGGCTTCGCGGGCGTTGTAGCGGTCTGCAGGCATGATTTCTGTGAAACTTATCGGCCTCGAATGCGGCGCGACTTTAGCCATGAAAGACGCATGTGGGTCAACGGGCGTGCAATTCCCGGCCGTGGCCGATGATAGCCATAGAGGCTGGTTTTGGCTGCCTGCTTTGGCTAAATCCCCACCATGACGATTTCGACGCCTATGGCCGATTCGAATCTGGCGACCGTTCGGGCGGCGATCGCGCGTGCCTGCAAGGAGGCGGGGCGCGATCCGGCGGGCGTGACGCTGATCGCGATTTCGAAAACCTTCGGAGCCGACGCGATCGAGCCGGTGATCGCGGCGGGCCAGCGCGTGTTCGGCGAAAACCGCGTGCAGGAGGCCAAGGCGAAATGGCCGGCGTTGCAGGCGAAGTATCCCGGGCTCGCGCTGCACATGGTGGGTTCGCTGCAGTCGAACAAGGCGAAGGAGGCGGTGGCACTGTTCGACGCCATTCATTCGCTCGACCGGCAAAGCCTTGCCGAGGCGTTGGCGAAGGAAATCGCAAAGCAGAATCGCCGGCCGCTGCTGTTCGTAGAGGTCAACACGGGCGCGGAGCCGCAGAAGGCGGGTGTGCTGCCGCAGGACGTGGACGCGTTCGTGAAACGCTGCCGCGACGATTGGGGCCTCAGCATAGATGGTCTGATGTGCATTCCGCCGGTTGACGAAGCGCCGGCGCCGCATTTCGCGCTGACCGCGAAGATCGCGGCGCGCAACGATTTGAAATTTCTCTCGATGGGAATGAGCGCGGATTTTCCGATCGCGATCGCGATGGGCGCGACGCATGTACGGGTCGGCACCGCGATCTTCGGCGCGCGCCGATAGGCCGGAGTCAGCGAATCTCGATCCGGGTCTGCGGTCCCATTCGGGACAACAGCTTGCGCAGCGTGCCGTGCGCGAGCGCGACGCAGCCGGCGGTCGGGCCGAAATTATCGCGCGCCACATGCACGAAAACCGCGCTGCCGCGGCCGGCGATGCGCGGACGCGTATTGTGGTCAAGCTCGACGATGAAATCGTAAAGCCGGTCCGTGCGCATGAGGCGGTCGCCCTGCGACTTCTGCGGCACCCGGATTGGCTGATTGTAGTGACGGTCTTTCGGGTCCTCGCACCAGCCGTCGTCCAGGCGAATACGCCGGACCGGCAGGAAAGTTCGTGGTTGCGGCCAGCGATCGCCGCGCCACCAGAGTCGTACCAGACGGAAACATCCGCGCGGCGTGCCGCCGTCGCCTTCGCGTTTGTTGGCGATGATGCCGGAACGGCCGAGCGCGACCGGAACGGCGCGCCGTCCGATCAGCAGCCAGCCGCGCGAGCGTGTGCCGGGACGGGTGCGGACACGGACGATGTCAAGCGAAGACTTCCGCATGGCTTTACGACTATGGCAGGGTCACAAGGCGCTTGCAGTTTTACCCACGAATGCTCTACTTCGCGTGAATCCGCCAGGGTAGATTTGCCCCGTCGCGGTGTTTGTACATTGTGATTCGCAAGGGTTTCAGCGATGCCTAATTCCCGAAAAATCCTGATCGTTGACGACGATGAGGACCTGCGCAATTCGCTGGTCGAACAGCTTGCTTTGCATGATGAATTCGAAGCGGAAGCGGTCGAGAACGGCACCAAGGGCGTCGCTGCCGCCAAAGCCGGGCAGATCGATCTTGTGATCATGGACGTCGGCTTGCCGGACATCGACGGCCGCGAAGCCGTGCGCATTCTGCGCAAGAACGGGTTCAAGGCGCCGATCATCATGCTGACCGGGCACGACACCGATTCCGACACCATCCTCGGACTGGAATCCGGCGCGAACGACTACATCATCAAACCGTTCCGGTTCGCGGTGCTGCTCGCGCGCATCCGCGCGCAGCTGCGTCAGCACGAGGCGAGCGAAGACGCGGTCTTCATCATCGGACCCTACACGTTCCGGCCGAGCTCGAAAATTCTGCTCAGTCCGAAGGGCAGCAAGGTTCGCCTGACCGAGAAGGAAACCGCGATCCTGCGCTACCTCTATCGCGCCGGCCAGCAGCCGGTATCGCGCGAGACCCTGCTGCAGGAAGTCTGGGGCTATAATTCCGGCGTCACCACACATACGCTCGAAACACACATCTACCGGCTGCGGCAGAAGGTCGAGAAGGATGCGGCCAATCCCGCGCTGCTCGTGACCGACGTGGGCGGCTACAAGCTGGTACCGTAAGGATCGCAGGTGAGCATCGAGACCGACATCTCCCTGTTCGAGCGCGTGCCGACGTTGCGTCTGCTCGGCCGCGATGCGTTGCGCGTGCTCGCGATCGGTGCGGAGAGCCGCTATCTCGATGACGGCGATGTGCTGTTCAACGCCGGCGATCCGGCGGATGGCGGCTACATCATCCAGCAAGGCTCGTTCAGCCTCAGGTCGAGCAGTCCGAGCGAAACAGACCCGATGACGGCGGAGCCCGGCACGTTGCTCGGCGAGCTGGCGTTGCTGGTCGAGACGGTTCGGCCCGCAACCGCAATCGCGCGCGGGCCTTCGGCGGTGATCCGCATCTCGCGCAGCCTGTTCCTGAAGATGCTGGAAAGCTATCCCGAAGCGGCCGGCAATCTGCGGGAGGAAATTATCGTTCGCGCGGCGCAAACCGCAAAAGACATCGGAGCGGTGCGCGACAAACTCAATGCCGGCGAGGCAACGCGCTGAGCGTCACAGCTCGATTGTCGCCGTCACCGGCACGTGGTCGGAGGGGCGGTGCCAGCCGCGCGCCTCCTTGCTCACCGTCAGGGCGGAGAGCCGATCGGCGAGCGCCGGCGTGACCCAGATGTGGTCGAGGCGGCGGCCTTTGTCGGCGGCCTGCCAATCGGGCGAGCGGTAGCTCCACCAGGAATAAAGCTTCTCGGGTTCCGGCACGAAGGTGCGGGCGACATCGATCCAGTTTCCCGCCTTCTGCACAGCGGTGAGCTTTTCGCATTCGATCGGCGTGTGCGAGACGACTTTCAACAGCGCCTTGTGGCTCCAGACGTCGCACTCGAGCGGGGCGACGTTGAGATCGCCCACCGCAATGGAGCGCTGGCCGCCTTCGGGAAGCATGTGCGGGCACGCGCGCAACTCATCGAGGAAGCCGAGCTTGTGCGCGAATTTGGGATTGATTTCGGGGTCGGGCTCATCGCCGCCGGCCGGCACATAATAGTTATGGATGGTGAGCGGGTCGCGTAAACCGGCTTTTTCGCCAAGCACGATGCCGATGTGACGCGAGTCGGTCTTGCCGCAATAGTGCTTGAGCGCGGTGGTGTCGAACGGCAGGCGCGAAATCACCGCCACGCCGTGATAGCCTTTCTGACCGTTGAGCGCGACATGTTCGTAACCGAGGCGCTTGAAGCGCTTGAGCGGAAAACGGTCGTCGGGGCATTTGGTTTCCTGCAGGCAAAGCACGTCCGGGCGCGCGGCCTTGATGAACTTGGCCACGAGATCGATGCGCAGGCGAACCGAATTGATGTTCCAGGTGGTGATTTTCAGTTGCATGGAATGAACGCGAAATCTGCGCGCATCGGGGAGCGTGCGAAAGTGAATCGATCAAGGAGATCGTAGCGACAGGACCTCAGGCTCGCTAGCGCGCGTAGCGCGTGTAGTCGATGCGGAACAGCTCGGGGTCCGGCTTGGTGTTGGGATCGAGGTTGTACAGCGCAACGGTCGTGTCCTGACCCTGCGGATCGGTCACAACCCATTGTTTGAGCTGATAATCCTTCGCACCGAACATCAGCATGACGCGGTAGGTTCCGCGCGCGATCTGCCGCTCCTCGATGACGACGGTGGCAAAGACATCGTCGCCGTAGACCGCGACGATGTTGGAATCGCGCAACAGATCGATGTGATCGGCCAGCAGGAAACGCAACGGCGTCTGCGAAATCGGATAAAGATCCTGATTGGCGAGGTTGCGGTCGCGCACGGCGACCGATTTTCCGTCAGCGATAATTTCGACCGGGCTCGGCGCACTGTAATCGAACCGCACGCGGCCGGGTTTCATCAAATAGAACTCGCCTTCGGTGCGGCTGCCATCGGCGCCGACCTGCTTGAATTCGCCGACCAGCGTGCGCAAGTTCGACAACGAATTGCTGATGCGTTCAACCAGCATGACCTGCTTGGCGTTGAGCGTGGGCTGGCCCGGGCGCGGCGGCGAGGGCTGCGCGATCAGCGGGGCTGCCGGTTGCGCGGTCGGCGGCGGGGCGGTGGGCGCGCTCGTGACATCGGCCGGCGGCTGAGGTGTCGGCTTGGGCGGCGGAGCGGTCAATGTGAGCGGAGCGGTCCGCGGCTTCGCGGTCGCGGCCTTGGGCGCGGTCTTGGGTTTGGCAATCTTTGGTTTCGGCTTCACTACGGGCTTTGCGGGAACCGCGACCGGTGGAGGCGCCGTGGCTTCCGGCGCCGCTGACGGCGGCGGTTGCTGCGCGGCGGCGCTCGTCGCGAGCAGGAGGCCCGCGATCAGCGCGCCAAGAATTTTTACGCGAGGCGGAACAAGACCGTAACTGTCAACGCGGCTTGGGCTGGTTTCTTTCATCATGCGTTCGTGCATAGAGCCCGGCTGTGGCGATTTCACGGCTATATATCCTTAACGATCTTCCTGATTGTCGCCGCCAACCAGAATTTCGCGTTTCCCGGCGTGATTGGGCTGGCCGACGATGCCTTCGTCCTCCATGCGTTCCATGATCGAGGCGGCGCGGTTGTAGCCGATCTGCAAGCGGCGCTGGATGTAGCTGGTCGAGGCCTTGCGATCGCGAATCACGATCTGCACGGCTTGCTGATAGAGATCGCCGCCCTCGCTCGCGGCCATGGCGGTCTGGTCGAATACCGCCTGATCGCCGTCCTCGACTTCCTCCTCGGCGGTGACCGCTTCGAGATATTGCGGCACGCCCTGCGTCTTGAGATGGCGAACGACCTTCTCGACTTCCTCGTCGGACACGAACGGCCCGTGCACGCGACTGATGCGACCGCCCCCGGCCATGTAGAGCATGTCGCCTTGGCCGAGCAGTTGCTCGGCGCCTTGCTCGCCGAGAATCGTGCGGCTGTCGATTTTCGAGGTGACCTGGAACGAAATGCGGGTCGGGAAATTCGCCTTGATCGTGCCGGTAATGACGTCGACCGAGGGACGTTGCGTCGCGAGGATGACGTGGATGCCGGCGGCGCGCGCCATTTGCGCCAGGCGCTGGATGGCGCCTTCGATGTCCTTGCCGGCCACCATCATGAGATCGGCCATCTCGTCGACCACGACCACCACATAGGGCAGCGGCTCGAGTTCGAGTTCCTCCTTCTCGTAGATCGCCTCGCCGGTCTCGCGGTCGTAGCCGGTGTGGACCGTGCGCGTGAGCGTGTCGCCCCGCTGCTTGGCTTCGGCGATGCGCGCGTTGTAGCCGTCGATGTTGCGCACGCCAAGCTTCGACATGCGCTTGTAGCGTTCCTCCATTTCGCGCACCGCCCATTTGAGCGCGACCACGGCCTTCTTCGGATCGGTGACGACCGGCGTCAGCAAGTGCGGGATGCCGTCGTAAACCGAAAGTTCCAGCATCTTGGGATCGACCATGATGAGCTTGCACTGATCCGGCCGCAGCCGATAGACGAGGCTCAAGATCATCGTGTTGATGGCGACCGATTTGCCGGAGCCGGTGGTGCCGGCGATCAGCAGATGCGGCATGCGCGCGAGATCGACGATGACCGACTCGCCGCCGATGGTCTTGCCGAGGCAGAGCGGCAGCTTGGCGGCGGTGGCGTCGTAATCCTCCGACGACAACAGCTCGCGCAGATAGACTTTCTCGCGCTTGTCGTTGGGCAGTTCGATGCCGATGGCATTGCGGCCCGACACCACGGCAACGCGGGCGGAGAGCGCGCTCATGGAGCGGGCGATATCGTCGGCAAGGCCGATGACGCGCGAGGATTTGATGCCGGGCGCCGGTTCGAGCTCGTACAGCGTCACCACCGGGCCGGGGCGCGCATTGATGATCTGGCCGCGCACGCCGAAATCGCCGAGCACGCTTTCGAGCCGGACCGCGGTCTCGTCGATCAATTGCTGGCTCGGCGCGTAGCGCTCACTTGCGCGCGAGGCGGTCAGCAGTCCGAGCGCCGGAAGCTGATAGCCGGAGCTCGAACGACGCGCGGGCGCACGCGGCCGCGTCGGCCGCTTGGGCAGGACTGTCTCGGGCTCGGCATCGAAGTTCGGCTCGGCATCCGGCGCCAGCGCGTCGTCGTTGCGGTCCTCGAACTGCGGCTCAACGCGCGCCTGTCCGCCTGTCGGCAATGCCTTACGTGCCGGGCGCCGCCTGACGAGCCGGAGCAGCCGCGCTTTCAAGCTCAGTAGTCCATGCGCGAGCCAGCCGAGCGAGATCGAGGCCTTCTCGGCGTCGTCATCGGCGGGGCCGGCGGCGATCTCGGCCCAGTCGCCGTCGGTTTCGGCGAAGGCACGCTTGCGCCAGCCGATCGCCGAAGCCGTCACGATGGCGGCGGCGGTGACGAGGCCGGTGCCGGCAGTCACCACCAGCAGGGTCATGCCGCGCAATGGCCCAATGTACATCACTGGTATGCGCAGCAAGACATCGCCGATCACGCCGCCGAGGCCCGTCGGCAGCGGCCAGGCGGCGGTCGGCGGCAGGCATGCCGCAAAGGCAGAGGCAAACGTGATGGCGACGCACCAGAGCGGGATGCGCCGCCAGTCGAATTCCGATCCGCGATGCGCGACCATGCGGCAGCCCCAAACCACGATCGGCAGCACGAGCGCCAGTGATGCCAAGCCGAAGAGCTGCATCATCAAATCGGAGACGATGGCGCCGGGGGAGCCGAGAAGATTGCGTACGGGCCCGTTGGTGGCGTGATTGAGAGACGGATCCTGCACCGACCAGGTGGCGAGCGCGATCATCGCCATCACCGCCAGGGTGATCAGCGCCACGCCGCCGCATTCGCGCAAACGACGCCGGATCGCGCCGCGCATGTCGTCGGACCAGAGCGAAAGATCGGCGCTACGGTCGAGTGCTGCCATGTTCAGCCCAGCACGGCGACAAGGCGATGCAGCGCCTCGGCCGTGGTCTCCTTGTCGTGGACGAGCGCGACGCGGATATAGCCGGCGCCGGGATTGCGACCGTCGGCGCCGTCGCGCGCGAGATAGTGGCCGGGAATGACGCGCAAGCCAGCATCGCGCCAGAGTTTTTGGGTCACCGCTTCATCGCCGCCCTGTGCGCTGACATCGAGCCAGAGAAAAAAACCGCCGGCCGGACGCTTGTAACCATAGCGATTGCCGATGATCTGATCGGCAAGATCGAACTTCGCGACGTAGAGATCGCGGTTCTTCTTGACGTGCGCCTCGTCCTCATAGGCCGCGATGGCGACGCGTTGCGCGGGCACCGGCACCTGCGGCGCGGCGACGTTGCGCAATTCGACATAGCGGGTGAGGAATCTCTTGTCGCCGGCGGCAGAGCCGACGCGCAGGCCGGGCAAGTTCGAGCGCTTGGAGAGCGAGTGGAACACCACCACGTTGGCGAAATCGGAGCCGGCGGCTTCCAGCATTCCGTGCGGCGCCTTGCCGCCGAGATAAATTTCGCAATAGCACTCGTCGGCGAAGACCAGGAAGCCGAAGCGGCGCGCGAGCGCGGTGAGGCGATTCAAATAGGCGAGATCGGCGATCGCGCCTTGCGGATTCGACGGCGAGGCGATGTAGAAGGCGACGGTACGACCGAGCAGCTCGTCGTCGAGCGCAGCGAGATCGGGAAGAAAGCCGGTGTCCTTGGTGGTTGGCAGGTAAACCGGCTCGCAATCGGCGGCGGCGGCTCCGGCCGAATAGGCGGCGTAGAACGGATTTGGAATCAGGATCGCAGGCTTGGCGGCGCGGCGCGCAACGAAGCGCTTGGCCGCGATGGCGCCGAGGAAAAGGCCCTCGCGCGTGCCGTTCAACACGATCACTTCGCTCTCGGGGTCGAGCGCGCGCGGCAGCTCATAGCGGCGGCCGAGCCAGCCGGCGACGGCGCGGCGGAATTCGTCGGTGCCTTTGTTGGCGGGGTAGCGGCCGAACTCGTCGAGGTGAGCGGCCAGCACCGGGCCGACGAACGGCGGGATCGGATGCTGCGGCTCGCCGACCGAGAGATTGATCGCGGGCTTGCCGGGCTTGATGCCTTCCAACAGCTCGTGCGTGCGCACGAAGGGGGAGCGTCCTTCGGCCTTCGGAGGCGTCGGTTGCAGGGCGGCGGATGCGGCGGTCATGAGCACGGTTTTCGGGGCGGCGTCAGCAGCCGCGGGCGCTTCAAAATACCATAGGGGAGGCGAGGTTAAGGCGTGATTAACCATCGCCGCACGGGAGCGCGAAAAGCCCGAAATATCGAGCAAAAAGAAGAGGCCCCGGTGTTGAGCCGGGGCCTCCGTTCGGGCAGGGCGGGGGCCGGGGTTCCCGCCCTATCCGCTAACAGCAGCGTTTGAGTTTTACTGGACAACCTCTCCATGCAGGGCGAGGTCGAGACCGTCGCGCTCCACGTCCTGGGCGACGCGCAGGCCGACAATCGCATCGATGATTTTCAGGATGATCAGCGAGACGATCGCATCATAGACGATGACGATGGCCACGCCTTTACACTGGTTGACGAACTGAGCCGGGTTGCCTTCGAGCAGGCCGGCGGTGCCGCCGTATTGCTCGACGGCGAAGATACCGGTGAGCAGTGCACCGACAATGCCGCCGACGGCATGGACGCCGAAGCAATCAAGGGCATCGTCGTAGCCGCACATGCTCTTGAGGCCGGTGACGCCCCAGTAACAGAACACGCCGGCGGCAATGCCGATCACGATCGAGCCGACGGGGCCGACAAAGCCGGAAGCCGGAGTGATCGCGACGAGGCCCGCCACCGCACCGGACGCAATGCCGATGACCGTCGGCTTGCCGCGCATCGCCCACTCGACGAACATCCAGGTGAGCGCCGCGACGGCGGTGGCAATCTGCGTCACCGTCATGGCCATGCCGGCCTGCACGCCTGCGGTGACAGCCGAACCGGCGTTGAAGCCGAACCAGCCGACCCACAGCAGCGAGGCGCCGATGAAGGTCAGCACCATGTTATGGGGCGGGCCCATGTCCTTGCGCTTGCCGAGGCAGAGCGCGCACATCAGACCGGCAACGCCGGCATTGATATGCACCACCGTGCCGCCGGCGAAATCGAGCATTTTGAACACGCCGGCAAAGTCGCCCTTGTCGTCGGTGTTGGCGCCGCTGAAGTAGCCGTCCGGTCCCCACATCCAATGCGCGATCGGCGCGTAGACCAGGATCGCCCACAGACCCATGAACCACAGCATGGCGGAGAACTTCATGCGTTCGGCGAAGGCGCCGGCAATCAGTGCCGGTGTGATGATCGCGAACGTCATCTGGAAGCAAATGTAGACGGCTTCCGGGATCGTGGCGGCGAGCGAATTGGGATTGCCGATGCCGCCGTGGCCGATGTCGCTCAGGATATCTTTAAGAAAGATACGGCTTAAGCCCCCGACAAAGCCGCTGCCACCGGTGAAGGCCAGACTGTAGGTCAGAACGGCGAAGACCACGGTGACGAGACACGTGACGGCAAAGCTCGTCATCACGGTGTCGCCGACGTTCTTCTTGCGCACCATGCCGCCGTAGAACAACCCGAGGCCCGGGATGGTCATCATCAGCACGAGTGCGACCGAGGTGAGCATCCAGGCGGTGTCGCCCGAATTCGGTGTGCACTTCTCAAGGATTGGCGGCTTCGCGCTGCCGTCGCACGCCTTGGGAGCTTCGGCTGCTGCCGGTGCTGCCTCCGCGGGCTTGGCTTCAGGAGCCGCCGGTGCAGCCGTTGGTGCCGGCGCCTGCGCATAGCTGGGGCCGACGGAAGAGACGTTGATGGAGACAGTGAGGAAGAGGCCGAGTAGAGCTCCGCATGCGATGGACAACAGCCCTGCACGGGAGAATTTCTTGTACGTCATGGTTTTAACTCCTGTTCGCAAGCTATTGGGGTCACAGCGCCGCAGAATCGGTCTCGCCGGTGCGGATGCGCACGGCGTGATCGAGGTCGTAGACGAAGATCTTGCCGTCACCGATCTGCCCGGTCTTGGCAGCGGCGGTGATGGCGTCGACGACCTTGTTGACCTGGTCGCTTGCGACGGCGACCTCGATCTTGATCTTCGGCAGAAAATTCACGGCGTATTCGGTGCCGCGGTAGATTTCAGTGTGGCCCTTTTGGCGTCCGTATCCTTTGACCTCGGTGACGGTGAGTCCGTGCACTCCGGCCGCAGTCAGAGCGTCGCGGACCTCGTCGAGTTTGAACGGCTTGATAATGGCCATGACGATTTTCATGGTTCGATCCCCGCTTTATGCCTTTGGGCCCGGCCGCAGCTGACCGAGCGACTAAGTACCAATGTCACGCGAGCAATCCTGCCGCGTGCGCCGCAGCAAGAAGGGAATCAAACGGCGTGCCAGAGCCGAAATACCGCTGTTAAGAGATTGTTAAACTTGCGCTTTTTTTGAGCTGTCGCAAATGGATACAATAAATTCCAGACTGCAAAGGCCTGAATCTGCGAATGAAATAGTCAGATATGCGACATTCGGACGCTGGATGCCTAATAATTAGGCAAATTCTCTAAAGGAGCTATTTGCCGGTCTATCGAAATAACGTCGAATGGGGAGGAAACCGCTAATTTGTGGAACGCCGCTGGCGCAACAGTCCTTCCTGAGCGACCGAGGCCACGAGCGTGCCGTCGCTCGAGAAAACCAGACCGCGGGCAAAACCGCGGGCGCCATGCAGATTCGGGCTGTCCTGGGCATAGAGCAGCCAGTCATCGGCGCGGAATGGGCGGTGGAACCAGAGCGCGTGATCGAGGCTTGCGCCCATAAAATCCTTCTCGAAGAGAGTGCGGCCGTGCGGCACGAGCGCGGTGTCGAGCAGCATCATGTCGGACGCATAAGCGAGCACGCAGCGGTGGATCGCGGTGTCGTCGGGCAGGCGGCCAGTGGTGCGGATCCAGACGTTGAACTTGCCGTTCTCGGATTTCTTGCCGAGGTAGCGTTCGAATTCGACCGGGCGCAACTCGATCGGCCGCTCGCGTTCATAATAGCGGCGAACCGGATCGGGCATCAGCGGAAGGATGCGCTGCTTGATGTCGTTCTCAGTCGGCAGCGAGTCGGGGCGCGGCACGTCCGGCATTTTCGCCTGGTGGTCGAGACCGGGCTCGTCCCCATGGAACGAAACCATCATGGCGAAGATCGAATGACCGTGCTGGCGCGCAGTGACGCGCCGTGTGGTGAAGCTCTTGCCGTCGCGGATGCGGTCGACGTCGTAAATGATCGGCACCTTCGGGTCGCCGGGCAGCAGGAAATAGGCGTGCAGCGAATGCGGCAGCCGCTCCGCCACGGTGCGGCAGGCCGCCATCAGCGCCTGGCCGATCACCTGGCCGCCGAATACGCGCTGCCAGCCGACCTGCGGGCTGCGCCCGCGGAACAGGTTCACTTCCAGCGGTTCGAGGTCGAGAATGTCGAGCAGGTCTTGAACGGCGGAAGACATAAGGCGTGATATACTGATGTGCGATGAAGAAAACAAAGCCGTACGACACGAAATGTGACGTGCTGATCGCGGGCGCGGGCTTTGCCGGGCTGGCGCTGGCGATCGCGCTGCGGCAGGCCTTGGGCAAAACGTTTGCCGTCGCGGTGGCCGATCCGGCGCTGGCGAGACGATCGCGCGACGATGCGCGCGCTTCCGCCATTGCGGCGGCGGCGCGGCGGTTGTTCGAGACGATCGGCGTGTGGAAGGCGGTAGCCGATCAGGCGCAGCCGATCCTCGACATGGCGGTGACCGACTCGCGCCTGAGCGACGCGATGCGGCCGACGTATCTGACATTCGCAGGCGAAGTCGAAGAGGGCGAGCCGTTCGCCCATATGGTCGAGAACAGACTGCTGCAGGACGCTTTAACCGAGACTGCGAAGCGGGAAGGCGTGGCATTGAAGAGTTCGCCGGTCGCGAGTTTCGATGTCGGTGCCGAACGCATTGCGGTGCAACTCGCCGGCGATCATGCAGCGATCTCGGCGCGGCTGCTCGTTGCCGCCGATGGCGCGCATTCGCGCATCCGCGAGCAGGCCGGCATCAAAACGTTCGGCTGGAACTACCGGCAGGCAGCGATCGTCACCACGGTGGCGCACGAGCGCGACCATAAGGGCCGCGCCGAGGAACATTTCCTGCCGGCGGGACCGTTCGCCATCCTGCCGCTGAAGGACCGCCGTTCGTCGATCGTGTGGACCGAGGACGCGCGGGAGGCCGATCGCATTGTCGCGCTGCCCGATGATGAATTCCACGATGAGCTGGAAAAACGCTTCGGGTTGCATCTCGGCGAGATCAAAGATTTGGGTCCGCGCCGCGCCTATCCGCTCGGCTTGCATGTGGCGCGCGCTTTCATCGCCGAGCGCATCGCGCTCATCGGGGATGCCGCGCATGTGATCCATCCGATCGCGGGTCAGGGGCTGAATCTGGGATTGCGCGACGTGGCGGCGCTCGCCGAAGCGATCGCGGACGCGGCGCGGCTCGGTCTCGATGTAGGCGGGCCGGAGGTGCTGGACCGTTATCAAAGATGGCGGCGGTTCGACACGATGGCGATGGGAATAGCGACGGACGGATTGAATCGATTGTTCTCGAACCGCTCCGACGTGCTGCGGCTGGTGCGCGACGTCGGCCTCGGGCTGGTCGAGCGGGCGCCGGCGCTGAAACAATTTTTCGTCCGCGAGGCTGCGGGATTGACCGGCGAAGTGCCGAGATTGTTGCGCGGCGAGGCGCTTTAGCGGAGCAGCTCGCGCGTGATTGCCGCGATGTGGACTCTCGCGCAATCGATGGCCGGAAAATCGGTGTTGGTCTTATCGAAGGCGGTCGAGAGGTCGGTGCCGGCCAGCAGCACCGATTCGACGGCGTCGCGCTTCATCAGGGTCTGCGCCAGCGCGCGCAATTCCGCGATGTGCACGGCCGTGTCGCGCTCGTTGACGATGCCCATGTAGGCGGCGTGGATCTGGTCGATCTCCTCCGGCTTCGGCGTGACGACGGCGCGCGAGCTGTGGCGCGCAGATGGACGGCGTGACCGCAACAATGGCTGCCAGCTCGGCGCCGCCGGCGGCGGTGCTGCGGATCAGACCGGCGAGGTAGTTTGCGAGGCCGTCGTAGTCTTTGGCAGTCACCAGCGCGAGCGCGCGCTTGTTGTCCGCATGCGCGATCAATATCCGTGCGGCCTGCTCCTGTGTGGCGTGTACGGCGAGGATTTCGCGATAGTAGAGCACGGTGGCGAGCGGCCCGAGACCGCCGATCAAACCGAGACACCTGGGCTGCTGCGCCGGCATGGTTACACCAGCGGCACCGCGAGGACATGATCCTTGAACGCCTGGCGCGAAGAGAGCGCGGCGTACCACCGGTCGAGGTTTTCCATTCTGGGCCGATCCGACGCAAGCTCGACGAAGCGGCGCATCTGAATGCCGACCGGAATGTCGCCGTAGGAGAATTCGTCGCTCGCGACGTATTTGGTTTTCGCCAGCTGGGCATCGAGCATTCCGGCGGCGCGGATGGTGCGTGTTTTCGAATCCTCGATGTCGGCGTGGTCGCGTTTTTCCGGCGGCGTACGCACGAGACCCCAAAACAGCCCATGGATCGCCGGCCCAAGCACGGAAAGCTGCCAGTCCATCCATTTGTGCGCGTTGGCGCGGATGCGCAGATCGGCGGGCTCGAGTACGGCGGCTTTGTGCTTGGCGGCGAGATAGCGCACGATGGAATTCGATTCCCACAACAGCCAGCCGTCCTCTTCTTCCAGCGTCGGCACGAGACCGTTCGGGTTCATGGCGAGATAGGCGGCTTCTTTGTTCTTGCCGAACGGGCCGCCGATGTCGATGCGCTCGTGCGGCAATTTCATCTCGCCGAGCGCCCACATCACCTTCTGCACGTTGGACGAGGTTTTCCGGCCCCAGATTTTGAGCATGCATTCCTCCGGGATTGTCTTTATTGATTCAGTCCAGCTTGCGCGCTTCCTCGGGCAGCATGATCGGGATGCCGTCGCGAATCGGATAGGCGAGCTTCGCCGACCGCGAGATCAGCTCCTGCCTGGCCGAATCGAATTCCAGGGGCCCCTTGGTCAGCGGGCAGACCAGGATCTCCAGCAGTTTTGGATCGACGGTGTTTTCGGGGCGTTCCGGCGTGGCGGTCATCGGGGAATCTCCGGCTCTCGGCGCGAACCCCCTTACCACATTCGCGGCGTCGCAAGCGATCATAAGGTGGCGATCCGCACCAGTTCCTCGACGGCCGCCTCGCGCTGTGCCTTGGGCAGGGGCCGGTCCGACAGTGCATAGCCGAGGAATGCCCAATACAGGATCTGCGCGCGCGCCGGCGCAATGTCGAAAGCAACGCCGCGCCCTCGGGTCAGGCCCTCGACATAATCGAGCCGGCGGCGGTCGATCGCCTGCACCGCGGCCTTCGCAGCAGCATCGAATGCCGCCCAGCTCCGCACCGCGCGCTCCAGCGCGAGCTTCTCGGAAAATACCCGATGCAGCAGCACGGCGAGCGGATCGTCATCGCTGGAGGCGGCTTCGACATGGGCGATGATGGCCTCGGCCGCCACCTCGCGCCAGTAGTCGCGGATCGCCGCATGGAACGTGCCGATATCCGCGAAATGCCAGTAGAAGCTGCCGCGCGAGACGCCCATGGCCTTGGCCAGCGGCTCCGCCTTCAGGGCGGAAAAGCCCTGGGTCGCGAGCGTCTTCAGCCCGAGTTCCAGCCAGTCCCGCGCGGCAAGTTGATCGGTCATCGCGGTCCACCATACACAACTGTATTGACAGACGCCAGCACCGGGCTTATCGCCATACATAACTGTACGGAGGATCCGATGCGTGACATCCTGCTGGTCCTTTCAGGC
>DATJVR010000078.1:0-62788 GCA_035501735.1 Xanthobacteraceae bacterium | reverse complement strand
CAGGCGGATAAGATTGCCCGCCTCGGTCGTTACGTCGAGTGTTCGTTGCCCCGTGCTGCTGCCCAGAATGCCGCCCAGCGGCTGCGACAGTTCGCGCAATTTCTCGAGCGCTTGGTCGAAATTGCTCCCCTCTCGGATGCGGACCTCGACACTGTTGCCGCGCACCACAAGACCGGTGTAGCCGACCCGCGCATCGCGCAACACACGACGCACGTCATCGAGAACAGCCTGAAGTTTTTCCTTGCGTACCGCGTTGCTGTCGACTTCGAGCAGGATGTGCGAACCGCCCTGCAAGTCGAGACCCAGCACGACGTGGCGCTGCGCCCATTTCGGCCAGGACTGGACCATTTTTTCCGGCAGGAAATTGGGGACAGTAAACAGGCAGGCGATGAATGCCGTGAGCAAAATCGCCGTCGCCTTCCACCGCGTGAAATAAAGCATGACGTTCCGACTTGCGGCCTAAGGCCTAGTCCGCCGCCGTTCAACTGGCCGCGGCCTCTTCCTTGACGGGTTCACCCTTGGCGCGAACGTCGGTGACCATCTGCCGTACCTGACGGATGCGCACGTCGTCCGCAATTTCGATTTCAATCTGGTCGTCGTCGATCACCTTGGTGACCTTGCCGACCAGGCCGCCGGACGTCACGACGGTATCGCCGCGGCGCACGTTCTTGACCATTTCCTGATGCTGTTTGACGCGCTTTTGCTGGGGTCGGAGCATGAGAAAATAGAAAATCACGAAAACCAGAACCATCGGGATCAGGAACGACGTCAGCGGGCTCTCGCCGCCGCCAAATACCGTCTGCGCGAACGCGGGCGAAATCAGCATAAATCGGCCTCTTGTTTATTCGGCGCTACAGATATGGGGCATTGGGGGCGGCCGCCAGGCCGCTTTCAGCGCGCGAAATCGGCGCGGACTATAACGGGCGGGCGCCCAATTGCAACGCCGCGCGGTGCCGCGGAACATCCCAGTTGGGTCCCCCGCCTTTGCGGGGCAGCGGCACGTCTTGCGAGGCGGAAGCGGTCCCGCTAAGGGAGCGGTCAGACGGAACAGCTTCCCATGGCACAGTCCAAATCAGGTACGAAATCGAAATCCGGGCGCAAAGCTCAATCGAGCGGAGCGGCGCGCGATCCGATCGATCGCATCGCGGATGCCATCGAGCGGCAGGCACCACCGCCCGCGGCCATGCCTGACTTTGCCGCCGCCGACGCGTTCGTCTGGTATCCGCAATTCGCGCGGCTTGCGCCGGTCGCGCACGTCAATCGGGTGGAGATGTCGCTGCTCAAGGGCATCGACCGCATGCGCGACACATTGGTGGAGAATACCGAGCGATTTGCCCGCGGCTTGCCGGCCAATAACGCCCTGCTGTGGGGGGCGCGCGGCATGGGGAAATCATCGCTGGTCAAGGCCGCTCATGCGGCGGTGAATGCATCGCATGCGCGCAACAATCCCCGGAGTGCGCTGAAGCTCATCGAAATCCATCGCGAGGACATCGAGAGCCTGCCCGAGCTCATGGCTCTGCTGCGGGGCGCCACGCATCGCTTCATCGTGTTCTGCGACGATCTGTCGTTCGAAGCCGAGGACACGTCGTACAAATCGTTGAAGGCCGTGCTCGAAGGCGGCATCGAAGGCCGGCCCGACAACGTGATCCTCTACGCCACATCGAACCGCCGCCACATGATGTCGCGCGACATGATCGACAACGAGCGCTCCACCGCGATCAATCCCGGCGAGGCGGTCGAGGAAAAGGTCTCGCTCTCGGACCGTTTCGGGCTCTGGCTCGGCTTCCACCGCTGCAGCCAGGACGAATATCTCGCCATGGTGGAAGCCTATGTGGCGCACTATCGCATCCCGATCAAACGCGAGGCGTTACGCAACGAGGCGCTGGAATGGGCGACGACTCGCGGTGCGCGCTCGGGCCGCGTGGCCTGGCAATACGTGCAGGACATCGCGGGCAAGCTCGGCGTGCGGCTCAAAGACTGAGGTCGCGCCCTACGCCTGCGGGCTGCGGTCGAGATAGGGCATGGGATCGACCGGCGTGGCGTTCTTGCGGATCTGGAAGTGGAGCTGCGGGGTCGACACGTTGCCGGTCTGGCCGGATTTGGCGATGACCTGACCGCGTTTGACCACGTCGTCGCGCTTGACCAGGATTTCGCTCATATGGGCGTAGGCGGTGACGAAGCCGTCGGCATGCTTGATCAGCACCAGATTGCCGTAGGTCTTGAGCTCGTTGTTGGCGTAGATCACCACGCCGTCTTCGGCGGCCTTCACCGGCGTGCCTTCCGGCACTGCGATGTTGATGCCGTCGTTGTGCAACCCGCTCGGCTTGGGTCCGAAGCCGGCGACAATCCGGCCGTGGACCGGCAATCGGAACGACAGCCCCGTGCTACGGTCCTGGGTCTCGGAATCCGGCGCCTGCGACAGCTTCAACGTGCGCGGCAGGTTCGCGGGCGGCGGCGGATTAGGCTTCGCATTGGTGGAGACCCGCTTCGCCGGCGAGGCTTGCGTCGGTTGTGACGCCTGCGTCGGCGGCGCCACTTGAACGGTTTGCTGCGGTTGATCGCTATGCGCGCCGGGAACGACGATCTTGGCGCCGATCTTGAGCTTGGTATGCGGCGCGATGTTATTGGCGGTCCGTAAATCCGCGACCGACACTTGATACTTGCGCGCAATCTTATGCAGCGTGTCGCCGGCAGCGACGACGTGCACGGTCTTGCTCTTCGCCGCCGCGACGGGCGACGGGGCGGGCTTGAACGACGCGCTGGTGGCAACGCGCGGTGCCGGCGGAGTATTCGCCGCGACGGACGGAGCCGGTTGCGGCGGCGGCGTCAGTTGGGATGACTGCGGGGTCGGCGCTGATGTCGGTGGTGGCAGCGTCGTCGTGCTGATCGCCGGAGCCGGTTGCGTCGTCGCAGGCGCCGCGATGTCGCCGCTCGGGCGCGTGCTGCCGGTGTACGACATGTCGGAAAAGCGCGTGGTATCCGAACTGCAGCCGGCGAAGCCAAGTGCTACAACCGCCGGAAGCGCGAGGCGGAAGCACGAAAGCGAGCGCAAAATCGCAGCAGAACGCATAGGGTTACTCACGCGTACAAGAATTTACGCGATGAGTTTAAACAGCGTTGGGGTAAACAAGACTTTAAGCGGAAAAATCAGTGCGTTGAGCGTGTCGGCGTTGCAACACCCTACAATTCGCGGGCTTTTCCGGGCACTAGCGGCACAAAACGCACAGCGATCAAGTCTTCGCGCGAAATGCGATCCTTGTTTTTGGTTAATTTGACGAGAACCTGCGAACCACCGTGCGAACCGAGCGGAAGGATCATGACGCCGCCCTCGGTGAGCTGCGCGACGAGCGCTTGCGGAAGGTTTTCGGCAGCGGCGGTGACGAGGATGCGATCATATGGCGCATGCTCCGGCACGCCCGCCAAGCCATCGCCGACGACGACCTGCACATTGTCGTAGCCCAAGGTCTTGAGCCGCATGCGCGCTTCGTCGGCGAGCGTGCGATAACGCTCGATGCTGACGACCTCGCGCGCCAGCCGCGAAAGGACCGCCGCCTGATACCCCGAACCGGTGCCCACTTCGAGCACGCGATGGTTCGGATGCACGTCGAGCCGCTCGGTCATAAAGGCAACCACGTACGGCTGACTGATGGTCTGACCGCAGGCGATCGGCAGCGCCTGGTCGGCGTAAGCGGCGTCGGCAACGTCCGGTGAAACGAAATGCTCGCGCGGGACTTCATCCATGGCGCGCAAGACAGCCTGATCGCTGATGCCGCGACGGCGCAGGCTCAGCATGAATTCCATGCGCTGGATTTTTTCGTCGCTTGGCGGTTGCGACACGTTTGCCCTCCGTCGCCAAATCCCACCACGCTTGATCAGCGCAACGTTTGCGCCAATTTGGTCATGAACGGCTCGTCGGTCATGTCGAGGCGCAGCGGCGTCACCGCGATACAATTGTCGGCAAGCGCGGAAATGTCGGTGCCGTGCGCAGGCGGGATGCCGCGCATGCGCACATAGGCGATCCAGTAATAGGCGTTGCCGCGGCCGTCGTGACGCTGATCGATCTGCAGGCGCTCCTGGCGGTTGCGGCCCTGCGTGGTCACCGCGATGCCCTTGACCTCGCCGGGTGGGCAGTCGGGAAAATTCACATTGATCAGCACGTCGCGCGGAATGCCGGCGTCGAGCACGCGGCGGATGATGTCGGGGCCGTATTTGGTCGCCGTGTCCCAATGCGGCGGATTCCCGCTGCGAGATTTGTAGGACTGCGAAAGCGCAAGCGACGGAATACCGAGAATGGTGCCTTCGACGGCGCCCGCGACCGTACCGGAATAGATCACGTCCTCGCCGGCATTGCGGCCGCGGTTGACGCCGGAGAGCACGAGATCGGGGCCCTTGCCGTTGAGGATGTGGCGCGCGCCCATGATGATGCAGTCGGTCGGCGTGCCCTTGACGGCGAAGCGGCGCTCCTCGACCTGGCGCAGGCGCAAGGGATCGTTGAGCGAGAGCGAGTGCGAGACGCCGCTCTGGTCGAACTCCGGCGCCACGATCCAGACGTCGTCGGAGAGGGCGCGCGCGATCTCGGCGCAGGTGTCGAGGCCTTCGGAATGGATGCCGTCGTCGTTGGTGATGAGGATGCGCATTAGGCTCCCCAACCAAGCGCCGGGTTTTCCCCTCCCCCTTGCGGGGAGGGGTCAGGGGTGGGAATCGTGAGGGACAGCCAGGCCGTCGACAACAACAGCGACCCCCCTCCCCAACCCTCCCCCGCAAGGGGGGAAGGAGAACTGAAATTCGCGCAGTCCGAAGATCGTTTCACTTCGCCAACTCGATCATCTTCATTCCACCCATGTAGGGCGCCAACGCGTCCGGCACGGCGATCGCGCCGTTTGCCTGCTGGTAGGTCTCCATCACGGCGATCAGCGCGCGGCCCACGGCCACGCCGGAGCCGTTGAGCGTATGGACGAACTCGGTGTGCTTGCCGCCCTTCGGGCGGTAGCGCGCCATCATGCGGCGGGCCTGGAAGTCGCCGCAGACCGAGCAGGAGGAAATTTCGCGGTACATGTTCTGCCCGGGCAGCCAGACCTCGATGTCGTAGGTCTTCTGCGAGGCGAAGCCCATGTCGCCGGTGCAGAGCGTGATCACGCGGTAGTGCAGGTCGAGCCGGCGCAGCACTTCCTCGGCGCAGGCGAGCATGCGTTCGTGCTCGTCCTTGCTTTGCTCCGGCGTGGTGATGGAGACGAGCTCGACCTTGGTGAACTGGTGCTGGCGGATCATGCCGCGGGTGTCTTTTCCCGCCGCACCGGCTTCGGCGCGGAAGCACGGCGTGCAGGCGGTGAAGCGCAGCGGGAGCTTGTCCTCGTCGAGGATGGACTCGCGGACCAGATTGGTCAGCGGAACTTCGGCGGTAGGGATGAGCCAACTCGAAGTAGCTTCATCTCTCAACTCCTCCAACCGTTTTAAACCCTCATCACTGAACACAAGCATTTCTTTTCCTGGATATTGTTCGATCAGTTCAAAGTATTTTGAATCGCCACTTTTATCTGGCGGTGAATCTTCAGCTTGAATCTGCTGAAAGAATTTTCTCCGCTCTTCTAAGTTCAGCTTTCGTGCAGCCAAAAATTGATCGTCAGCAAATTTAGGCAGCTGTGCAGTGCCAAACATTGCCTCTTCGCGCACCAAGATTGGTGGTGATACTTCAGTATAATTGTGTGGCGCGCTGGTGTGCACATCGAGCATGAATTGCGCGAGCGCGCGTTCGAGGCGGGCTAGGCCTTTCTGCAGAACGACGAAGCGTGCGCCCGACAGTTTCGCGGCGGTCTCGAAATCCATCTGGCCGAGCGCTTCGCCGAGCTCGAAATGCTGCTTGGGCGTAAATTTATATTCGCGCTTGGCACCGAACTTGTGATGCTCGACATTTGCCTTCTCGTCCACGCCGTCCGGGACTTCGGCGAGCGGCAGATTGGGGATCTGCGCCAGGACCTTGTTCAATTCCTCCTCGGCAGCTTTCACGACAGCTTCGAGCTGCGGGATGGTGTTCTTGAGCTCGCCGACCTCGGCCATCAGTTTCTGCGCCGCGGCTTCGTCCTTCTTGGCCTTGGCCTGGCCGATTTCCTTCGAGGCGGCGTTGCGGCGCGCCAGCGCCTGTTCGGCTTTCAGGATCGCGGCGCGGCGGCGCTCGTCGAGCGCAAGCAGACTCTCGGTTTCAGGCGTAAGGCCGCGGCGCCGCAAGGCGCGCTCGAACTCGTCCTTGTGCTCGCGAATCCATTTGATGTCGTGCATTGGTCCGCCAAATCAAGGAATCGTTGCGGTGTTATAGCGCCTTATAGCGTTTTCCGCCCGTCGCCGGGATCGTTATATTGCGGCTTGCTGACGTGATTCCGTCGGCCTTCACGAGGGGCTCATGCGCGCTGCAACGATCATCATCGGCATTCTCGACGTCGTCGTGGCGATCGCTGTCACGGCCGTGATCTTGAAATACGCCGACCCGGCTTTCTTCGGGCTCGATACGTTCCTGATCTGGGCCGTGCCGATATTGGCGCTGGTGACCGCGGTTCCGGCCATCCTGCTCGCGGCAAAATCCCAAAGTCCGAAATCAGCGTTGGCGCTGGCTTTGTTGTTTCCGGTGGGATTCGGCGCGCTGTTGGCGGGCGTCTTTATCTATTTCACGTATTTTCTCTGACGCGAAACGGTTTCATTCCGAGGTCTTGTTGGTGCCTTGCGTCGACCCGGGCGTGTTGCCGGCCTGCGCCTGCTTCTCCACCAATCGCACCGACCAGATCGCGCCCTCGTAGAGCAGCAGCAGCGGCAGTGCGAGCGACATCTGCGACAGAACGTCGGGCGGGGTGAGTACTGCCGCGATGATGAAGGCAAGCACGATGAAATAGCGCCGCTTCTCCTTCAGCATCTGCGAGGTGACGATCCCGATGCGGCCGAGCAACGTCAATATCACCGGCAGCTGGAAGGCGATGCCGAAGGCGAGTATGAGCGCCATCAGCAGCGACAGATATTCGCCGACCTTGGGCAAGAGTTCGATCTGCGCTCGACCTTCGCCGCCCGCCTGCTGCATGCTGAGCGAGAAGCGCACCAGCATGGGCATGACGACGAAATAGACCACCATGGCGCCAAGGAGGAAGAAAATCGGCGTCGCGATCAGATAGGGTACGAAGGCCTTGCGCTCATGGCGATAGAGCCCAGGCGCGACGAACATGTAAATCTGCGTCGCGACCACAGGGAACGAAATGAAAGCTGCGCCGAACAGCGCAAGCTTCAGGTGCGTGACGAAGAGTTCGAGCAGCGCAGTGTAGATGAGTTTCGAGCCCTCACCTGCCACGAGTACGTAAGGCCAAAGGAGGATGTTATAGATCTGCGCCGAGAAGAAAAAGCAGACGATGGCGGCGATGAAAAAGGCGGCAAGCGCCTTGATCAAGCGCGAGCGCAGCTCGATCAGATGTGTCATCAAAGGCGCTTTGCTCGCCTCGATCTCGTCTTCCTCGGGGACTTTCGCCTGTTCGTTCATGCCCCCTCCCCGGCCTTGCGCCCGTCCGCGGGCGGAGGCTGAGGCGCCGCGGCGGCGGCGGGTTGCGGCGTATCGCCCGAGACGCTCGGCTCGGGGGCGGCCGTTGGTTCCGGCGCCACCGTCGGTTCGGCGCTTTTCACCGGCTCATCCTTGATCAGATTTTCGACCTCCCGGCGCACGCTGCCGATCGGATCAAAATTGGTATAGCTGGTGGCCGTGCTGGTCATTTCGTCGACCTGCTTCTTCAGGTCGGCCATCTCGGCCTCGCGCATGGCTTCGCGGAACTGGTCCTGAAACTCCGACGCCATGCGGCGGATCTTGCCCATCCACTGGCCGGTCATGCGCAGAACGCCGGGCAGTTCCTTGGGCCCGATCGCGATCAACGCGACCACGCCGATAACGAGAAGCTCGCCCCAACCGATATCGAACATGGTGCCTCTAACTCCAAGGGGCGCAAGCCTCGCGGCCGGCGCCCCTCAAATTTCTATCGTGGACGCCCAACAGCGCGGAAAACTTCAGGACGTCGTGCCCTCGAATTTGCGCTCGGTCTGCGAATGCTGCTTGAGCTGATCGCCTGATTTGGTATCGCCGATGATCTTGGGCTTGGTTTCAGAAGGCTCGGCGTCGACTTCCTTCTCTTCGTCGGACATGCCCTTCTTGAAGGCTTTGATGCCCTGGGCGAAGTCGCCCATGAGCTGGGAGATTTTCCCGCGTCCGCCGAACAGCACCAGGACCACGGCGAGAACGATGATCCAATGCCAAATGCTCAATGAACCCATGTGAATTCCTCCGCCTCGGCGCTACTCCGCCCTGCTTGAAGGCTTTGATTGCAACCTAGGCTCCCGGAAGGGCAAAAACAAGGATGCCGATTTGCCGCGCTCGGGGGCTTCGTATCCGTTAACTGCCTCAAAGTGCAGGCATTCCAAGCCCGTACTGCGCTATTCCTCGATCCGCTCCGGCGGCGGGGCAAGGCCGAGGTCCAAATCGCCGGGTTCGAGCGGATCTTCATCCTCGCGCAAGCCGGGATCGTCGGACGGCGTCGGAACGTTAAAGCCGGGCGGCAGGCGGCCGTCGAGCAGGCCCGAGCCTTTGAGTTCCTCAAGCCCCGGCAGATCGGCGAGCGCCTCCAATCCGAAATGGGACAGGAACGCCTCAGTGGTGCCGTAGGTGATCGGACGTCCGGGGGTCTTGCGGCGACCGCGCGGGCGGATCCAGCCGGTTTCCATCAGCACGTCGAAGGTGCCCTTCGACATCACGACGCCACGGATCTCTTCAACCTCAACCCGCGTCACCGGCTGGTGATAGGCGATCACGGCCAGCGTCTCGATGGCGGCGCGCGACAATTTTCGCGGAACGGTGGCTTCCTTGGTGAGCAGCCAGGACAGATCGTTGGCCGTGCGGAATGTCCATTTGCCGGCGATGCGCACCAGATTGACGCCCTTCGCGGCATATTCGATCTGCAGCGCGCGCAGGCTGGCTTTGATATCGACCTCGGACGGCAGACGCGCCGCGAGCGTCTTTTCGTCGAGCGGCTCGGAGGCGGCAAACAGCAATGCTTCGAGCAGCCGCAGTTCGTCGGGCCGCGGCGTGGCCGCGACCGCATCCGCTTCGCTGGCCGCCTCGGCCTTGCGCTTGGATCGCGACTTGAGTTCGTCGTGGGGGATGACCCTTCTCTCTGCCAAAACCGCCATACCTCCGGTCTCCTTGAGCCGATCTAGTCGATTCCGCTGGGTGTGTTGGTGCCCACGGCCGCGGCAACCTGGCCGGCGGCGTGACGCTTGCGCACATAGATCGGCGCAAAGGCCGTGTGCTGATGCATCTCGATCGCGCCTTCACGCACCAGCTCAAGCGTTGCCGCCAGGCTCGAGGCGAGCACGGTCGCGCGCATCGCTGGCTCGACCACATAGGAAATCAGGAACTCGTCGAGCCGGCTCCAATCGCCTGCATGTCCGACCATGCGCTCGAGCACGGCCCGCGCTTCGGCCAGCGACCAAACCGAGCGCTGCTTGAAGCGCAGGTGCGCCAGCGCGCTTTTTTGCCGTTGCATCGCATAGGCCGAAAGCAAGTCGTACAGCGTTGCCGACCACTGCGGATGCTTGATGTCCGCCACCGGCTCGGGATCGCCGCGGGCAAACACGTCGCGATCGAGCTGCGGGCGGCCCATCAGGCGGGAGGCCACTTCGCGGAAGGCTTCGAGCCGCTTGAGGCGCCAGGCCAGCGCGTTGGCCATGTCCTCTGCGCTCATGCCGTTCGGCTCTTCGGCTTCGGGCAGCAGCAGGCGTGACTTCAAATAGGCCAGCCATGCGGCCATCACCAGATAGTCGGCGGCCAGCTCTAGCCGCAATTTGCGCGCGGCTTCGATGAAGGCGAGATACTGGTCGGCCAGCGCGAGGATCGAGATCTTCGCCAAGTCCACCTTCTGCTGGCGCGCCAGCATCAGCAGCAGGTCGAGCGGTCCCTCAAAACCCTCGACGTCGACCACCAAGGCCGGCTCATCGCTGGCGCGCTCGACGAATTCGCCTTCGAACAGCGTCGGCTCGGGGGTATTCATGCCACGATCTCCGCACCGCCCGCGGCCAAGAGCGCATTGAACTCCTGGCGCGCTGCGGCCTGATCGAAGGCGGCCGGTTTCCCGCGCGCTTTGAGCGCGGCTTCGGCGCGACGGGCCGCTGCGCCTTCAAGAGCGGGCGCTGCGGCGGCGACGGCCTGCATCTCCTCGAGCTTGCCGTTGCAATGCAGAACCACGTCACAGCCGGCCGTGATCGACGCGCGCGTGCGTTCGGCGATCGAACCCGACAATGCGCCCATCGAAATGTCGTCGCTCATCAGCAAGCCATCGAATCCTATGAAACCGCGAATCACGTCGCGGATCATTTTGACCGAAGTTGTCGCCGGTGACACGGGGTCAATTGCCGTGAACACCACATGCGCGGTCATGCCGAGCGGAAGCCGGTTCAGCGGCTTAAAGGCAGCGAAGTCAGTTTGCTCAAGGGTTGAGCGATCGGCGTTAACGACCGGCAAGCGTTCGTGACTGTCGGCCGTGGCGCGGCCGTGACCGGGGATGTGCTTGAGCACGGGCAACACGCCGCCATCGTTAAGACCTGCGGCAACGGCGGCGGCAATAGCGGCAACCTTCGACGGATTGTCTCCGTACGCCCGGTCGCCGATCACTTGATCGGCGCCTGCGACCGGCACATCGGCCAGCGGGAGGCAATCGACGGTGATACCGAGCGGTAGGAGGTCGGCGGCGATCAAATGCGCGCCCAGGCGCGCTGCCGCCCGGCCTGCTGCCGGATCACGATCGTAGAGCCGGCCGTAGGCCGCGCCGGGCGGATATTTGGGCCAATGCGGCGGCCCCAGGCGCTGAACGCGGCCACCCTCTTGATCGACCAGCACAGGAACCTCCGAGCGGCCCAGCAATGACTTAAATTCCGCAATTAATTTAGTAACTTGGTCTTTGTCACTTATGTTTCGCTTGAAGACGATCAAGCCCCAAGGGTTCGAGTCGCGCATGAAGGCGCGCTCATTTTGGGTGAGCGTCGTTCCAGAAACGCCTGTAATGAAAGCACTAATCGCCATTGGCGCCGATTAGCCCGCGCGGCCGGCGAGGGTCAAGCGCCGCTTCAGTTCGCCTGGACAATGCAATCGCCACCTGCGGCCTTCAGGCTACCGCAGAGCTGCGTCGCCTGCTCACGGCTGGCAAAGGGACCGATCATGGCGCGATAGAAGGTGCCGCGCTCGCCGAGATCGGCTCGCCGGATCGTGACCTTCTGGCCCCCCAAAACGTTCGGGTATTTGGTTTGCGCCGTGCGCAGCGCCGCCTGGGCATCAGCCTCGTTGCGCTGCGAGGACACCTGCACGAGATAGCCGCCGGCTCCCCCGCTCGTCGTCGCTGCGGGCTTTGGCGCAGGCGCCGCGGCTGGCGCTCCCGCGGGTTTCGGGGTTGCGGCAGCCAGCGGCATCGGAGCGGGACGCGGGGCTGCCTGCGGCGCCGGCCGAGGTTGGGCAGGCGCTGGCGCGTTCAAGCGCGGCAGGGTTGGCGATGAATCGTCGTTGAGCACAAGCGGCGCATTGGCAGGGCGTTGTGCGGGTTGAGGCGACTGTGGAGCGGCTACGGCTGCCCTTGGCGAGGGCATTGGAGCAGAAGCGGGCGCCGCAGCGGTCGCGGTCGACGCGGCCGGGGCGGCTGGACGCGGGGTTGGCGCTACCGCTGCGGGCGTTGCGGCTCCGGGCGGCGTCAGCGATGGCGGCGCCATGGCGGATTCGTTCATTTCGGGACGTATGGGAACGGTGCGGACTTTCTTCGGTTCGGTCGTCATCAGTGTCGCGGCGCTGGCTGGGTTCGAAGCGGCCGCACTCGGCGGCGAAACGGGAACGCCGGTCTGGGCCAACTGATTGGATGGCGAGGTTGCTGTGGAGGCCGCATTGCGACTCGCGCTTGGCCGCGTCAAGTCGCGCGGATCGACCGGGGATTCCTCGCGGGGGACCACGCGTTCGTCTTGGCTGCGATCGCCGACGCGATCATAGGTCAGCTTGTTCGACGAAGTATCTGCGCTGGCGACCGGCGGCGGAACCTTTGTCGGCTCAGTGTTGGCGCGGATGATCGGCGGCGGCGCATTCGACGACGGGCCGCTGAACATGAATTTATAGGCAAAGGCGCCGGCCGATCCAACAACGGCGAGCGCGATCACCACCAAGATCTTGGTTGCGCGGCGGCCACCGCCCGTTTCCGCATCATCGTAGAAATCGACGTCGGATCCGTGATGGCCATTGCGAAACATGGAATCGCGGTAACTGCCGTCATCGCGGTTTGCCTGGATGAAAGCTGGCGGTTGCTGTTCGACGTTATGTGCGCCGTTCGTCACCATCGGCTCGCGCAAATCAGGAAACGGATTTCCGGTGAGCTGGGGCCCGTTTGGCACGGTTCGCTGTGGAGGCTGCGCTTGTGCGCGATTGTCGCGCCCGAATTCTATGAACGGATCGTTCTGGCCAATCAGCCGAGCCAGTTCGGCCAGCGGGTCGGTCGTCTGCTCGCTTGGGGCTTTTCCCCGAACGGGGGCGTTGCTCAAACGGTTTTCCGTATTGTCTTCGCTCATGCTGCTACACCAACCGCTACACTGCTTCAGGTAAGCGCTCGGAGGGCCAACTGGCGTGCCGTCGATAAATGTCCGGCGGTCCCGAGCGCGCCTATCGCATTTCCCCAGGTGCCCCGACACCGAGCAATGCAAGCCCGGATGCAAGAACGGTCACGACGCCCTGTACCAGAGCCAGTCGTGCCGTTGTTATTAGTGGATCATCTTGGATAATGAAGCGTAAATGAGGCATATCGTTACCGCGCGTCCATTGGGTGTGAAATTCGCTTGCAAGCTCATAGAGATAGAAGGCAATGCGATGGGGCTCATGCGCGAGCGCCGCGGCTTCGAGCAGGCGCGGGTAGAGCGAAATCTTGCGCATCAATGCCAGTTCGGCCGGATCGTCCAGCCGCGAAAGCTCGGCGCCGGCAAGCCAGTTGGCGCGAGCGACCGGTTCCGACGGCATTTCGGGCAACACGGCCGCAGCATTGCGGAACACCGACTGACCGCGAGCGTGGCCGTACTGGACGTAGAACACGGGGTTGTCGCGTGACTGCTCGATCACTCTGGCGAGGTCGAAATCGAGCAGCGCATCGTTCTTGCGGTAGAGCATCATGAAGCGGACAGCATCGCGGCCGACTTCATTGACCACGTCGCGCAGCGTCACGAACTCCCCTGCCCGCTTCGACATCTTCACCTCGATGCCGGCGCGCGTGAGCTTCACCAGCTGGACGATCTTGACGTCGAGTTCGGCGGTGTCTTGGCTGATGGCCTTGACCGCGGCCTTCATGCGCTTGACGTAACCGCCGTGGTCGGCGCCCCAGACGTCGATCATGTTGCGGAAACCGCGGTCGAACTTGGATTTGTGATAGGCGATGTCGGACGCAAAGTAAGTGTAGGTGCCGTCCGATTTCTTCAGCGGGCGATCGACATCGTCGCCAAAATCGGTCGAGCGAAACAGCGTCTGCTCGCGGTCTTCCCAATCCTCGATCGCGCCGCTCTTGGGAGGTGGCAGGCGGCCCTCGTAGATGTGCCCCTGCGCCCGCAGGGCCTCGATGGTGGCGGCGACCTGGTCCTTGCCTGCGAGCAGCGAGCGCTCGGAAAAGAATACCTCATGCTTGACGTTGAGCGCGGCGAGGTCGTCGCGGATTTCGTCCATCATCATGGCGATGGCCTTGGCGCGGACAACCGGCAGCCACTGTGATTCAGGCTGGTTGTGCAGCTTGTTGCCGAACTCGGCAACCAATGCCGCGCCCACGGGTTTGAGGTAATCGCCGGGATAAAGGCCCTCGGGAATTGCGCCGATGGTCTCGCCGAGCGCTTCGCGATAGCGCAGAAACGCCGAACGCGCGAGCGCGTCAACCTGGGCGCCCGCATCGTTGATATAATACTCGCGCGTTACGGCGAAGCCGACGTAAGCGAGGACGTTGGCCAGCGCATCGCCGAACACCGCGCCGCGACAATGGCCCACATGCATCGGGCCGGTTGGATTGGCCGAAACGTATTCGACGTTGACCTTCTCGGATCGGCCGAGATCGCTGCGGCCGTAATTCACGCCGGCTTCGATGGCGGCTTTGAGCTCGGCTCGCCAGACGCCGGCGTCCAGCGTCAAATTGATGAAACCGGGTCCGGCGATTTCGGCCTTTGTCACCTCGGAACATTTTCGCAGCTCAGCCGCAATTCGCTCCGCCAAATCCCGCGGCTTCCAACCCACCTCCTTGGTCAGGACCATTGCGGCATTGGTGGCGAGCTCGCCGTGACCGGCTTCGCGCGGCAGCTCAACAGTGACGCGCGACAGAGACTGCGGAACGGGAAATGCGCCGGCTTTCGCCAGCGCTTCGACTGCGGAATGGACACGGTCCGTAATCCGGGAGAAGACGTTCATGCGGCTCTGATGGCAGCCCGGGTTCAAATCGAATTTTCGAGACCTTCTAACCCGCGGATTGCTCTCAACGCAATTCCGGCGTCGACGTGAAGAGGCGCGCGTGCTCGACCAGCGCGTAGCGGTCGGTCATGCCGGCAATGAAATCGGCGATGCGCCGGGCGCGGATGGCGCGATCATCGCTCGGGTCATATCCCCACTCCGGCGGCAAATCGAGCGGCCGCGCATCATAGTGCGCAAACAAATCACTGATGACCACCTGCGCCTCGCCCATGATCCGCATGATCCGCTCATGGCGGTACATGCGCGGATAGAGGAAGCCTTTGATGGCGCGGTCGACGTTCGCCATGGCGGCGGAAAAAGCGATGACGGGCGCGTTCGCCTTGCGCACGTCGTCGACCGAGCCCGGCGCAAGCGACTGCAGGTTGCGCCGGGATTGCGCGGTGACGTCTTCGATCATCCGCGCAATCAGACGGCGGATAAGTTCGTGCACGCGGCGTGCTGGCTCGATGTGCGGGTGCAGCTTGGCGATTTCGGCAAGGATATCGCCGATCAAGGGCACACTCGCGATTTCCGCCAGGGTAAAGAGCTCGGCGCGCAGGCCATCGTCGATATCGTGCGCGTCGTAGGCAATGTCGTCGGCGATGGCGCCGGCCTGCGCTTCCGCGCTGGTGTGGCTCCACAATTCGAGATCGTGCAGTTTGGAATATTCGGCGATCGCACGGGGCACGCCGCGCTCGGCATGGCGGCCGATCGCCTTGCCATCACGGTCCGTGAGCGGACCGTTGTGCTTGACCAGTCCTTCGAGCGTTTCCCAGCTGAGATTCAGTCCGTCGAAATCAGCGTATCGCCGCTCGAGCGCCGTGACGACGCGCAGGGTCTGGGCGTTGTGGTCGAAACCGCCGCAATCGGCGAGGCAGGCGTCGAGCGCACGCTCACCGGCGTGGCCAAACGGCGGATGGCCAAGATCGTGCGCCAGCGCGCAGCCTTCGGCCAGATCCTCGTCGAGGCCAAGTGCGCGCGCCAGCGAGCGCGCGATCTGGGTGACCTCCAACGTATGCGTCAGGCGCGTACGAAAATGGTCACCTTCGTGAAATACGAAGACTTGCGTCTTGTGCGCGAGCCTTCGAAACGCCGTGGCATGAATGATGCGATCGCAATCGCGGCGAAAGACGCTGCGCGCTAAGTTCGGCGGCTCGGCGAAACGACGACCGCGGCTTGCCTTCGGGTTGGACGCATAGGGCGCGCGTTCCGCCGCCTCGACCGCCATGATATATGCTCAATTGACCTGCGCCTTGCTCGTACTTAACTATCACCCTGTCAGGCTTGCAACGGCGCAAAGCGGGAATCGATGACGACAGGCGTTACCATGACCGAACGGGCGGCGCGGCGGATTGGGGAAATCCTCAAAGCCGAGCCGGCGGGAACCGCATTGCGCGTGAGCGTCGAGGGCGGCGGCTGCTCGGGCTTTCAATACAAATTCGACGTCGATCGATCCAAGGCGGCGGACGACTTCGTCATCGGACAGGACGGCGCCACGGTGCTCATCGACTCAACCTCGCTGCAGTACATGGCGGGGGCCGAAATCGATTTCGTCGACGATCTCATCGGCGCCGCGTTCAAGGTCAACAATCCGAAGGCCAAAGCGTCCTGCGGCTGCGGCACGAGTTTCTCAATCTGATTATTTCGTCGTATCGCAATACGACCGCTCGATCTTGCAGAATTCCCGCCGTTCCTTGCCCGCAGTGGCTGCGCAGAAAGCGAGCGCGCGGATTTCAGCCTTTTCCTTGTCCGACGCAATCGAAAAGCCGACCCCCGGCGTGCCGGCATTGGGGTCCATGGCGAACGCAAAGCACTCATTCCGGAACGTGGCGATGACCATGCAGAGCTCTCTGACGCTTTCCGTCGCCGATTTGGAGGTGCGGCAACTTTCCAATGCGCGGTTACGCGCCTCTTCGGGGTCGGCATAATTGTAGGTATAGCCGATCGCAAAGCCATCCTTCGAAATATCCGGCGGAAAGGCTATCGCCAGCGCGCCGTCGGCCAAAGCCGAACCAGAGGCGAGCACGCCAGATCCGATCGCTGCGGTGGCGACGATCAGGCTCAACGTAACACGACGTAACATGGTTCCCCCCATAGACCTCGCTACTCCGCCGCGACGGCCGGCTTGCTCGGCCGTTCGGGCACCTCTTCGAGCTGCGGCTCGAGCCGACGCTTCAACTGACGATCGATGCGATCGAGATAGAGGTAGACTACCGGAGTGATGAATAACGTCAGCAGTTGCGACAGGCAAAGTCCGCCAACCACTGCGACGCCGAGCGGTTGGCGCAATTCGGCGCCCTCGCCGTTGCCCAGCGCGATCGGCAGTGCGCCGAAAATCGCGGCAAATGTCGTCATCATGATCGGGCGGAAACGCAGCAGGCATGCCTCGCGGATCGCGGCTTCGGCGCTCATACCGACGCGCCGGCGTTCGATGGCGAAATCGACCATCATGATGGCGTTCTTCTTCACAATGCCGACCAGCATCACGATGCCGATCATGGCGATGACCGAGAGGTCCATGCGGAAGAGCAACAGCGTCAGCAGCGCGCCGATGCCGGCGGACGGCAGGCCGGAGATGATCGTGATCGGATGGATGAAGCTTTCATAGAGAATGCCCAGCACCACGAAGGCCGCGAAAATGGCGGCCAAAATGAGAATGCCTTGGCCCTTCAACGATTCCTGGAACACCTGCGCCGTGCCTTGGAATCCGGTTGTGATCGTCGCAGGTAGATTTGAATCGCGTTCGAGCTTCTGGATCGCCGTCACCGCATCGCCAAGCGAATAGCCGGGCGCAAGATTGAACGAAATGGTGACCGAAGGTTGCTGGCCCTGATGATTCACCAGCAGTGGCCCAACCTTTTGGACAGGCATCGTCACCGCGGAGAGCGGGATCGATTGCCCCGACGGAATTCCGTTACCAGACACGCCGGAGCCCGGTGTCGAACTCGCGCCGGGTACACTGGGAGCCGTCCCGCTCGTATTGGTCTTTACGAAGATTTTCGAAAGGCTCGAAGGATCAGTGCGGAACTCGGGCTGGGCTTCGAGTATGACCTGATAGTCGTTGGTCGGCGTGTAGATGGTCGCTACTTGACGCGTGCCAAAGGCGTTGAACAGCTCCTGCCGCACCTGGTCGACGGTGATGCCGTAGACCGCGGCCTTTTCGCGGTCGACATCGATCATCACCTGCGGATTGGTGACATAGAGATCGGTCGTGACGTCCTGCAGGCCGTCCAGTTTGGCAATCTTGTCGCGCAGCTCCGGTGCGAGGGTATAAAGCGTGTCGGTATCGCTCGATTGCAAGGTGTACTGGTATTGGCTTTTCAGGATCTTCCCGCCGATATTGATGTTCTGAATCATCTGGAAGAACACGGCCATGCCGGTGACGCCGCTGGTATTGCGCTTCATCCGTGCCGTGACCTGGGCTAACGGTCCGCGCTCGGATTTCGGCTTCAGCGCGACGAGCATGCGGCCCTGATTGCCGGTCGAATTCGGACCGCCAACGCCGACCGTCGAGTTGACGTAGAGCACTGCGGGATCCTTGCGGATGATCTCCGCGACCTTGCGCTGGCGTTCGATCATGGCTTCGAAAGAAATGTCCGACCGCGCCTCGGTGATGGCCAGCATGTAACCGGTATCTTCGGTGGGGAAAAATCCCTTGGGCACGACGATGTACAGCAGGACCGTGCCGATGATCGTGGCTATCGTGACCATCAGCGTGATCGATTTATAGGCGAGAACTCGGTCGAGCGCCCACTCGTAGGATTTCAACCAGGTTTGAAAGAGCCGCTCGAAAATACGCAAAAGGAAGAATTGCTGCCGGTCGCCCTCGTGATGGCCGCGCAGGACGCGCGCGCACAGCATCGGCGTGAGGGTGAGCGAGACGAAACCGGAGAGCACGATGGCAACCGCGATCGTGACCGCAAATTCGCGGAAGACACGGCCGACGATGCCCCCCATCAGCAGCACCGGAATGAATACCGCGATCAGCGAGAACGTGATCGATACGATCGTGAAGCCGATCTCGCGGGCGCCCTTGAGCGCGGCCTCGAAGGGCCGCATGCCGCCTTCAATATGGCGAACGATGTTCTCAAGCATGACGATCGCATCGTCGACCACGAAGCCGACGGACAGCGTCAACGCCAGCAAGGTCATATTGTTGATGGAGAACCCAAACGCATACATCGCCGCGCAGGTGCCAATCAGAGAGATTGGAACCGCCAGGCCGGGAATGATCGTCGCTGAGGCCGAACGGAGGAACAGAAAGATGACCAGGATGACAAGGCAAAACGCAATCGCGAGCGTTTCCTGCACGTCGGCGACCGCCTGCCGGATCGAGATCGAGCGATCGAGCAGCGGCTCCATGCGGATGGAGGGCGGTATTTGGGCGCGGAATGACGGCAGTTTGGCGCGCACCTGGTCGACGACCTCAACGGTATTGGCGTCAGGCTGGCGCTGGATCGCAAGCACGATCGCGCGTTCATTGTTGTACCAGCTCGCGATTTTATCGTTCTCGACACTGTCGATGACGCGGGCAATCTCTTGAAGTTTGATCGGCGCGCCATTGCGCCAGGCCGCGACGACGTTGCGGTAGTCCGACGCGTGGCGCATCGCGCTGGTGGCCTGCAAAGTCACATCACGTTCGGGACCCGTCAGGGTACCGACCGGCGTGTTGGAGTTTGCCTTGCTCAAGACGGTGCGGATGTCGTCAAGCGATATATTGCGTGCCGCGGCGGCAATGGGATCGACCTGAACCCGCACGGCAAATTTTTGGGCGCCATAAACCAGCACCTGCGCAACGCCCGGAAGCTGGGAAATCTGCTGCGCCAGCGTTGTCTCGCCGTACTCGTCCACGGTGGAGAGCGGCAACGTCGGCGAGATCAGGCTGATATAGAGCACCGGGAAATCGCCCGGGTTGACCTTGCGGAAGAACGGCGGCGTGGTCATTTCAACCGGCAATCGGCGCGCGGCAACAGCCAAGGCGGTCTGCACGTCGAGTGCCGCGCCGTCGATGTCGCGGTTGAGATCGAATTGAATGGTGATTTGCGTCTGGCCGAGCGTCGATTGCGACGTCATCGACGATATGCCGGAAATGGTGGAGAACTGTCGCTCAATCGGGCCGGCGACCGAGGCCGCCATGGTCTCCGGGCTGGCGCCCGGCAGGTTGGCGGTGACCTGAATGGTCGGAAAATCCACACGCGGAAGCGCCGCCACGGCCAGCAGACGATAGGCAAAGATTCCGAAGACGATGATCGAGGCGGTGATGAGCGTGGTCATCACCGGTCTGCGGATGCAGAGCTCCGATATGGTCATATCAGGAGGATCCCTCGGTCCGCGGCGACACCTTGGTTCCGTTCGAGAGCGAGAGCTGGCCGTCGGTGACGACGACCTCGCCTTCCTGGAGCCCCGATTCGATGGCTGCCTGGTTGTCGACCGTCCGTTCGACCTTGACCGGGCGAACAAGCGCCGCGCCATCCTTCACCACGAACACGAAGGTGCCGGTTTGACTGTTTTGCAATGCATTCGCCGGGATGGTGATCCGCTGCTCCGTCCGAAGCGTCAACTCCGTATTCACGAGCGTGCCAGGCCAGAGCAGTTCGTCCTTGTTCGGCATGATCGCACGAATGGTCACCATGCCGGTCGAAGCATCGACCGTATTCTCGATCATCGAGACTTGGCCGGCGGCACGTTCGCCGGTGACAGGCAGCACGGCTTCCACGGTCGCAGTCTCGGCGGTCAGAGCCCTTCTCACATCGGGAAGATTGCGCTGAGGGAGCGAGAACGAGACATAGATCGGCGCCATCTGATTGATGGTCGCGAGCGGAGCGAGATCGGCCTGCCTGACAAAGTTGCCGGCCTTCACCGAGGCGCTGCTGATGCGGCCGGAAATCGGCGCATGGATGACGCAGTAACTGAGTTGAACTTTAAGATTGTCGAGCGCCGCCTGATCCGCCTTCATGGCGGCGCGGAAGGTCTCAGCTTGCGTCGTGGCGTTGTCGAGATTGATCGTCGGCGTCGCGCCTTTGGCAACGAGGTCGGTGTAGCGGCGAACGTCCCGCTCCGCGCCGTCGAGCTGCGCTTGATCGCGAGCGACCATGCCTTCGGCTTGCCGGATTTGCGCTTCGATCGTCCGGCTATCGAGCGTGAACAGGATATCGCCTTCGTTGACCTTGGCGCCGTCGGCGAAATGAACTTTGACGATTTCGGTATCGACCCGGGTTTTTATTGCAACGCTGGCGATGGTCGTGACAGTGCCAAGCGCATCAAGTCGAACGCGTACATCCTTCATGGTGGCCGTGGCCACGGCTACGGAGACCGGACGTTGGCCGGTTTGGGATTGGGCGACCGCGCCGCCCCAGAGTCCGCGCACAACCAGAATGAGCAGCAAGGCGAACACCGCCGCGCCGCCAAGCACCCATCGCCGCTGCGTAGCCAGCAAATGCCGAGCGAAATCAATCACCTGGCTTGGGCTCCCTCGCATTCCCGCGCGCCATTGAGACGCTTTTCTTATAAAGACGGATACTTTTAGCATATCGCTCTTGATTGTGCCTATGTCGAAGGCTGATTTACCATTGAATCGAAGAGTTTATCGATCACTTCTTGGGCTCGGCATGTGAAAATTCAGCAATATTCACCCGCTCTCAATGCGGCGGAGGCCTCAAACCATGCGTTTTGCCACCTGGAATATCAATTCCATTAAGCAACGAATCGAGAATCTGATTGCATGGCTCAAAGCCCGCACGCCGGACGTGGTGTGCCTGCAAGAGACGAAATGCGTGGACGATGGCTTTCCGCGAGAACCGCTTGAAGCGCTCGGCTACAACGTCGCGATCCACGGCCAGAAGACCTTCAATGGGGTTGCCATTCTGTCGAAAGCCAAGTTCGACGAGGTGACGCCACGGTTGCCGGGAGATACCGCCGACGATCACGCGCGATTTCTCGAGGCGACCATCTCGACAGCGGACGGAAGCATTCGGGTCGCATCCATCTACCTGCCGAATGGCAATCCACCGGCGACCGAAAAATATGCATACAAGCTCAAGTGGATGGAGCGGCTTGCGAAATACGCGCGTGAAAGATTGAGTCTGGAAGAGAAGCTTATTCTGGCTGGCGATTACAACGTCATTCCCGCTCCGGCCGATGTCTTTGACCCGGCTGCGTGGACAGATGATGCGCTGTTCCTTCCGCAGACGCGCGAGAAGTTTCGCTCCCTGATGAACCTTGGGCTGACCGATGCCATCCGCGCCAGCAGCGATGCTCCCGGCCTCTATACATTCTGGGATTATCAGGCGGGCGCTTGGCAGAAGAACAACGGCCTGCGGATCGACCATCTTCTGCTGTCGCCGCAAGCCGCGGATCGGCTCACCGATGCCGGCATCGACCGCCACGTGCGTTCCTGGGAGAAGCCATCCGACCACGTGCCGGTTTGGGCAGACCTTGCGATCAAGACGCGTTGAAGTTTGCGCCTATCGCGGAGGCCGGCCTTGCAGCCAGCGCGTCAGCAGTTCGCGCGCCTCATTACGTTCTTTGTCGGTCGCTTCCTTGAGGGCGTTGGCGCGAAGATCGGCGATCCAGGGCACGTTGGCGCCGGCCCCGTCATTGGCAATGATGAGCCACATCAGACCGGTCGCCCGCTGCGGGCGCTGACCTGCCTCGCCATAAAACAGAATGCGGCCGAGCACCGCCTGCGCTTGGTAATGCCGTTTGTAGGCGGCTTGATTGAGCCATGCGACGGCGCGCTTGGGATCGGGGCTGACAAGCTTGCCATCGAGCAACAAGCGCGCCAGCTGATACTGCGCCTCGGGATCGCCAAAGTAGGAGGCCGCATGGATCAGCATGCGCTGGCCCAGTTCGGGATTGGACGTCACGGGCGAATTCGGAATGCCGGTGAAATAATAATTTCCGAGCGCGATGAACGCGTCGGAGACATAACGCGCGCGCGGTGCGGCCGGGTTGATATTGGAATTTCCGTCGGCGAATTTCTGGAAATACTCGAAGGCGCGGTAGTTATCGAGCGGCACGCCGTCGCCCTTGGCGTACATGTGCGCGAGTTGCCAAAGCGCGTATTCGTTGCCGTGCTCGGCGGCGTATTGCAACGAGATGGCGGCATTGGCCTTGTTACCGCCCTTCAGCTCCTCGATGCCCGAGCGCAACGCATCATTCGGGGACACGCGCAGCTGCTGATCGGGCGAGCCGGATCCGTCAAACGGCAGCGTCGGCACCAGCCCGAGCGCGAGGCCGACCGCAGTTGCGACTATGAGGCCCTTAGATGTCCGCATAGCACGATATCTCGGCGGCGCCACCGGGATGCGTCACGGCGCCGTATAACGCAGGGCCGACCTGCTGGCTGTATTTCCACAAATAGCCCGAGGCGAAGTTGCTGTCGCGCGGCTTCCAGGCCTGTTTGCGTTTGGAAAGTTCTTGTGGCGCCAGCTTGACCTCGAGCGTTCCTTTCACGGCGTCGATCTCGATGGTATCGCCATCGCGGATGAGCGCGATCGGACCTCCGACTGCGGCTTCCGGGCCGACATGGCCGATGCAGAAGCCACGCGTCGCGCCGGAAAAGCGGCCGTCGGTGATGAGGGCAACCTTGCCGCCCATGCCTTGGCCGTAAAGTGCGGCCGTCGTTGCCAACATCTCGCGCATGCCGGGGCCGCCCTTCGGGCCCTCGTAGCGGATGACCAGCACTTCGCCTTCCTTGTACTTGCGCTTCTTGACGGCTTCGAACGCATCCTCTTCGCGGTCGAAACAGCGCGCGGGGCCAGAGAATTTCAATTCCGTCATGCCGGCAACTTTCACGATCGCGCCGTCGGGCGCGAGATTGCCCTTGAGCCCCACCACCCCACCGGTTTTCAACAGCGGCTTATTGGCCGGACGGACCACGTCCTGATCCGGGTTCCATTTCACGCTCTTGAGATTTTGCGCGATGGTGCGGCCGGTCACCGTCATGCAGTTTCCGTGCAGGAAACCATGCTCAAGCAGCGTCTTCATCAGCAACGGAACGCCGCCAGCCTCGAACATATCTTTGGCAACATAACGGCCGCCGGGCTTGAGGTCGGCGACGTAAGGCGTGCGCTTGAAGACCTCGGCGACGTCAAAGAGCGAGAACTCGATGCCACACTCGTGTGCGATGGCCGGAAGATGCAACGCCGCATTGGTCGAACCGCCTGAGGCGGCGACCACGGCGGCCGCATTCTCGAGCGCCTTTTTGGTGACGATGTCGCGCGGCCGGATGTTTTCAACGATCAGGTTCATCACCTGCTCACCGGCGGTGGCGCAGAAGGCATCGCGGATTTCGTAGGGCGCCGGCGCGCCGGCCGAGTACGGCAAGGCCAGTCCAATTGCCTCCGAGACGGTCGCCATGGTGTTGGCGGTGAATTGCGCGCCGCAGGCTCCTGCGGAGGGACAGGCCACGTGTTCGAGAATTTCCAGATCCTCGTCCGTCATGGCGCCGACGGAATGCTTGCCGACCGCCTCGAACACATCCTGTACGGTGACCGGCTTGCCCTTGAAGGTGCCAGGCAGGATCGAACCGCCGTAGATGAAAATGGAGGGCACATTGAGCCGGCACATGGCCATCATCATGCCCGGCAGCGACTTATCGCAGCCTGCCAGACCAACCAGGGCGTCATAGCCGTGGCCGCGCATGGTCAGTTCGACGGAGTCCGCGATGACTTCGCGCGACGGCAACGAAGACTTCATGCCTTCGTGCCCCATGGCGATGCCGTCGGTGACCGTAATGGTGCAGAACTCGCGCGGCGTGCCGCCGGCGGCCGCGACGCCTTTCTTGGCGGCCTGGGCCTGGCGCATGAGCGCAATGTTGCAGGGAGCGGCTTCGTTCCAGCAGGTGGCGACACCAACGAAGGGCTGGTGGATCTGCGCCCGCGTCAGCCCCATGGCGTAATAGTAGGACCGATGCGGGGCCCGTTCGGGGCCCTCGGTAACGTGTCGACTTGGCAGCTTCGCTTTGAGTTTTGTCCTGGCGTCCATTGCTGTTTTTCGGCCCCTCCAGGCGGCTCCAACCGTCTCTTCCGGTGAAAAACCAGAAGTGCCGCAACGGCTTGAATGCTCGCCTGGTTGGAGGTTGGTTTCAGGGAGGCGTGTGGCTAAATCACGGCGCGGTGTTGGGTATCGGTCCGGATAACATAAATGTCTCAAGGCTGTTGCTGGCGCGCCACACCAAAGCGATCGGTCGTTTCGCGCCAAAAAGGGATCACGGCTAACAAATGCCCCACAAACTACGTCGCCTTTTCTTCGACCGCAGCGTCCATGAGGTGGCGCCCGAGCTGATCGGCGCAACTCTGCTGTTCAATGGGATGGGCGGCAAGATTGTGGAGGTCGAAGCCTATGACCAAACCGATCCGGCAGCGCACAGCTTTCGCGGCATGACCGAACGCAATGCCGTCATGTTCGGACCGCCGGGTCACGCTTACGTCTACCGGTCCTACGGCATTCACTGGTGCTTGAATTTCGTCTGCGAGCGCGCAGGCGTCGCCAGTGCCGTGCTGATCCGCGCGATCGAGCCCACCGATGGATTGGCTCGCATGCACCGAAGACGCGGCCTGGCGAACGGAGACAACCGATTGTTGTGCTCCGGACCGGGCCGATTATGCGAGGCCCTCGGAATTACCGGAGCGCATAATGGTTTGGCGCTTGATCGGCCGCCGTTCGAGCTGCGCCTGCCTGTGGATAACTTCGCCCTTACGACCGGGGTGCGGATCGGCATCACGAAAGCCGTGGAGCTGCCATGGCGCTATGGTCTCGCCGGTTCCAGGTATGTGAGCAAACCATTCCGCTAGCATGCAAAAATTTTCGCGCGGGCGGCGTGTCATCCGGCGACGTTAACCTCGGTAAACAGCGTCTCACCCCGCGAGCGCGGCGATATTCCATGTGTTGCCGGTGCAACAGTCGAAATAATTAAGATGGCGGAGGCGCCCCTTACGGATGCCGAACGACAATTTTCGTGGTTAACGTTGGGCCAGATGCGGCGATGGATCGAGTACGGGGTAGCGTACAATGCGTCGTATCGCGTTTGCGTGTCTGGCTGTTCTTGCTTCTTCCGCCATTGCACTCAGCGTCAGCGTCAACAGCGCATCTGCCGCGTCTAAAAAAGCGGCGGTCGAAAAAAGCTCTTCCGATCTTGTCAACGAAGCTCGTCGCTGGATCGGCACCAACCCGACGGGTTGGAGCCATGTCTGGTGCGCGCGCTTCATGAACTTCGTGCTCAAGCGCGCCGGTTATGCGGGTACGAATTCCGACGCAGCCTCCTCGTTTGCATCCTATGGCTCGCGCGCCTGGGGACCGCAGGTCGGCTCCATTGCGGTCATGACGCGCGGCAGGAACGGCGGCCACGTCGGCGTGGTCGCAGGGATCGCGGACGACGGCAGCATCATCGTTATCTCCGGCAATCACAATAAACGTGTCGGTGTCGGGCACTACCCAGCCTCGCGCATCTACACCTACCGGTTCCCGGAAAAGGTGGCCTCGTCCTCATCACATTCTAACCATGTAAATCAGCAGGTTAGTCAGTCCGTTTACTGAGTGTTCGTTGCGTACCCGGTGCGTCAGTTGCCGGGATGAAGACATTCGCCGCGTATGGCTCTGCCGCTCGGTCTGTATCGAGTACGACGGCAGGGTCACCCGCGGCGAATGGTTTCTCAGTGATAGGCCAGGATGAATTCGCAGCCGGCCGCGGTGGCGAAATTGCGCGTGACCTTCCCGCTTGCGAGCTCGAATTCGAACACCACCGCATCGTCATGGCAGCACAGGTAGGCGTGCTTGCCATCGGCGGCAAAACCGAATCCCATCGGCGCCTTCCTGGTCGCAAAGGTCGCGAGCAGTTTCAAATCGGCGGCCGTGAAGATCGCGGCATGACCGTCCACGTGTGAGGCGACCACGACATAATTGTTGTCGGGGGAGACGCGCACGCGCCGCATCTGCTTCACTGCGCCGTTCGCGCCATCGATCGCAATGGTGCGGCGGAGTGCGTGGGTGTCGGTATCGATGGCGTAAAATTCGGCCGCGGTCTGCGCGCAGGCATAAACGGCGTCTCCGTCGGGCGTGACGGCGATGCCTTCTATCGTCTGCGGCAACCTGATGCGATCGATCACGGAGCGACGGATGCGGTCGATCACCACGAGCTCGTCGCGTTTGACCGACACGAAGACCTTATCGCGTTTGTGGCAGATGACGAGCCAATGCGCGGTGCCGATTTCGATCCGATCGGCTTTTTCGGTTTTCGGATCGAGCGCAAAAACCGATTTGCCGAGCTCGCCCGTGCACCACAGGACATCGTCGGCATCCATCATCACGCCATGCGGTGCGAACACGCCGCCAAGATCGATGGTGCGCGTGAGCGATCGCGACGGCAGATCGATCACCGCGATGCGGCGGTCGGGGTTGACGTTTTTGCCGAAAATGCCGTCGCCATAGATCGAGGCATAGGCGGTGCGGCCATCGGCCGAGAGCGCAAGCTCGTGGGTCGAGCCCGGCATGTCGAGCGTGCGCGAGGTTTGCAGCGTTGCAGCGTCGAGAAAATGCACCTTGTGGGCGGTCTTGGCCGTCACGATCAGGTTGGGGCCGCCGGGCCGGTTGTTGAGGTCGAGCAAAGTCAAATATCCCCCATGAAATCCGGTCAGCAGTTTACTGCATCCGGTAGGCTGGGTCGAAAGCCAATTGGCTCCGCGCCTTATCGATAGCCACGAGGCCATCCTCCTCGGCAATATTGTAGATACCGGGCGCGCCGCGGGTCACCGCCAGCAGCGCAGCGCGTGCAGCGGCGTCGACATGAACGGCGGGCTTGGCGTTCGGGGCCATGTCCCAGGTCCCCGGACCATAGAAATAGCCGTACCGGAGAATGATTGCGTCGATACCGGGCGCCTTGGCAACCGAGCTTTCCAGGACGGTGATGGCATCAACGAGGACGCGTCGCGTACCCTCGGCGGCGCGGTCGAGCGAAGCGGTTTCGACATGAGGCTCGTCGCCTGGCGCATAGGCGAAGGCCACACTCTGCGCGATCAAGCGGCGGGCGCCGGACATCTGCGCTGCCTTGACGAGATTGGGCGTGCCTTCGATCCGCACACGGGCGTTGCGTGCGATGGCGTCCGGATAGGTCTTGGGATCTTTGCTGTCCGGCAAGTCCGTCAGTTGATGAATCACCACGTCGGGATGCGCGGCATCCATGGCCTTGAGCAAGGCGCGCGCATCGAAAACATCGACGACGACACCCTGCGCGCCGAGGGTTTCGAGTGCGGCGGCCTTTTCGGGCGAGCGCGTCGTGCCGGTGACGCGGTGTCCGGCATCACGCAGCATCGGCACCAGGCGGCGGCCGATGACACCCGAGGCGCCGGCGAGAAATATATTCATGATCCGCGGTCCCCGACCTGCAACGGCGATAGCGGGTGGAGGCCGGCGCGCCATTCGAGATCGAGAAAGAGACCCTGCGAGGTTGTCGCCAGGACCGGCGTCGTCGGCACGCCGGCGACCGACAGCATGCGCGCGATCCAATGGTTGCAGCCGTTGAACATGTTGAACGACTCGCTGCCGCGGAAGAACAGACTCGGTCCATGCAAGCCGGTGCCGAGATCCTCCGGGATCGGGTCGGCGCCGGACGTCGCGAAGCTGCCGTCAAGGAAGTCGAGCAGGCGCAAATAGCCCTCCAGCGTCAGATTGACCCGGATGATCTTGGAATTCGGAAAGGCCAGACGCGGATCGTTCTTCAAGCCGACCACGTGCAGCACTGATGGATTTCCGGGCCGCAACAGCGCGAGCGCCGCCGTCACCCACGTCACAGACGAGGCATCCGGCGCCGAACGATAGAACGCATCGTCGCCCCAGCCGATCTCGATCCATTGATAGGTCGCAAAGCGCCGGATGACTGCGTGGAGAATGACATTTTTTTGCCGCTGCGCGAGATCGTCGGTGGCGCGTTGCAGCATCACCAAGCCGGTGTGATAGCCGTGATTGACCACGTAGACCTCGGCAACGGCGCCGCCGGGGACCGGAGGCCAAACCGCGGGATCGCCCGGGCGCGCGGTGACGAAGCCAACGATCGCCAGCGCTACCATCGCGCTCAACAAGACCAACGCAACTCGACCCAGAGCACGCATCGGATCATGCCGCGCCTTTGAGGCGCGCGAGTGCTTCGAGGATTTTTGCCTTGCGCGCTTCGGCCTCCTCGCGCTTCTCGCGCTCGCCGTCCACGACCTCTTCCGGCGCGCGCGCGATGAAATCCGAATTGGCGAGTTTGGCGTCGACGCGCTTGATGTCGGCTTCGGCCTTGGCCATTTCCTTCTGCAGGCGCGCGTGCTCGGCGGCGAGATCGATCACGCCTTTGAGCGGCAGGGCCGCAATCTCGCCGCGCACGAGAAGCTGCACGGAGCCGGCGGGGGGCGCGTCGGCGAATGAAATGTCGGCGACACGGGCGAGGCGTTTGACAAACTCGGCCCAGCGCCCCGCTCTCGCCTTTGTCTCCGCCGAGGCGCCGGCCAGCACGAGAGGAAAAAGCGTGGCCGGCGGGATGCTCATTTCCGCGCGCACCGAACGAATGGCGGTGACCAGATCGACGAGCCAGCCGATTTCGGCTTCGGCTTTGTCGTCAGAGAGACCAGCGTGCTGCGGCCAATTGGTAAGCACAAGGAGTTGGTCGCGCGGAGCGCCTTGCGCGGCCGTTACCGCCCACAGTTCCTCGGTGATGAAAGGCATGAAGGGGTGGAGCAGTTTCAGGATCTCGTCGAGCGCCCAGGCGGTCATGGCGCGGGTTTCCGATTTCGCCGGGCCGTCGGCGCCTGTCAGCAGCGGCTTTGCCAGCTCCAGATACCAGTCGCAGAACACGTTCCACACGAAGCGATAAGCGGCGCCGGCGGCGTCGTTGAAGCGATAGGCCTCGATCGCGGCGGTGATTTCGCGCGTTGCTTTGGCCGTCTCGTGCGCGATCCAGCGGTTGAGAACCTCCTTGGCGGATTTCGGATCGAAGCCCTGCCTACGGCCGCAGCCGTTAAGCTCTGCGAAACGCGCCGCATTCCAGAGCTTGGTCGCGAAGTTGCGGTAGCCTTCGACGCGCTGCGGCGACAGCTTGATGTCGCGCCCTTGCGCCGCCATGGCGGCAAGCGTGAAGCGCAGCGCGTCGGCGCCGTATTCGTCGATCAGCTGCAGCGGGTCGATGACGTTGCCCTTGGACTTCGACATTTTCGCGCCGCTCGCGTCGCGCACGAGCGCGTGGATGTAGACGGTATGGAACGGCACTTCTTTCATGAAGTGCAGCCCCATCATCATCATGCGCGCGACCCAGAAGAAGATGATGTCGAAGCCGGTGACCAGCGCAGAAGTCGGATAATAACGCTTGAGCTCGGGCGTCTGATCCGGCCAGCCAAGGGTGGAGAACGGCCAGAGCGCGGAGGAAAACCAAGTGTCGAGGACGTCCTCGTCGCGCCAGATAGGCTCTCGCTTAAGTTTGCCTGCTTTTTCTTCGGCGATCATTTCCGTAACAATCGTCTGTAAGTCATCTCCTGTCGGCTTTGATGAAAGGACCCGGACATCGCAACCGTATTGATTTCGAGCCAAGTGCATGGCTTCGGCTTCAGTCCCAGCAACAAATATTTTTGGGTCGTCCAGCATCGCCTGAATGCTGTCGTGATCTGGATTTCTTCCATACCAAGCCGGAATCTGGTGGCCCCACCAAAGTTGGCGCGAGATGCACCATGGCTGGATGTTCTCCATCCAATCGAAGAAAGTTTTTTCCCAGTTCTTCGGAATGAAATTGGTCTTGCCCTCGCGCACAGTTGCAATCGCAGGCTCGGCAAGCTTCTTGGCGTTGACGTACCATTGGTCGGTGAGGAACGGTTCGATAACTGCGTTCGAGCGGTCGCCATGAGGAACGGCATGCGTGTGAGGCTCGATCTTTTCGACCAAACTCACCTCTTCAAGCCGCGCGACTATTTTCTTTCTAGCCTCCGAAGTACGCAGTCCATGTAAATCCATCAGGAATTCAAAATTCATAGCTTGATAGTGTGCTGCAACTGCATCCGGTGGCTGAATTGTGGGCATGAATCGGTGCAGTTTCCGCCCGCGATCGACGCTCGCTAGGAAAACGGAATTCCCTCTTAGGAACAACTCTGCCTCGGGACTAAGAATATTGATCGGACTGTGCCCGCTCAACTCAGCATCCTTGTGCCGTTGCCAAACCTCGAAATCGTTGAAGTCGTGCGCGGGCGTGATCTTGACCGCGCCGGTGCCCTTCTCGGGATCGGAATAGTCGTCGGCGATGATTGGAATCCTTTGCCCGACCAGCGGCAGGATCGCATACTTGCCGACCAGTGCCTTGTAGCGCTCGTCGTCGGGATGCACCGCGACCGCCACGTCGCCCAGCATGGTCTCCGGCCGCGTGGTGGCCACCACGATGAAGGTCGACGGATCGTTGGGATCAAACGTCTTGCCTTCGAGCGGGTAGCGGATGTGCCAGAGGTGGCCCTTCACCTCGACCTGCTGCACTTCGAGGTCGGAGATGGCGGTGAGCAGCTTCGGGTCCCAGTTGACCAGCCTTTTATCCTTGTAGATTAGGCCGGCCTTATAAAGTTCCACAAAAACTTTAAGAACCGCGCGCGAAAGTCCCTCGTCCATGGTGAAGCGCTCGCGCGACCAGTCGCAGGACGCGCCGAGACGCTTGAGCTGGTTGATGATGGTGCCGCCGGACTCCGCCTTCCAGGCCCAGACCTTTTCGAGAAACTTCGCGCGGCCGATCTCGCGCCTGCCCTTCTCCTGGCGTTCCATCATCTGCCGCTCGACCACCATCTGCGTCGCGATGCCGGCGTGGTCGGTGCCGGGCTGCCAGAGAACGTCCTTGCCGCGCATGCGCTCGAAACGGCAGAGGATGTCCTGCAGCGTATTATTGAGCGCGTGCCCCATGTGGAGCGAGCCGGTCACGTTGGGTGGAGGTATTACGATGCAATAGGGCGCGGCATTGGCGCGCTCGGGCCGGCCGGCGCGGAAAGCGCCGGCCTTTTCCCAACTCGCATAAATGCGGCCTTCGACTTCGGATGGCTGGTAAGTCTTGTCGATCATCACTGAAACACGCGTGCCATTCGGGTTTAGAAAGCCCAGCGCGCTTGGACCTGTCAACGGCCCGCAATTACCGCTTCAGGCACGGATTTTGACTTGGCTGAAGGATTGCCTAGCGAATGGTCAGCTGCGGCCGCGGGATACGCGGTCGATTTCCGACTTGACCAGGCGCTCAACGATGCTGGGCAAATTGTCGTCGAGCCAGCCTTTGAGCATGGGGCGCAGCATCTCGCGCACGAGGTCCTCAAGCGTGCGGGCATTTTGCACCAGCACGGTGTGGGCGAGCGTGTTGAAGGCGGAATCCACCGCCGTTGCGGTTTCCTTCGAAATCAGCGGTCGTTCGGGCGGCGGCGGAGCCGGACGGGGCGGCTCGGCGAAGACTTTGGCATGAGCCGGCGGCGGTACGGGTTCGGTATCCCGAAAGACAACATCCGGCTCGCCATCGATGGTTTGGAAGCTCGTGGCGGGGGGCGGCTTAGGCGCAACCATGGATTCAGTGAGGTCGAGGACGTCGGGAGGCGCCTCGGCGCTGACTTTGGGTTTTGCCGGCGCAATGTCGTCCAATATGCGGTCGACGCCATCCTGTTTGACGGCTTTCTCCGGCTCGAACCTGGGTGGAGGCGGTGGCGGGGCTGCCTGGCGCGGCGGCGGCGCCGGAGCTGGGGGCGGAGGAGCCGGGGCCGGTTGCGGGGCTGGTGCGGCGGCCGCCGGTTTGGCGTCATCGTCCGCTATGATGCGACGAATTGAGGCGAGTATTTCCTCCATCGACGGTTCTTGTGCTTTTGCCGCTTGCGTCATTGCCTCACCCTTATGCCGAAGCTCAATCCCGCGTTCACATGATATTCTTGCGACGGCGCCACGTGTTTCGTCATGGCTCGATCCATGCACACGGACACGCGCACCGACACGCGTTTTGGGCCAACCCTGATTGCCGCGGCCGGTCCTCACCGACCTGACCGGCCTTGAACGCCAACCGCCGCCGCACGAATCCAATGGTGATTCGATTATGCCACGGCCAAAGGCAGCGCGCCAAAATCATATGTGGATAGGCATAATTTCCGGTCATCCGCGACCAGATTTGCCAATCTAACCTGCCTGCGACTCACCTGCCGTCAGGCGTGCGGACCCCGATCCAGCTGTCACGGATCTGCTGGTAGTGCACCATCGGATCGTAGGTCGGGACTCTGAGCCCGAGCACCGGGATGGACAGACCCCCGACAGACGCAAGCAGCGTATAGGATGCAACCACGCGGTCGTGCTGCGCGGTCACCAGCGCGACCCGGGCGGTGACCAGTTCCTGTTGCGCGTTGAGCACATCGAGCGTGGTGCGTTGGCCAACCCGGGCCTCCTCGCGCACGCCGTTGAGCGCGATCTCGGCAGCCGCGACCTGAGCTTGCGTGGCCTGGATCTGCGCCTTGGCCGCTTCCAGTTGCCCCCAGGATTGCACCACGGTTTGTTGCGCCTGCTCGCGGGCGGTGTCGAGATCGATGCGGCGCTGTCCCAGCAATTCCTTGGCCTGGCGAATGAGCGAATATTCGGCGCCACCCTGATAGAGCGGAATGGTCAACTGGCCCGTGACGCTGGCAATCGACGACTGCAGCGTCCCAAGGTTGCTGGCCGAGCCGTTGCTCTGTTGTGCATTTCCTTGAATCGTCAGGGTCGGGTAGAGCGAGCCTTCGGCAATCTTCACCTGCAGTTGGGCGGCATCGACGTTGAACATCGCAACCGTCACCGAAGGGTGCTGGCTGCGCGCCTCGACCACCGCGGCCTGCAAGGTGCGCGGAGAAAGACGGTCGACCGGCGAGGCGGGCGCAAGTTTTCCCGGTTCAACGCCGATGACTTGCCGATAGGTGGAGCGCGACGTGACATAATTGGATTCCGCGCTCAGCACCTGTGCGCGCCCGCCGGCCAAACGCGATTCGGCCTGCGCGACGTCGGTGCGGGTGACTTCGCCGACGTTGAAACGATCGCGCGTCTGCCGCAACTGCTCGCTCAGCACTTCGACGTTGCGGCGTTGCAATTCGAGGATCGCCGCGTCGCGTATCAGGTTCATATAGGCGGTAACGGCGGCCAGCAGGATGGTATGTTCGCTCAGGCGCAAACTTTCCCGCGCGGCCGAAACCTGGCTTTCGGCCTGCCGGGTGCGGTTGGCGGTCTGGAACCCGTTGAGGATCGTCTGCGTGCTGGTGACGCCGTAGCCGGTGACGGCGCTATAGCCGTGCGCACTCGAGTAGGTCGCGGGCCCGGTCGAGCCCGACGATTTTGAAAAGACGTCGAGATATTGCTCGCCGGCGCTGCCGCTGAGGGAAATTCGCGGCCGATAACCCGAAAGCGCCTGCGGGATATTCTCGTCGGTGGCGCGGACGGCGGCGCGTTGCGAATTGATCTGAGGATTGTTCTGATAGGCTTGAACCAACGCCCATTCCAAAGTGTCGGCTGAGGCAACGGATGGGACGACGGCAAGACAAGGCAGCAGTCCTGCAACTGCCACGAGAACGCGCCCCTCATGCCAAACACTCGGCATCCCTACCCCACAACGCACACCCAGCCGCCTCCGTTGTGCACGTATCAAGTGCTCATCGGCGCCTTAAACAACGCGACAACCCGACATCAGATGAATAATACGCGGTGGCTAGGCGTGGTTAAACCCCCGGGAATGGTGTTTGTGCATGAATGCTCGGCCTGCTGCGCAGGGGCAACACCATCCCATTCGCGAGCTTGACATGCATTTTTATCGGATCAGAAGACAAATTCCGGTGATTTCGCAAATCCGGGCAGAAGTGGAGCGGTCGCGTCAAACAGCGGGCGGCCGCTCAGCTCGCCTTCTTGGGCGCGAAACAGCATGGCCTTGCCGGCTGGGCCCTGCCCCATCACGCAGACGAGCCGGCCGTCCTCCTTGAGCTGCCCCAGCAATCCCTCGGGCACGATCTCGGTTGCGCCTTCCAGCAGGATCACATCGTAGGACCCGCCGGCGGGCCAGCCAGCCGCAAGCGGCCCGGATACGATCGTCAGGTTCATGGCCCCCAAAGCGGCAATCGTTTTCATGGCCATCTGCGCGAGCGCCGCATCCTCTTCAACGCCGATGACGGTATTGGCCAATCGGCCGAGCAGCGCCGCCGCATAGCCGGAAACGCAACCGATATCGAGCACGCGGTCGTTCTCGGCGATGTCAGCCGCCTGGATAAGCTTGGCGAGCACCATTGGTTTGAGCATGCAGCGCGCGGGGCGGCCGGGCGCACTCAGCAGAATATCGCGATCGAGGTAGGCGAGCTCCATCTTTTCAGGAGGAACAAATCTCTCGCGCGGCAGCGCAAGCATGGCCGTCAGCAAGCGATGATCCGTAATGTCGCTGGTGCGTACCTGACCGTCGACCATGGCTCGACGCAAGGCAGAAAAATCAGGCATTCGGTCTCCCCATTTGCGCAGCGGGACGAGAGACTTTTGCGGCAGGCCATGACAAAAGGCAAGCTACCGGAGAAAGCCAGCATCCGGTACATTTTCGCGCAGTCCGATTCGTTTTGTTTCGATGCTGGGCCCGTAGGTTACGGCCCGTCTCTTCCGGTATCAGATATTTTTCGGTTGCTGCATCAAGCTGAAGCGGAATTCTGATCGCATCCATGAAGGCCATGTCGCCGGCGCATGACCAGAGAGAAAGTGACCTTGCGCTGCCGGCCGACCTGGTTGCGGTGTTCCTGATTGTCGCGGTTTTTTGCCTCTCGATTTTTTTCCATTCGGATCGGCTCCTGTCGGATCCGGATACTTATTGGCACATCGAAACCGGCCGCTGGATGTGGACCGAGCATCAATTTCCTAGAACGGAAATCTTCTCGCATACCGCGTTCGGACAGCCGTGGACCGATATGGAGTGGCTGTCGCAGATATTGTTGTTTTTCTCGTACGAACTGCTCGGGTGGCATGGGCCTTATCTGCTCGCCGCCTTCGTCATAGCGCTGACATTCACGCTCATGTACCGGCTGTTGGCGCGGCGCTTGCGTGCGACCGTCGCACTGGGCATCGCCGTCATCGCATTGATCTTCGCCAACAAGCATTTTCTCGCGCGGCCGCATTTGCTTTCGTTTCCAATCATCGTTGTGTGGGTGGCCTTTCTCGCCAAGGCCTGCGACGAAGGCCGGCGGCCGAGCTTTTGGCTGCTGCCCGTCATGACGTTATGGGCCAACCTGCACGGCGCCTTCACGCTCGGACTCGTGATGGCGGGCGGATTTGCATTGGATGCCGTCGTTTCCGCGCCGGCGGCTTCGCGCCTCCGACTTACGTTCGACTGGTTGATATTTGGGATTGGCGCGGTGCTCGCTGGATGCGTCACGCCGTACGGCTATCAATACATTGTTGAGACCTTCAATGTGATGGACCTCGGGCCGGTGCTGCAACAAAACAGCGAATGGCGGCCGATGGATGCCGACAACGATCGGCTTCAGGAAGCGATCCTGCTCGTCGCTCTGCTGATGGCCGTCACGTTCGGCGCAAAAATAAGATTTACCCGCGCGCTGCTGGTGGTCGGCATCCTGCATCTGGGCTTGCGGCACGTGCGCGGACTGCCGATGGTCGCGCTGAGCTGGCCGTTCATGCTGGCCGGTCCCTTGCAGGCACAGTTTGCTTTTCTGCGGCCGACGACGGATCCCCGTCCGCTGTTTGGAAGACTGCTACCGGCCCTGATCGGCATAACGTCCGCGGTCATCGCGGTGGTTGCCATCGGCACCGTACACATGCGCTTGCAGCCAAATCTTGAGCCTGCGGCCAGCATCAGCCCGCGAGCGGCCGTCGACTATGCCGTGCAACACGACGTCAACGGGCCGGTATTCAACGATTTCGATTTCGGCGGGTATTTGATCTATCGCGGAATCAAGACGTTCATCGATGGCCGAACCCTGCCCTTCGGCAAAAAGTTCGCCGTCGATTATTTCGACGCCGCTCAACTGCAAAATCTGCCGAGGCTCGACGCGATGGTCGACGCCTACAAGGTCACATGGACTTTGCTGCGGCCCCATACCACATTCGCGTACTACTTCGATCACTCGCCCGCATGGCGGCGGATCTATGCCGACGACACGGCCGTCGTCCACGTCCGCCGCTGAACATCGGGTTGCGCTCATTTCCGCGCTTAAAAAATTGAGCCGGCCGGGTTCCCAGCTCGTCTGAATTTGCCCTATAAGGGGCCCGGCACGGCCCTGGGGACGTGCATTAGAAGGCCACGTGGCGGAGTGGTTACGCACCGGTCTGCAAAACCGGGTACGCCGGTTCAATTCCGGCCGTGGCCTCCAACCCTCAACTCACATGCCGATTTCTCTTGAAAGGCCGGTCAGGTCCACGACCGACATCACCTTTGCTTAACTACGATTGCCCGCAGCGAAGCGCGGACATTAACGGAACAGACAGCTATTTGACCTAGTGCTTTGCAGCATGAGTAGGCTCGCAAGGCTTCAGTTGATCGGCCCTTTGGTGCTGGCTGCGGTGATCGCTACCGAGGAACTGGCGACCTATTTGCTCGCATCGCATCCGTCCTCGGAACTCGCCTGGTATCTCAATCTCAACGTTTTCAGAATGTTTCAGCGCAGCCACTATATTTTCAGCGATCACATCAGCATGCCCTACGTGCAATTGCTGTTCGTCGGGCTTCCGCTCATCGTTCTGGCCGCTGCCGGGGCTGCGTTCAGGGTCCGGCTCCTGTCAGCGGTCGCGAGCAACCTGAGCCTCGCGTATGTCTTCATGCTGGCCTATGCGTGGTACAGCTTCGAGACGCCCGCATCGCGGGCCGCGTCACTTGGCGGCATCGGGTTCAACGGCGCGTGGGGTTCCTCATCGTTCGAATTCACTCCCGGCGCGCATGTCTACGTGTTCGCGGCACTGCTGATCCCTACCTTGCTTTCGTTTGTTGCTTCACATCTCATCTATGTTCGCGTTTTGCGTGAGAGCTGACAACATCTTCATCTGATCACTGGGGGTGATCGAATTGTCAGAATTCCTTGCCCACGTCCTATTGGTCATTACCGCCACCCTTTTATTTTATGCGGCGTTGACGGATTTGCGCGAATTCAAGATCCGCAATGACGTCGTTCTCATCCTCGCTTGTCTCTATGGCCTCTATGCCTACGCGAGCGGTGAGTGGGTGAATGCACTTTCGCATGTGGGGCTGGCGCTCGCCATGTTCGTGGTCACGCTGTTTTTTTATGCGTGTGGCTGGCTTGGCGGCGGCGACGTCAAAATCCTGACGGTCGGATTTCTGTGGGTCGGGCTGCGCTACGCCCTGCCGTTTTCGCTGTTACTGATGTTCTTCTCGGTTTCCCATATCGTCATGGCCGAGAAGTTCGCATGGGTCGCCATCCGGCGCGTCGATGGACGTGCGCAAATACCATTCGGGCCGTCGGTGGCGGCGGCCCTGATCGGTATCTTCGTGCTTAAAATGATCGGCTTCTAGGACGAACGAGTTTACTCGCCCGAACGCTGCACGAAACGCCGGCTGCCGTCCAACAGCTGCAGATTGTTGACGATCACCGGATTATTCGGTTCACGCGCCTGGGCCTTGAGCAGCATCTGGCGGGCTTTCGCATAGTTTCCGCGCAGCATGTAGGAATAGCCCCGGTTGTTCAAAATCTGCGTGGTCTCACCAGCAAGCTTGGTCGCATAACGATACGCGCGATCGGCAAGATCGAAGCGAGCAAGACGATCATAGCTTGCCGCCAGACCAATCCAGGCGGTCGCGTCGCGCGGGGTTCGTTCGACGGCGTCGCGGAAGTAGTGCTCGGCCAGGCCGTAGTTGCCCCGATTGAACTGCTCCAGCGCGAGGCGGAGGGGTTCGTCGGATGGATAGTATTTGACGGTGCCCGGTTCTTGGTAGGTCGGGGTGATTGCGGGTTCGGTACCGACAACGGTATCCGTGGTCGCGAGCGCCATCGAGGAGGATGCGGGATCGTCGGTCGTCGCACAGCCGCCAAGCGCAAGCGCCACCAGCGCGGTTGCCATGGCGGGCCCGGCTCCAAACGCTCGTTTGAACATCAGCATGATTGTTACACCCCCTACTTGAATACAACCGTCATCAGTCTGATGCCGATCGGTAACAGTACAACGAGAAGAATCACGGGAAAAATGAAAAGTCCCATTGGAAGGGTCATTTTCACAGGAAGTTTGTTGGCCGCTTCCTCGGCCCGAAGCAGCCTTTTACTGCGCATTTCGTCGCTAAAGACGTGCAAAGCCTCGCCAATGTCGCTGCCCAGCTCAACGGATTGACGCAGCACCAGCACCAATGAGCGGGCTTCGTCGAGGCCAAGACGATCGGCAAGCGATTCGAGCGCCTCAACCGTACTGCGGCCAGCCCGCATTTCTTCGGTGACCATCATCAGGTTCAAGCCGAGCTCGCGGTTTTGCTGGGTGATGTGATCGGTGATGCGATCAAGCGAAGCCTCAAGGCTTAAGCCCGCGTCCACGCACACCGTGAGCAGGTCGAGAAAATCCGGGAAGACCTGCCGATAGCCCTCGACCAATATGCGTTGCCGGCGGGCCAGATAGGCATCGGCACCCAAGATTGCGATCAGCAAGGCAATCAGCAGCACCGCGAACTTGAGGAACAGCGGAATGTCGATAAAAAATGCCTGTATCAGCAGATAGGCGAGCAACGGCAGGGCAATGACAAGCGCGATGCGCGAGAAAATGTAGATGTTGAGCGCGTCGTTGCGGAAGAAACCGGCGCGTACCAGTTCACGGCGCAATTTTCCGCGCAAGGTATTGTCGACGCCGAAACGGCGCTCATCGAAATGCTTGGCGATGAAATTGTGCAGACGCGCGGTGGATCTGGTGGTGAACGAATCATTGCCGACCGCGGTCGGCAGACGACGCTGCACCTGCACGTAGAGGGTCATATAGCGACCGACGCCGAAGACGGCGGCGGCGGCGGCGCAGAATGCGAGGAGAATGATTATGGTGGGGGTCATTGCGATCGTCGGCCTAATATTTAAAATTGATCATGCGGTACATCATGACATTCCCGATGAAAAGAAGTGCCAGTCCGATAACGGCCGCAGGAATGACAATCGGATTGCCGAGCACGCTGGTGAAATAATTCGGCGAAAGAAGACTGATGATCCCGATGAGCACGAACGGGGTGAGCGAAAGAAAGATTCCAGACAACCGGCCTTCCGCCGTCAGCGCCCTCACCTTGAGACGAAGCGTAGCGCGCAATCTCAGCGTCTGAGAAAGGCGTGAAAGCAGATCGGACAGCTTGCCGCCGGTTTGCGTCTGGATACTCATCGCGATCACCAAGAAGAGCAGATCCTCCTGCCCTACCCGGCGGTAGAGATTCTCGAGCGCCGTGCGAACGTCGAGGCCGAAGGCAATCTCGTCGGCGGTCATACCGAATTCGGTGCCGATCGGATCAGCCATTTCATGCGCCACGAGAGAAATCGCGCTGGAGAACGGATAGCCGACCTTCACGCCACGAACGATCACGTCCACTGCGTTCGGAAGCTGCTCGGAAAACTTAAAGATACGTCGGCTGCGGACGCGGGCGAGGAACAAGTAGATTGCCGCCATTGCGCCGAGCGGCGTCAGCAAGAGCGCCAGTATGCCGAAGCCAAACGCCATGCTGAAGACGAGGAAGAAAAACGCGCAGAGCGCCAAGGCCGACAAGACGAAGGTATTGGTATCGAACCGCAATCCGGTCTGCGTCCAGAACGTGCTCAGCTTGTCGAGCAACGGATTGTCGAAGCTGGCAAACTTGCGCTCGCTGCGCAGCGTTTCCAAAACGGCGGTTGCGGTACCGCCCTGCGAGGTCAGAGCCAGGCGGCGATTGATGGTCTGTTGGGTCTTACGCGCGCGAAAAAGCAGCCAATAGGCCGCCTGGATGCCGAACATCGCGGCACCGAAAACCAGCGCGTAGATCAGCCATAATTCTTCCAAGGCTTAACTCCCACTCACAACGCTTTAGACGGTTCGAAGTAGCTGGCGGGCAGTTCGATCCCGTAGGCTTTAAGATCGGAAAGAAAAGTCGGCCGGATGCCGGTGGCGCGGAAAGTTCCGTGAACGTTGCCCTTTTCGTCGGTGTGCTCTTTCACGAAACGATAGATTTCATGCATCTGGATGACGTCACCTTCCATTCCGGTGATCTCGCCGATGCTCATCACGCGCCGCTTGCCGTCAGGCAGGCGCTGCAGTTGGACGATGACCCTGATGGCCGATGCGATCTGGGCGCGCATGCTCGCGGCCGGTATGGTCATTCCCGCCATGCTCACCATCTGCTCGAGGCGCTTCAAGGCATCGCGCGGGTTGTTGGCATGAATGGTCGTCATCGAGCCTTCGTGACCGGTGTTCATGGCCTGCAACATGTCGAAGGCTTCATCGCCACGGCACTCGCCGATGATAATGCGGTCCGGACGCATACGCAGGGCGTTCTTGACCAGATCGCGCTGGCGCACTTCGCCCTTACCCTCGGTATTCTGCGGCCTGGTTTCCAGCCGGCCGACGTGGGGCTGCTGCAACTGGAGTTCGGCGGCATCTTCGATCGTGATCAGACGCTCGCCGGTCGGAATGTAATTCGACAGCGCGTTGAGCATCGTGGTCTTGCCACTGCCGGTGCCGCCGCTGATGATCATCGAAATGCGCCCTTGGGCCGCGGCCTTCAGCACTTCGTTCATTTGCGGCTTGAGCGTGCCCACTTCCAGCAGGCGGTCCATCGAGAACGGCTTGTCGGAGAATTTGCGGATGGAAACCAATGGACCATCGACGGCGATCGGCCGGATGGCGATGTTCACGCGCGAGCCGTCGGGCAGGCGCGCGTCGACCATCGGCGAGGATTCATCCACGCGACGACCGATGCCGGCCACGATCCGGTTGATGATCCGGAGCAGGTGCGCCTCGTCCTTGAAGTGCACCGTGGTTTCATAGAGCTTGCCGAAGCGCTCGACGAAGCATTGCTTGTGGGTGTTGATCAGAATGTCGTTGATGGTCGGGTCCTTGAGCAGCGGCTCAATCGGACCGAAGCCGGTCATCTCGTTGATGATTTCGTCGGTGAACGCGGTCAGCTCTTTCTGGTTGAGCGAAATCTTTTCGGCGTTCACGTAATCCTGGACATAGGTCCGCACGTGCTTGAGCAGCTCTTCGCGCGGCATCTTTTCCAGAAGCGTCAGGTTGAATTCGTCGATGATGCGCGCGTGCAGCTTGATTTTTTCATCGAGCAGTATCGGCCGGCGCTCGATCAATTCGCGGTAAAAATTCATCGCGCTGTCGGCGTTGGCCGCTTCGGCCGGAGCGGCCGGATCGGTCGCGCGTTTCGTCGGTCGCGAATTGCTGAACAATATGCTCATGGAAATTTTGCCTTTACGACACCGTGGAACTGGCCGCTGCGCATAACCCCGTTCGTCACTCTCAAGGATCAGAGCGCAAACTACCAGAATGTCTTCCGCAGTTCACAGAAGAATACCGCACTTCGATCCCGGTGAAATGTATACGGAATCGGCTTATAAGTTGAGCTATTATTTCAATCAGACTTAATTGCTTGTGGGTAATCTTAATGCTGTGTGGGTAATCTTAATGTGTTGTAGCCAGAACTTAAGAATTCACGACTCACATCAGCTCTATAACTCAGGCGGCCTTAACTTTCGCCGATTTGACGCCCATGCAAAAGTCAGCGACCGCGGAGATTTCCTTGATGGTCTTGCGGGAGGCGCCGGACTGCGCGAGCGGCGTGCCGGTGTTGGAGGCCTCTACGAAGGCCGCTGGATCGCTGCCAACATAGAAGACCACCTCATCTTTGAGCACGCTCTCCACGTGCTGGCGCCGCTCCACTCCGCCGAGGAGAGTGCGCTCGCAACGGTTGATCACGATAGCGACCGAATCGGGGCTTGAATGCGGGCGGGCATCGCTCACCGCGGCCATGGCCTGCGATAGTTGCCGCAGGCACGGAATCGTGTTGATGCCGGTCACGACCACGGCATTGGAGTTTGCAACGACCTCGCCAGTCCAGTTGAACCAGGTGACCGGAAGGTCGATCAGGATCAAATCGTAGCGCTTGGCGATCATTTCGAACAGCGCATCGAGGGCGGCGACGCTCAGTTCGGAGACGTCGAATTTGCTGCGCGGAGCGGCGAACACATCGAGGCCGCTGGAATGATGGCTCACGAATATTTCAAACAATTGCGCGTCGAGCCGGGTCGGATCCTGCGCAATCTCCTGGATCTGCAGCCGCGGTTCGAGGTCGAGATAGTCGCATACGTGGCTGGTCTGGAAGTCCAAATCGACCACGCAAATCCTGCGATCCTTGGTGGCCTTCTGAAGTTTCAGCCAGACCCCGATTTCAGCCAACAAGGTGGTGTTGCCGACGCCGCCGGCGCTGGGAAGAAACGCAATGGTCGTTGGCTTTTCCGGTTCGCCGGCACCCCGGTCGACGACATTGAGCGCGCTGCGACGCTTCGCAAAAATCTCGGCAATCTCTTGCGGCGCGCCGGCGACAGAAACCCAATCGGCGCTGCCCGTCCGCACCAGACGCTTGTAGTTGGCCGTGGAAATATCGGCGCTGATGAGAATGAAGAAAAACCGTCCGCGCTGTTGCGTGGCAATTTCGACGAAACGGTCGATGTAACCCGGATTGTCGGCCGGCCCCGCCACCAGAATATAAACGGGCGCGTTCTGCTGGCTCGAAATATCCTTCGCGATCTCCTCCAAATTGGCGATATTGATCAGATCGGGGATCGTGGTCTTGAGATTACGCTCGATCAGCGAGCTTTGCTCGGGACTCGTGTTCGTGCTGAGGAAGTATGTCGGCATTGAATGGCTCTAATTTTCGATCACGAACGAACACAGAGGCTGGTTGGATATGGGGAAGCCGCTCGAACAATATTATTAATCAACAGCGGCGGAGTGCCAAGAAAGAAAGCTGTAAATGGTATATTTCATAATTCGATCATGCGGTCGACACCTATCCGGCCAGGTGCGGCTATCCGGGGCCAAAATCCCAAGCCCTCATGTCCGACCGTTGTAAAATTCCGCAGAATCGTCAGACCTCGGCAAGGCCGGGTCGACCCCGCCGCGGAAGGGTTGGGAGAGGCGAATCAGTGGGTAACTTTGCATACGCAAAACGGCCACCAATCCCGCTTGCGCGATGATGGGGCAACCCTTTCCGTTTTGCCAAGTGTGCTATGGGAACAGAGTCAGCTTAGAATCGGGGCCATTAACTTTGGTTAACAACAGTACTGCTTCGTTTACAGTTGTCAGCAATTAACTAGTTAATAAATCATTGTGATTACGCAAAGCTCGCGCGTTGACAAAATACTAGCTGATTGAAATACTTTATTATCTGTTAATTTTAAGCATGCGGATTTTAGAAGGTTGGGCATGTCCGCGAGAGCCTTTGCCGAAAGATGGTCTTCTTGCCTGCCTGAATTGTTTTGGCCGACAACTGCAGCCTCGCGGGAGCGAAGCGAGAGCGGCGCGGCGCTGGTTGAATTCACGATCCTGATGCCGGTGCTGTTTCTGATCCTGTTCGGGATCATCGAATTCGGCTCGATGATCTGGATGCAGAACGACATGACGAACGCGGCGCGCGAAGGCGCCCGCAAGGCGGCGGTGCGCGGCGGCACGACGGCGCAAGCGGCCAGCACGGCCTGCGGCTGTCTGCAGGGCCTCGGGCCGACCTTCACCATCACACCGACGCGGGCGTGCACGATTCCGGCGGGTGCGACCACCGGCGTCGGCGAGGTCACCGTCAACGTGGTCGTCAACAAATCGGACGCCTCGCTGATGAACACGTTTTTCTCGTTCAGCGGCGGAAATCTCACCGCCTCCACCTGGGGCGGCCAGATCGGGGCGAGCGTGACGATGCGGCAGGAGGACAATTGCGCGGCGGCAGAAGCTCCCGGCCCGACAAGCTGCAGTACGGCGGGCGGGACGCTCAGTTGCAACTAAAGGAACTCCGAACCCTCGCATTCGAACCGAGAACACCATGACCCAGCTCACCAGACTTAAAAACCTGCTCAAGACCCTGCTGCGCGATCAACGCGGGGCGGTCCTGATCATCGTGACCGTCTATCTGCCGGTGATCGTCGGCTTCTTCACGCTGGCGGTCGACATGTCGTACGTGTACCGGACGCGCAGCCTGCTGCAGGCGACGGCGGACGCCGCCGCGCTGGCGGCGACGATGGACGGACTGCCGGACGCCGCCAGGGCGTGTTCGACCGCGAAGGACTCGGCGACCAAGAACATGCAAAAGAACAACTACACCGGGGCGACGGCGAATGTGCTGAAGCAGAATTCCGCCGACTGCAGCGACGTGGTGATCGGCATGTGGACGTGCGCGGCCGGCCAGACCTGCTCGTTGGCGAATTTCGTGCCTGACGCGTCCTCCCCTTGCGGGATCCAATGCAATGCCGTCAAAGTGACGACGCGCATGGCGAGCAGCAACGGCAATGCGCTGACGCTGGCGTTTGCGTCGATGATCGGATGGTCGACGATCGACGTTCCGGCCGTGGCCGTTGCCACCTATGGCGGCACCGGGGTGCCGTGGAACGTCACGCTGCTGCAGGATATTTCCCCGTCGTTCCGGCAGGAACTCGCCAGCCCGACCAAGCTCGCCCAGAACGCCGATCAGGCGCTGCTGGATTGCATGAAGCAGAACGCCGCGAACGGCTCAACGCTCGGCCTCGACGTGTTCGCGACATCCGATTTGATGTACCAATCGCAACTCGCCGTGAATGGCACCACGACCACGACAACGACCACGACCCATCATGGGCATACGACGACCACCACCACGACGACCAACAACAACGACACGTTGGCAAGCAAGATCAACAGCATCGCGGTATGCAATGAATTCCCCTTCGGTGGGCTTGGCGGCGGCAACGGCATGCCCGACTGCGGCAGCAGTTCCGGGAGTGGCAACAGCGGCGTGACCAATATCGGCGGCGCCATTGCCGACGCCACGGGCGTGCTCTGTTCGGGCGGGACGTGTCCCAGCACCACCACCTCCACCGAGGCCATCGTGATTGTGACCGACGGCGAGGCAAACAGCTGCGGCTCCAGCGGATGCCCGAGCGGCCAGACGCCTCTGACCTATGCGGAGGCGCAAGCTCAGGCGGCCGGAAACAAGGGCATCGACGTGTACACCATATGCTACGGCTGCAGCACGTCAGACGCGAACTGGCTGGCCAAATTGGTGAAGGGCAACGGCTTCGCCATGCGGGCGCCCACGACGGATGACATCAAGCTGAATATGCAGAAGGCCTGCTCGTCGGGCCTGAAGCACCGGCTGGTCTGGTGAGCCAGGCAGTCCGCAAAGGCGGATTCAAAGGTCATGGCCGGGCGCTTGTCCCGGCCATTTCTTTTCTCGATCACAGCTTAGGATAAGCGCTGCGCATTTGTTGTTGTGTGGGCCAATCGCGAGGTAGCCAGACCGGCACAAAGTCGCAGACAATTGCCCCTGTTAGAACTGCCATGCGTACAACCGCATTGGGAAGCGATTGATAGCAGCGCCAGCCTCTCGCCACATCGGAACGACGGATTGAGGAAATTGCAAATATCGAATGAGCAAGCGCTCGGCTTATCGGATCACTCGGCTTGTCGGATCAAATGAAAGGCCGCGGCAATGCCGCGGCCTGCAATCATCCCTGGCAGCCGATTACTTCGTTGGCGTCGCTCCCGCGCCGCCGCCCATCGCACCGCCCATAATAGCGACGTACGGCGGATTGAGCATTGGCCGCGGCGGCACCTTATCGACATTGCGGTAACGCTCGTATGCACCCGCCATGCGCTCGCCATTGCCCGGTATATTGCGACTGGCCGAAGCGCGCGGCCACGGATCGATCGTCTGGATCGCCTCATTGGCGGCGGCGGCATTGCCGACGCTCAGAGTGATCGCATCGGCGCGTTGCGTGTACTGCGTGATGGGATCCTCGGCATGCATGCATCCGGCGAGAACGACGGCAAGCGCAGTCAGAAGTGCAAGACTGGTCAGGCGGCTAATCGATGACATCTGGATTCACCCGTGAACGAGGAAAGTTCCCTATTGTTCGCCGCGGATCATGTGGCCGTACGGTCCGGTGAGGCTGCCGCCGCTCGAGACATAATCGGAATAACGCTTGCGCACCTCGCTCTGGCCAAGCAGGAAGAAATCGAGGTCGTTGCTGGGCAGCCGCTGATCGAGTGGCGAGGCCAGCCGCAGATCGGGCGTCGAAGGCGCGACCACATGCGGCGTGACGATGACCACCAGATCGGTTTCGTGGTTCTGGTACGCCGAGCTCTTGAACAACGCACCCAGCACCGGGATTGAGCCAATCCAAGGCACCTGCGCGATATTTCGCTGATTATTGGCCTGTAGAAGGCCGGCGATGGCAAAGGCCTGGCCGTCGCGCAATTCGACGGTCGTGCGCGCTTCGCGCTTGGTCAAAGCCGGGACGGTGGCGCCCTGAATGATCACGGCGTTGGCGTAATCGAGCTCGCTGACCGAAGGTGTGAGCCGCAGGTTGATGATGCCATTGGAGAGCACGGTCGGCTGGAATGCCAATTGGACGCCAAATGGTTTCCATTCCACCGTCGGTGAGGAGCCCGCAACCGCCGGACTCGGAACCGGAATCTCGCCACCGGCCAGGAAGCTCGCCGAATCGCCGGACAGCGCGATCAGCGTGGGCTCGGCCAGACGGCGGACCAATCCTTGGGTTTCCAAGGCAGTGATCATGACGTCAACCGATGTGCCTTGGTTGACGAGATTGGCGAGCACAACACCAAACGGCGCCGACGAACTGCCAAACATGGTCGCGGCCGTGGTGCCGATCGTGCCGAAGACCGGCACTCCGGTAACGGGGACGGGTGTGGCGCCGGGCGTGGCTGTAGTGGTGCTGGTCGGAGGAAGAGCCTGAATCTGCGATGGTGTCGATAACCCCGTCGAGAAGCCACGACTGGACCCCGGCGGACTCGCCCCATAGAGGTTCACTCCCAGCGCGCGGCCGGCATCGCGGCTCGCCTCGAGGAACTGGACCTTCAACATCACCTGCTGGGAGGCCGCGGATGAGATCGTCATCCCATTGACGACAACCGTATCCTGAGAGAGCGCTTTGGCGAGGGAAACGGCGCGGTCAGCCGCGGCCGCATCGCTGGCGACGCCGCTTAACACAATGCTGCCGGCGCTGTTTGAAACGATAATGCCCCGGCTACCGGCGCCAGCGCGAATTCTTTCCTGCAGGCTCGCGGTATCGGGAGTGACCTCGATATCCAGCACCTCCATCAGGCGACCAGTATTGTCGAAGATGGAGACGTTGGTCGTCCCCGCCTTTTTGCCCTGGACATAGAGCGTCTGATTGTTCGTCGGCAGCGCATCGACAATATCGGGAGCGCCGACCACGGCTTTTTCGAACGGCTGATCCAGCCGAATGGTACGCGATTTGTGGACAACGACCGCTATTCTACGAACCAGGTCATTTTCGCGCTGCTCTTCCATCCGGCGCGTCTGCGCCTGCGCCTGTGCGCGCGACTGCGCAAACATTTGAGCCTGGGTCGGAGCCTGTGCGGCGGTTTGTGTCCGCGCGGACTGTGCCTGCCCCGGCTGCAGATTGGTCAGCATGAACCCAACCGCCGCGGCAACGGCAATTCCGAGTGTCAGATATCCGCCGCGCCGTCGCGTCGCTAGCGGCCATGCCTGTGGACGACCGCGCGTGCCGCTGTCGTCAAACCTGCTCGCCTTGATCGTCCTCACTTAAAACCCCCACTGTCACCGACGATTCGCCGGCTTGTATTATAGCCGCTCCGGATCTTTATATTTTTCCGGGCAGATCGTTGCGTTATCGCAGACCGTCCAACTCCTTAGTCCCCCTACTTCACCAAATTATCCTACTTACTCTCCGAACTAGGTGGTGGCTACCGATCAATTCCCGTTCTTCACAGAGTATTCTTCGGGCTTTGCACCACGAACGATGATGACCGTCGTATTTTCATTACGTCGTGGCGCGGGGGCCACTTCCTTTGCCTCGGCCTTCGCGGGTCCGATCGGCAGATCGAGCAGTTCGCGATCCGTGATTCGACGCTGCATGTCAGCCGTCGGGCCGCCGGTTTGACGAAGGATCATCGAGAGCTTGCCGACCTTCTCGGCGATCAACACCTTTTGTGCGTCCTCAGGCGTGACTTCGAGGGTCACCGCGCGCGCAACCATCGCCGCCTTCTCGACCGTCACGCCCGTGACTTGGTCGGTCGCAAGCACTTTGATGTTCTGCAGGATGATATTGGAATAAGTCGTTGACCCATTTCCGTCATTCTCGGTGCGAATGAGCGCGACATCGACCCGGCTGCCGGGCAGAATGAAGCCGGCAACACCGCTCACGTCGTCGACGCGCACCGTCACAGCGCGCATGTTCTTGTCGAGCATGGCCGAAAGCAACCCGCCGTGGCCGGATTCGGCCACCTTGCTGCGGAGCACCGGCTCGTTGCGTGCAATCGGGACGAGCGCGAAGCGACGCCCGCCTTCGAGAAACTCCTGTTTCGAACCGAACGCGCCTTCGGGCAGCGTCGCCGAGTTCCACTGGATTTCCTTGATGTGGTCTTCGGTCAGAACCATGCCCATATCGACCGCTGTCGCCGCGACGACGACGGTGCGAACCGTCGGAGTGGTCGATAATTGCGACTGCTGGATATACGAGCGCGCCAAAAACGCGGCGATCGTTCCCATGATAATCGCAACCAATAGAATGATGATGTTGCCTTTGCTGCGCACTTGACTGGCCCTTTGTAAAACCGGAATCGAACAGGTCTTTTGAGATTATATCTTAGATCGGCACGCGAATCATATAATTGATATTAGATATGGATAACATCGTGAGTAAAAAAACATGGATAAGAAACATGTCGAAAAAAATGACCCCAGATTCTGTATTCTACAGTTGGGGCCATATTTCAATGTACGACTTGGGCACTAAGCTCTTTTACCAATTTGACACAGTAAAAGCGCTGCGCCCAAACCGCGGTTAGTGTGCGCCGATCGTGGTGTTCAACGTGGTCCACTTGTTGCTGACCCAATTGCCGACGCCCACGATGGTACCGATCACGGCCACCAGCATGATGCCGAGCAGAACGGTGTACTCAATCAACGCTGCCCCTTCCTCGTCGGCCACGAAACGCTTGGCAAGATTCACAACTTTAGACATCGAGCTCTCCTATACCGAGTTAAGTTACTCAATTTTGGCCGCGGCGAATTCCACGACGCTAGAGACGAGCAACTCCTTAGGAGCAGCGCGCCACATTTGTTCGAAAATTATCTGCTAAGTTGAGTCGGGTCAATTATATCGGAAGTTTAATCGCTTATTAGCATTAATGTACGTGGCGTTTTGCACAAATTGCACAACGCTTCAAACCAATCGTGCCTGATTTAACAAGTAATGCGATTGTCGACATACTCATATCTTAATGAATGTGACGCGCAACGCGACCGTTCGATCGCTCCAGAATCCGCGCCAATTCTGGGATCGCGAGGATCGTAGAATTTCCACGAAGACCTATTGCCAGCAAAATATTCCTGATGTTGCGAAAGCGCATTCCAAGAATTTGGCAAGAATACAATTAGGCTTAACTTCTCCGCCGACCTTTTACTGTCAAACCTTACACATGATCGTTTGCTGGATCCGAGGCAACAGCCAAAAGCGAGCGCACCCTCTCGCCTTCAAATGCTGGGGGCGAGAGCGTCGATCATGCAGGAATTCGACTCGGTATCACGACAGGCGATATGCCCGGGCTGGACAGGTCGGCGGATGGCTTCCTGTGGAAAACTTATGGATAACCGGTCTTATCTGATCCGGCTTATGATTTTACGGCGCATCGATCATGGGCTCTTGCAACCCGAGAGCACCCCGGATCGCGGTCAGTGTGCGCCGATCGTGGTGTTCAACGTGGTCCACTGGTTGTTGACCCAGCTGCCGACAGCCAAGATTGTCGTGATCACCGCAACCAATAAGATTCCTATGAGCACCGTATATTCAATCAATGATGCGCCTTCTTCATGGGCGGCAAAGCGCTTCACCACACTAAGCATCTTCAGCATTGCAACTCCCCGTCTCATCATTTCAGCCGGTAAGCCACAGATTTAACGGTTTCCGGAAGCATCCGACGATAGCGCCTTCGTGATTGGTTAAATTGTGATGGCCCAACAGGGCTTCGTCAACTTGAAGCCAAAGTGTTTTCTGGCCTTGTAATGTTAAATTTTTGGTCGGGAAGGCCAAATTCTACACTTGTTGTGTTGTTAATATTCGTTAATTTCCGACTGCGACAGATTCAATCAATTGCGAAGCCCTACGCATGTCCGAGGCTAAACCTCGGAAAGAGACGCGGAATGACTTTTGGCGTCCGGGTAGCATAGACCGCATATTCGGGGAACGTGGAACGCAAACGTTTTCCTCGTTGGTCATGCGGCGCAACTGAAACAGCCATTGCACGCAGACGATCAACGCAGCCCCGGGCGACCAATGCCTAAGCGCTATGCCAATCATCGCTATTTCCTCACTGAGATAGAGCGGATGACGAACGATGGCATAAGGACCGGTTGTGACCAGGCGGCGCGCCTGGGCCATGATGCTAAACGCGCGACCAAGCCCTATGAGTACATAGGCCGAGAGCATCCAGCCGGCGATCACCATGTCGGAGAAGCCGAGCGCGAAAACCGGCAGAAACGATACGCCCTTGGTGATGATCTGATCGACTGGATGAACACGGGCGGCCGCCAGCCAATCCAGCTCCTCGATGCTGTGATGGACCGCGTGAAATTTCCACAACGGAGGAAAGGCGTGGAAGGCGCGGTGCGCCAGATAAAATCCCAGGTCGGCCAGCAGCAACGCTTCGACGAACTGTAACCAAACAGGTTGTGACGCAACGGCGGCGTGAACAGAGTCTCCAATTAACCATCCTGACCCAATGACGGTGAGGCCTACGATCGACGCAAGCGAAAGGCCGATGATTGGAATGGAAAATGGCATGCGATGAGCGCCGAGCCATGTCCTCGGTCGGCCACGATGCGCTCACGCAGCGGGTTAATTGTTAACCTTGGCAGATGGTGAAGGGTTACTCCCGTTTCTTGAAATTGCGCCAGAGCGCGCGTTCAGCCGATTAACTGAGAACTTGTTTAATCATTTGAGCTGTGACGGCGAGACGTTAGTAGATCACTATATAAATTGAGGCAAAAGTGACAAGTCCAGAGATTGCGGAAAATGACCATGTCGACTCGCGGCTGCATGACAAGATCCATCTTTAGGCTTGCTCGTTTGCGTTTCGGCAAACGCGCGAAATTGTCCCGTGTGTTGACGGATGATGACGGCGCGGCGCTGGTTGAATTCACGATCCTGATGCCGGTGCTGTTTCTGATCCTGTTCGGGATCATCGAATTCGGCTCGATGATATTTACTCAAAATAACATGACCAATGCGGCGCGCGAGGGCGCGCGCACGTCCGCGGTACAGGGCGGCACCATGGCGAACGCCAATACCTATGCCTGCAAATTTTTGGCTGGTTCAGGTATGACATTCACGATCAAGTCGACCACGGTGGCGTCTGCCAGCACCTGCCCGGACGTGCAGGTGCAGGTTTCTGTCCCCACCGCGACCGCTTCGCTGTTCAATACCTTCTTTGGTTTCAGCGGCGGAAACATCACCGCCAATAGTTGGGCGGGCACCATTAGCGCGAGCGCGACAATGCGGAGCGAAATCACCAATGCAAGTTCCTGCATACCTGTGGGCTCGACAGCAACTTGCTCGTGCAACACAGCGGTAAATCCAGCCAGTGGGTGTTAGGGGTTCTTCAATTGCTGAAACAAGTGAGATCGCCATGAACTACGTTCGATCGTTCAAGCAACTACTGCGCGACCAACGCGGAGCCATCCTGGTCATTACTACAATCTACCTGCCGGTCATCGTTGGCTTCATGACATTAGCGATCGACATGTCCTATGTCTTGCGGATGCAAAACATGCTGCAGGTTACCGCCGATTCGGCTGCACTTGCCGCCACATGGAATTTGCCAAACGCATCGTCCGTCACGGTCGCCCAGCAATATGCCACAGACAACATGCCGACATCGAAGTACGGAACGGTGCTAGTGGCCTCTGACGTCACTCTGGGACTGTGGTCGTCGACCTGCGCCACGCCTTCGACTCTAAGTTGCTTCACCGCGATACCCACCGCGAGCTGCACGACCTCCAATTGCAATGCCGTTAAAGTCGTCACCCGCATGGCCACGGCCAATGGCAATCCGCTGCAACTCTTCTTTGCCTCGATGATTGGATGGTCAAATTTCAATGTCAGCGCCACTGCCATTGCCACCTACGGTGTCGGCTCAGGCAGCGCCGCGTTCAACATGGAAATCATCAATGACGTTTCCGCGTCTTTTGCACCTGAATATTCAGCAAATACCGCATGCCCAGCAGCCGGCAATAAAAAGATGGGAGCCGTTCAATGCGCCGATCTAACGCTGATGAATTGTATGATGAACAGTCCCGCCGGTTCTCAACTCGGCCTGACGCTGAGCACCGGCACTGGTACAAATTTCACTGCAACGGGGTCAAATCCGAGCGGGATGTTTGCGGTCAACAATTCTACCAACCAAACCAATTTGACAAATTCTATAAATAGCATTGCTGACTGCCAAACCGGCGGCAAGAACATTCCGAAATGCAGCGGTAGTCAATTTGCCCCATCACTCACGACTTCCATTTCAGCGCTTTCGTCGAATGGGGCGCCGCACGGAAGCTCTCAAAATATCGTGCTCATCACCGACGGCGAGCCGAATTGCTCCGGTGGCGCTAGCGGCTGCACGAGTGACTCACAAGTTCAAGCCGCGGCGATTGCTGCCGCACAAACCGCGTCCCAGGACAATATTTCGATTTCGATCGTGTATTTCTGCGGCGATGATATATGTGGCAGCAGCGCATCCAACGCCTCGATCACCTTTCTTCAGAAGCTCGTGACAGGAAAAGGCATCTTCCTAAATCAGCCGACCGCTGCCCAATTGTCGGCATCGATGCAGAACGTGTGCAACTCCACACAAGTGCATCGACTGGTTTTCTGAGTGGTAAGTTCAAGGCCCTGATCCAACATAGATCGGATCACAGTCTTTATTGATGGTTATTTGCCTAGCGTCCGATCGCGGTGCCACCGCGATTCCAGCCGCGCGCACCCTCGCCGTAGATCTCCGGCCCTTTGTCGGTGACCACGACCGTATCCTCGAGCTTGATGAAGCCGCGCTTGGGGTGCTGCAGCGTGGTTTCGACCGACACCACCATGCCGGATTCGAGCGGGTGTTTGGCGTCATAGTCGTCGTAGGGTACCGGGCCGGAAGCCGTGAGCCGCGGGGCTTCGTGGCTGACCAGTCCCATGCCGTGGGCTAGGAAATGCATGTGATTGTGATGCTTGGATTTGGCGAGCAACTTTTCGCCGATGGCATAGATTTCGCTGCCCATCACGCCTGCCCTGCACACTTTCATAGCTGCGCGCTGGATTTGCTCGATTTCGGCAAGCAGATCTTCAAGTTCAGCGTCGGGCTCGCCTTGAATGGCCATGCGGCACAGATCGCCGATGTAGCCTTCGTAGTTTCCGCCGGAATCGATCGACATGATATCATCCTTGCCCCAAGGCTGATCCGACGGCGCGCGATTGAGGCTGGTGCCGGCTGTGATCAAACAATATTCGAAATGCAGGCCGCGATTGGTCTCTTCTCGGCGCAGCGCTTCGGTTATTTCGGCCTTGGTCGTGCCGGGGCCGTGATCGGCGATCACCGCCTTCATGGAATCGATCACGGCCTCAGAGGCGATTTTCAGCTTCGCCAGCTCCTCGGGCGTCTTGCGGGCGCGCAGGCGTTCGAGCGCGAACAGCGCGTCCTTAATTTCGCTGTCGGGAAAAGCCTTGCGCAGAGCATTGGCGGAATCCAACGGAAGGAATGCCACCTCGGCGCCAATCCGCCGCGCGTCGATGCCTGAACGCCGCATGTAATCGGTCGCCTTCTGCATCACGTCGACCGAGCCTGACGCGCTGGTCTGCTGCTCCGTGGTCCAGAACGGCTTGTTCTCGCGCTGAAACCCTTCAAGGCGGTGGCCGAAGTAGCCGGCCTTCTCGGGTTTGCCCCTGGGATAGACCAAGATCGGCAAATAGCGGCTCAGCCCCATGGCATCCATGTAGTCGAAGAAAAAGGCGCGGTGACCGCCGAGCAGGTACTGTACGTTGTGCTTCGAGGTCGCGAGCAGAACGTCGATGCCGGCTTCATCCATCAGGCGATCAAGCAAGGCAGCGTCGAAAGGGATCTTCTGCGTGGCTTGGGTCTGTTTGGCGACGACTGTCATGGTTTGCTCCGTAATTCGCGAAATCAGGCGGTCTTCAAGGCATCAGCTTCCGGCTCGTCCTTCTTGAAATCAAGCTCGACCTTGGCCCCGTTAGGATCATGGAAGAAGAGCTGCCATGCGCCGGTCTCACCCTGCCGGCGAAGGTCGTATTTCACGCCGCGTCGCTTGAGCTTGCTGACGACGTCTTTCAGGCCGGTCGCGGTGAAAGCCATGTGATCGAGCACGCCGTGGGCTTGGTCGGGCATCTTCACCGGGTCGATGACGTGGAGGATCGGATGGTCGCCGGCATAGAGCCATAGGCCTGGCCGGCTGATCGGCGGGCGATAGCCGGATTTCAGGCCCAAGAGTTCGCCGTAAAACTCCTCGGTCGCAGCGACATCCTTCGTGAGCAGCGTAAAATGATTCATTGTGCTGACAGGCATCGGGCGATCTCCACGTGGCGTAACGCGCCATTGTATTGCACCGCTGCGATCGGGAAAAGCATGGTGACTATCGTCACAATCATTGGGTCTGGATATTTTGCTCGCGAACAACCCGTTCCCAAAGAGCCAACTGGCGGGCCACAAGATCGCGCATTTCCGTGGGCGTGGTGCCACGCACCTCTCCGCCCATGTTTTGCAGTTTGTCGCGCACGTCCGGCACATTGATCGCGCGCTGCACCTCGGCATGCAGGCGATCGATGATGGGTTTCGGCACACCTGCGGTCGTGGCAAGCCCGGTCCAGGAAATCACCTCGAAGTTTTTGAGGCCGGCTGCCTCGTTGACAGTGGGCACGTTGGGTAATAGCGCCCAGCGCACGGTTCCGGTGGTTGCCAGGGCACGGAGTTCACCGGATTTGACCCGCGGCACGGTCGCGCCGGTGGTCGCGGCGATGAAGTCGAAATCCCCGCTCAACAGCCCGGTGATGGCGGGAACTTCTCCGCGATAGGGGACGTGCACAAATTTCGTCTTGGTCACGTTGGCAAGGAGTTCGACGGTGGTGTGCAGGATCGATCCGACGCCGGCCGATCCGTAGCTCAGCCCACCAGGCCGCGCCTTGGCATCATTCAGCAGATCGCCAAGGGTTTGGTATTTCGAATCCTTACGCACGCAGATCAGGAAGGGATAAAAACTCACGGTCGAAATCCAATCGAAATCCTCGACGGTTTTGTATTTGAGATTCTTTTGCAGAGCCCCGATAGCCGGGTGCGCGCTCGGCAGCACGAAGAGCGTGTAACCGTCGGGATCAGCGTGCGCGACCGTTTCCGCGGCAAGAGCGCCCGCTAGCCCCGGCTTGGGTTCGACGACAATATTCTGGCCAAGACTCTTTTGCATTTCGTTGGCGAGCAGACGCGCGATGATGTCCACGTTGCCACCGGGCGGAAATCCGTGGATCATTTTGATCAGGCGATTGGGATAGTTCTGAGCCTGTGCGCTCGCCAGCAGGCCAAGCGTCACGGCAAGGACGGTGAGGACGGATTTGCGCATGTTGATTTCACCCGATCTTGGACGATTCCACGTGCAGTTGGGCTGCCTGTCAATGCGGCGAAGGCTTCCGAACAACCTCGATACCAGCACCGCGTCTTATCGGCATCGCTCAGTGTGCAGCGCAAAAGGATAGAGGCTCATGGCAAACGCGAAACGATGGTCGGCCCGCGTGACCAAGTACAGCAACGCCCTGGATCTGGAACCGGGCATATTCACCAGCAAAGACCCAAGACGGATCGCGCGATCGCTCAAGCGCTCGGCGGAAGAGAGCCGGCGACGCAAGGCCGACCCCTATCGATCCGCACTGTCCATGCTCACGTTCTACATCAATCGGGCCGGCCGTAACTTGCCGGCTTCGCAAAAGCGGACGCTGCAGCGGGCGAAGGGAGAACTTCGCAAGGCCTTCGGACGGGACACGTAGGTTCGCACCCTCCAATTATTCCCGGCTTGCGACCGAATTGGTCCTCTCGAGATGGTGAAATTCGACTACAGTTGCCACGACTCGTCGAAAGTAATCGATCGTGACTGAAACCCTGTCGCTGTCGGAGCTAGAAACACGGCTGTCGCGTCTGCCGGCGGATCAACGCGCCACTCTGCTCGCAGCCCTGCTTGCGCTGTTCGCCGAACAGGCGGAGCGTCTGAAGCCGTCGCAAATCAAAATATTCGACAGGCTGTTCAGGCCATTGACGCTTGGCCTCGATGGGGAGGAGGTCGCGGGCTTCTCACGGCGGATCGCAGGGATGGCCAGTGCGCCACCCGGGATCATCGAGTCCCTCGCGCGCCATGACGATATCACCATCGCCGAGCCCGTGCTGATGCGATCATCGTGCGTGGCGGACTCCACCCTCGTCGAGATTGCGCGCACAACCAGGCAAACGCATCTGCTCGCGATTGCCTGCCGGCCAAAACTCGATTCCAGCATTGTCGACATACTGGTGGCGCGTGGGGATGACGTCGTTGCGCGTTATGTCGCAAACAATCGCGGCGCGCAGATTTCCGAGACGAGTGCCGTTGCGTTAGCGGAGCGCGCAAAAAATGACGACGCGGTTGCGGAGCTGCTTGGCCAGCGCAGCGATATTCCGCCTCATCTGCGCGCGGTTGTCGCGGACGCTGCGGCCTAACGTTCAGAGTTTCGCCCAGCCGGGCGGCGGTTTCTTGCCGGGATGGACGGCGCCGCAGTTCTTGCATTTACGCGCCTTCTCGTCGGCATAAAATGCTTCGTAAAGCGGCGGCAGATCGTGGACCAGGTGCTTCACTTTCAACTCGATGCGGTGGACCAGCGCGCCGCATTCGAAGCAATACCATTCGAAGCCGTCCATCTGGTCGTCGCCGCGCCGGGGCTCGACCACGAGTCCGATCGAACCGGCAGGCCGTTGCGGTGAATGGCGCACGTGGGCGGGAAGCAGGAAAACGTCACCCTCCCTGATCGGCACGTCGTAGAAATTTCCGTTGTCGCCCACTTTCAGCACCATGTCGCCCTTGAGCTGGTAGAAGAACTCCTCGAGCGGGTCGTCGTGGTAGTCCACACGCTCGTTCGGCCCTCCCACGACCTGGACCGTCATCTCGCCGTCCTCGAATACCTTCTTGTTGCCAACTGGAGGCTTCAGCAGATGCTGATTTTCGTCGATCCATTTCTTGAAATTGAAGGCTTGCAATCTTCCAGTACGCATCGCAATTCCTCAAGAGTGCCAGGCGGCGGTTGCGGGAAAGTGTACTAGACCGCGCCGACCGATTCACGCGCGGCAAGCCGCTTCGGTCGCCCCGCCGGCAGCGTGACCTGACATAGTGGCGTCGGTACCGGCGTCTTGTTGAAGCTCGGATTGCCGGCCGAATTCGCCATGTCAACCCAAACCAGCCAGTTCTCATCGTCGCGCGCCTCGAAATCCTCGCGGAAATGGGAAAGCCGCGACTCGGTGCGGTATAGCGAAGCGCCCAGGATGAATCGTGCCGCGAGCAGCATGGCCTCGGTTTCCTTCAAGCGTACGAGCTCATGGGTGTGCGGCGCGGCCAGCGATTTGAATTCATCGTCGAGCGCTTTGACGCGGTCGAACGCCCGTTGCAGGCGGTCCGCGCGTTTGAGGATTCCGACATCATAGGCGAACATCACGGTCTGCAGATCGCGCAGGATACGGTCGGATTCCGCTTCCGCCGAGGCGTTCAGCGGCTGCGTCGACTGCGCGTGCATCGCCCCCACCTCCGCCGGGTCGAGCTTCGGCGGCGAAAGCGTGTCGAGGTCCTGGATTGCGGAGCGGCCCGCGATCCAGCCGTTGCCGACGCACAAGCCGATGTGGAAGCCAGCAAAATGATTGGCGCAGCCGGCCTGCGCCAGTCCGGCGGCAAGCAGGCCGGGCACGTCGGAACGGCAATCGGGACCGGTGCGGATAGCCATCTTGGTCATCTGGTTGAGGGCGTAATAAGGCGTCTTGCCGAACATGTCGGTCTTCGCCTCGTCGCCGAGCTTGCGGAAAAAATAGTCCATCCATTTCACCTTGCTCTGGATGAAATAGTCCCGCAGGTGCTCGGGGATCGCCGACATATCGAGATAGAGCGGCGCGTTTCCATTCTTGTTCTCGAGTGCCATGGCGCGCGCGATACGCGGCACGTCGGCTTCGTCCGCCCAGTCCGGCTCGTATTGGCGCATGAAGGGTGCACCCTTGGCATTGACGAAGTGCGCGCCTTCCTGGATCGCGAAAGTGATGCCTTCGAAGTAGAATTTCGGCGTTCCCGGGCGCACGTAGGAGAATTCGGCGTTGCGCAGGCTGGCACCGGCCTTATAGGCCAGCAATGTGCCGGTACCGGTGATGTCGCGCACGAAGCCGGAGCGGAATGTGATGGCGTTGGTCGCGACAACGGTCGCGCGAGCCTTGATGGCGTGAAACTCACCGGTGCGACTGTGAATGCCGGCAGCGCCGGTCACGCGCCCCGAGCGGCCGCCGAGCAGGCCGGTGATAAAGATCCGATCGAGCAGTTGCACGCCCTCGGCTTCGAGCGCGCGGCGCAGTTTCCAGGCAAAATCAAGTCCGCCGCCTTCTGGGTACAACACGCGCGCCAGATCGAGCCCGCGGGTCGGCCGGCGCTTGTAGCTGCCGTCGTCGTTCCGCGCGAAGCTCATGCCGATCGCCTCGAAATCCTTGAGACGCGCATAGGAATTGGCGAGCACCTCGCGCACGAGCGGCTGATCGGCAATGCCGTCATTGCCGGCGATGATTTCGCGCAATATTCCGTCGAGATCGTCTTCGGGGCAGACCACGATCTTCCAGGCATTGGAAAAGGCCGTATGGCCGGTGCGGCCGATCAGCCAGGCGTCGGCGAGCGTCACGCGCGTGCCGGGCGGGCCGTGGCGCTTGGCGGAGAGCGCCGCGAGCAGCCCCCCTGCCCCGGCACCGATCACCAGCACGTCGGTGTCGATCAATGTGCCTGCAAGCTTGGCCATGCCGCTCACCAAGGCCGCGGTCGGTTCTTCACCGACGGGTGCACGTCGACGATGCGCTCCGGGCAGAATATTTCGCAACTGAAGCAGGTGATGCAGTGCTCGCGGAATTTGATGACCGGAAGCAATTTGACCTGGCTGAGCCCGGCGATTTCGGATGCAACCTGTGCGGGTTCCATATGGATCACGTCGGCCGGGCACACGAGATCGCAGATGCCGCAGCCGGTACATTTTTCCATATCAATTTTTTCGATCATGCTATTTCATAGCAAATGTTGTTGCCGCATGGCAGCCGACGATATGCAGGAGCGCGCAATGCGAGTGATCAGATTTGCAGCCCTTACGGCGATGGCGGCAGCCCTCGCCCTCACCAACGTTGCAGCTTCGGCGCAGGACAAGCTCAAACTCGCGCTCGGCCAGCGGGGCAACTGGGATACCGCCATCGCCGAACTTGGCCAACAGGCGGGGATTTTCAAAAAACGCGGGCTGGAGCTTGAGATTCTGTGGACACAAGGCGCCGGAGAAAGCCAACAGGCGGTCATTTCCGGCAGCGTCGATATCGGACTTGCGGGCACGCTCGCGGCCTTCGGCGCCTATCAGAAAGGCGCACCCTTGCGGATCATCGCGGCGGAGGCCACGGGGGCGGCGGATTTCTGGTACGTGAAGGCGGACTCCCCGATCAAGACGATCAAGGACCTCGACGGCAAGACCATCGCCTATTCCACCAATGGCGCGTCCACCCACACGCTTGTGCTCGCCTTTCTGAAGGCAGGCGGCGCCGCCGGCAAGCCGATCGCGACCGGCGGACCATCGCAGACATTCACGCAAGTGATGTCCGGGCAAGTCGATGTGGGCTGGTCGGCGCCGCCGTTCGGGCTCGAGGCGCTCAAGGAGAACCGCATCCGGATCATAGCGCGGGCTTCCGATGTCGCTGTCGGCCGCAACCAAACGATCCGCTCTCTGGTCACGACGGCCACGGTCCTGGATACGCGGGCAGACGCCTTGCGGCGCTTCGTGCAAGGCTATCGGGAGACCATCGACTGGATGTATTCGAGCGACGACGCGCTCAAGGCCTATGCGGCGTTCGCAAAGATCTCATTCGAATTGGCCAAACGCGTGCGTGACGAGTTCTTTCCGAAAAATCTGGTATGGCCCGACAAGGTCAGCGGGCTCGATACGCTGATGCAGGATGGCGTGACGTTCAAATACCTGCGCGAGCCGCTGACCGCGGCGCAAGTGTCGGAGATGGTCCGGATTCCGGCGCCCATGAAATAAGACCAGCCGCCTAGGCCGCGGTCTGCGTCTGCGCAGACGGCGGGGCCATGCGCAGTTTGGCGCGGTCGATCACAAGATCAAGCGAGGCCAATTCGACGCGGTTGCGGCCGCGCGCCTTGGCGTAATAGAGCGCCTGGTCGGCCTGGGACAGGAGCACGGTGATATCCACGGCCGCGTGCTGTTCGATGACGACACCGATGCTGACGGTGCTGTGGACCGGGCAGTTGTCTATCGAATTGGCAACTTCGGCGAAGCTGGTGCGGATCCCCTCGGCTGCCGCCAATGCCCGTTCGCGGCTTGCCTCGTGGAGAACGATTGCGAATTCCTCGCCGCCCAACCGACCGATCAAGTCGCGCGGGCCGAGCTTGGCGCTGGTCGTTTCGGCAAATACCTGCAAAATTTTGTCGCCGATCGCGTGGCCGAAACGGTCGTTGATCGATTTGAAATGGTCGAGGTCGATCAAGAGCACGGCAGCCGGACGCGGGCGGTTGTTGTTGCGCAGGAACAACTCGGCGGCAGCTTCCAGAAATGCACGACGATTGGCGATGCCGGTCAATGGATCGATCAAGGCGGCCGTCTTGTGGCGCAGTTCGGTGCGCTCCTTGGCCATGGCGAGCAGGATGAAGGCGATCGAAATCGTGAACAGCAGCGCCTCGAAACTCAATACCGTCAGCCATACGCTGGCGTAGATTTGATCCTGCTTGCTCCAGGGCAGGATTGCAGTGAGCGGCGTGCGCAGCAGGAACAACGCGCCGTGCGCGAACAGCATGAAGATCGCCGGCCAGCGCGACACCAGCTGTTCGTCGCGGCCGCGCCAGAACTCGAAGGCGGTGAGCCATGTGTAAGCGGTGATGATGCCGGAGGCGATGAGTACGCGCGCATCGACCGCTTCGTTGAGAATCGGCAACCGGCAGATCAACAACCACAGCACCGCGCCGGTGACCATGTAGACGGGCTCGGCGGGGCGGCCGTCGAAGACACGCGCGCCGGTCCAGGTCACCGCGAAGGCGGTGAACAAGAGCGCATTGGCGAGATCGATGGAAATGAGATCCGGAACATTGCCGTACATGCCGAACAGCACGACCGAGGCTGCGCGCAACAGATGGGCAAAGCCCCACCAGGCAACGGCCTTGATCGATGTGTTCTGGACCCAGGCGAAAAGCAGCAGCAGGCCGAGGATGGCCTCGACGTAAATTGTCACCATGAACAGTGTGTTGACGTCGAGATTCATCGCTGCCGAACGAGCCCGTTTACGTCACGGGGCCGCTTTATTGGCTGGGTCCCCACGCTCAGAGTTAAGCCGGGGCTGCAAACAAGTGGTGAATGGCGCCTGTTGCCGTTAGGCAATGCACCGTTATGGTTTCGAGGACGTTGCCAAAGCGGTCGGCTCTTGAAATACCGCCTGTGCTGACGAGTTATCATAAGGATACACTCGCCAAACGACCCCTAAAGGCGCCGGAATCCCGCATGAAAGTCCGCGACGGCATCATCGAAGCCATCGGCCACACGCCGCTGATCAAGCTCGAACGCGCCTCGGCGATGACCGGGTGTACCATTCTGGGCAAGGCCGAATTCATGAACCCGGGCGGGTCGGTCAAGGACCGCGCCGGGCGGCAGATGATCCTGGAGGCGGAAAAGCGCGGCGAGTTGCGGCCGGGCGGGCTGGTGGTCGAGGCCACCGCCGGCAATACCGGCATCGGCTTGGCGCTCGTCGCCAATGCGCGCGGCTACCGCACGGTGATCGTCATCCCGCTGACGCAGA
>DATJVR010000077.1:0-19737 GCA_035501735.1 Xanthobacteraceae bacterium | reverse complement strand
AACCGTCCGAACGCTCGACGCGCGAAAAGGCCGAGGCGATCCGTCGCGCACGCAAGCAGGCCCGCAAACAGGCACAGCGCGAAGGCCTCATTGCCGACCCGCGCAAGAAAAAGCTGCTGGCAGCACGAGCAGGCGCTAAACCATCAGGGACGGACCGGCCAGCTCCGCGGCCACCCCGGTTTTGAACGGTCGCGGCCCGCTGGCCATCCTGCCGATCTGCAATAAATTCCGTCCGAATTAGTCCTGCGCGAACCTCAATCGGGCGCCGCGACCATCCGACACGCCGCATACCCCTCCTCTGTGAGGATATAGCGGTAACGATCGTGCAGGTGGAGCGTGATCCACTTGTTCGCCACCGCTCGGTTGATGCCGCGCTGAAAATCACCGTCGCGAACATCGAAAAAATTGATGCGTCGCAAGACGCCATTCGCAGGCGTCTTGTTGCGCATGAAAATGTCAAGGATCTGGCGGCTCACTTCTTCGTCGGACAAGACACTGGTCATAGCGATCCTTTTATCAACGTAGCTTGTGCCCTATTCGATAATGAGTCGAGCTGAATTATTATCGTGCCGGTATTGAAGAAGTAAGCCTGTTTCGTCCTTCGTGCAGATTGTTGAGCCACTGCGTGCCGCTCGCGATGCCACGCCGAAGATCGACGCTTTCAGGAATGAATCCACATCGATGTCCGTAATGCTCCAAAAGATGGGTAATCGGCCGGCGAGTTTGTGGATAGCAGAAGATTTGGGGTCGCCAGCAAACTTCAGGCCTCAGGTTTTGAGCTGCTCGGAGGTTCACCGGATGAGTTTGCCAAGCTCATCGCGCGCGAGACCGTCAAATGGGACGCTGCCGCCAGGGTCGCCGGACTGAAGAAATAGCAGGAGCCACTTGGGATGGCCTAGCCTATGGTTAGGCCTGCAAGCGACGGAAGCAGGCCGACCAGCCAATCACTTTGATGAAATCACGCCGTCTCATCGCTTCACTCGAAGGCTCAATAACGTGTCAGCAATATCTACGATGAGATTGACTATGCTACGACGCAGTTTGGCATCCTTGATCCGCACGAAGGCTTTGGTGAGAGCGAAACCATCGGAGGTCGACAGGAACTCGGACACATAAGCAGGCGATGGAGCTTCTGACAATCCGACTGCCCGGTGTTCTGGAATGCCCTCGAAGAAGAATGGCACCGGCACTTGCAGAACGTGTGCGATCTGCTGAAGTCGGCTCGCGCCCATGCGGTTGGTGCCTTTCTCGTATTTTTGTACCTGCTGAAAGGTCAAGCCAATGGCATCCGCGAGCTTCCCTTGGCTCATGCCAAGCATCAACCGGCGCATTCGTACCCGGCTGCCAACATGCTTATCGGTAGAGTCAGGAACCTTCTTTGTCATCGATGCAAACTTGCTATTGCCACGCTCGGACAGCGATCGGATGCTAACTGTACGTAGCTAAGATGATGATTTTTTCTTTTCTTTTTCCATTAACTCCGCTTGTTCCGCCAGGAATCTCCAGGATTTTGATAGCTCCAGATAATGCGTCTTAACATCCAGATCTTTGGTGTGCGCCGCTCGTTTCTCACACTCGTCCGCCCGGTTTCGGTATTCATTTGCGCTTAACTTCATGCCCCGTGGCATCCTTCGAGCGCGCGACATTATTCAAGCAGAATGTGTTAATTCAGCTTTTTTCCTGCACCACGGCAGTTTCGAGGTGCTTACACTTCGGGCATTCAAATGTGTGCTTCGATCGTTCCGATGTTTCGCGTTCTACGCGCATAAGCAATGTAACAGAACCGCACTTGGAACACAGAGGACGACCTAGCGGATTATGATTTTTACTCCGGAACCATAATTCCTCTCCATCGAGCGGTCGTTATCGAGATCATTCCTCATGCGTTGTATCGCGCAAAAATTGAACGTGGCAAATAATCGCAGTAGTATTGAGGCGCGAGTAATTTTATCACAAATAACAATCACATCGGGATCCGGCGAAGGCTCATATAGGCGCGTTGTCCAGCCGATCGTAGATCGCGGAACCGCGAGAGCGCCATGTATTGGAATCGTCTTCCGATCAGCCGCTGGTGGATCGCATTGACCAACAGCGCACGCTCACGGCCGCACGGCCGGGCTGTCCATCGGCAATCCACGCGCCCGCCACATCATGTAAAGCTCAAGCGCGACATAGTTCGGCGCGCCGTATTCGAACGGCTCCGCTCGCATGCCGATCAGGCAGTTGCGCATGCGCCGCTGCAGCGAACCCATGGTCTGCCATTCCAGGCGATAGAGCGGATAGCCGGTCGGATGCGCCTGCGTAATCGCCGATCCGGCCAGGCGCCCGCGCCAATTGTCGTCGTGGCATTGCGCGCACGAGAGATTGAGCTGGCCTTGGCGGAGATTGAAGAAGTCGCGACCGGCGCTGCGGAATGGCGTGAGCCGCTTGTCGCTCGGCGGAGCAATCTTGCTGCCCTGCGATTGCGCGGCAACATACGCCGTCAGCGCCAACAGCTCCTTGCTTTCGTAGGCAAGCGGCGATGCCCGCTGTCGCGCGGTCCGGCAGATGTTGATCCGCTGCGCCAGATCGACGGGCCAGTGGAGCTTGGCATCAAACGCAGGATAGCGCGCCGCGACACCCTTCATGCTCTTGGCGGCATTGCCGTGACACTGCGCACAGGAGCGTTTTGCCGCGCCCTCCTTGCGATCCCACATCGCCTCGCCCTCGAGCACCCAAAGCATGCCCGGATTGGTCGTGCGGTCGTCCTGCATGGCCTGGGTCTCGCGGCCCATGAACGCGTAGCCCGAGCGCCGCTCGCCGCGGGGAATTTCCGCTGCAAGCGCGACCGAAAATGCAAACAGCAGAAAAAATCCGCCGGCAACCAATCGATCGGCGGCGACGCTCATTCGACGATGATATTGGCTTTTTCGACGTATAATTGTCCGCCGTCGTCCGTCCATGTCAGCGTAAGCGTGCCGCTCTCGGTTGCGACCGTGAAAAACGACAGGAACGGGTTCGCCGAAATCGCTGGATGCAAGTCGGCGCGGAAAACTTCCGTGCTGTTATAGGTGCAAATGAACTTGTTGATGATGTCGCGTGGATAGGGCTTGCCATTGATGTCAGGCCGATACCCGGTCTCCATCGGATGCGAGATCAGCGCCTTGATCTCGATCACCTGGCCGCGTTTGGCCCTTGTCGGTACATTGACGAGCGCGCGCGCCATCAGCGAGGCTCCTCGAGGCATGCGGCCAGCGTAACGACGACATCGACGCTGTCGCTCCAGAACGAGCCGTCGCTCAGTTCAGCGATCGCGACCAGTTTCTGCGAATCCGCAAGCCGGATGCGGGTCGAGACCTTGGCGCGGCCTGAGCGCGGGCTGAAGTGGAAGGTCGCCACATAGGGCTGCGGATTCTTTTCGTTGAAGACATGCACGCGTCTGACATACGCGGCCTCCGTCATCGGACTGTCGACCGACACGCTAAGCGGAATGGCGTTGCCGTTTTCCACCAGCGCTGGCACGTCGAGCGTGATCTTGCCGGTGCGCACCGGCGCTTCGCCGATCACGCCCCGAATCGCCTTGTTCATCGTGTCCGGCGTCGCCGATGTGGGCCGGACGGTAACGACAGATATAAGGCCGATGCCGCCCGCCACACGTCCCACCGCGCGCAGAAATTCGCGCCGCGTCGCCCGCAAAAGATGTGTCTTTGGCCGCGTTCGTTCCATCGTCAACTATTCCCGCAACGTCGCCAGATAGGCCACCACGTCTTCAATCTGCTGCGCCGAGAGAATCGGCTTGTCGCGCCATGGAGCGGCCACCCGCGTCAGCCCCTCTATTATATAGAACGGCGGCATGATCGTCGCCGGGTTGATCCGCCGTGCATCGACGATTCTCAGTCGCAGCTGGCCCTCCGACCAGCGTGCGCCCGTGCCGCGCAAATCCGGCGCGAGATTGCCCTGGAATTTCTCCTCTGGGAACGGGCCGGCATGGCAAAGCAGGCAGGTATTTTGCCGGGCCGCCACGAGAGCGCGGCCGCGCGCCGCGTCGCCGGCCGTGCCGGTGAGCGACGCCGGAATCGCATCGCCGACGATCCTGTAGGACGCAAGCTCCTGGCTGCGGACGTCATCGCTCATGATCAGGTTCGCGGAGGCAAACACCGCGAGCACAACGGCGGCTTCAACCGAAAACTTCGGCCGTGATCGTGCGAAACCAACTTTCGGCATATGCCGCCTCGAGTTTTCTGACTTCGGGTGTTGCATCGGCAGCCGTAGTGCCGCCCGACCCCGCGATTTCCGTGAGCACGCCGTTCACCGGATGATACACGCCGGAAACCTCGAACCCGTAGTCGGGCGCCGCCAGACTATAGCAGGTGTTGATCAGCTTCGGCTGCGGCGGCGTCTCGCCCGCCAAAAGCTTCGCCACCGCCGCCGCGCACACCTTGGCTTGCACGTTTGCCGTGAACGCCGATTTCGGCATGGCGCCGGCGATCGTCGCGTCGCCGATGACATGGATGCCCGGCTGCTGTTTCGACTCGAACGTCACCGGATCGATCGGACACCAGCCGCTGCGATCGGTCACCCCCGCAGCCTCCGCAATGGCACCGGCCTTCTGCGGCGGTATCACATTGGCGACCGCCGCCCGGTGCTTGCCGAAATCGGTGACGAGGGTTTTGGTCTTGGGATCGACCGAGGCGACCTTGCCGCCGCTTGACAGCGGCACCCATTCGACCATGCCGGAATAAAGTTCCTTCCAGGCATTCTGAAACAGCTTTTGCTTGGAAAACGCGTCCTTGGCATCGAGGATGATGAGCTTCGACTTCGGTTTTTTCGTCTTCAGATAGTACGCGATCAAGCTCGCGCGCTCGTACGGCCCCGGCGGGCAGCGATACGGATTGGCGGGAGCCGCGATCACCACCAGCCCGCCGTCCGGCATGGCTTCGAGCTGGCGGCGGAGCAGCATCGTCTGCTCGCCCGCCTTCCACGCGTGCGGAATCTGGGCGGACGCCGCCTCATCGTACCCGGGCAGTCCGTCCCAACGGAAATCGATGCCCGGCGCGAGCACGATGCGGTCATAGCCGTGGGACGAACCATCAGCCAGATCGACCGTCCGCTTCTGCGGATCGATTTTCGTCGCCATCTGCCGGATGAACGTGACCTCCCGCCTGACTTTGTCGTAACCGAATTGCTGCGCCTTGATGTTCCGCAGTCCGGCGATGACGTCATTGCTGAAGGGACAGGCCGTGAAAACGTCGCTCGCGGCGACCAGCGTCACATGGACCCTTGGTGCGAGCCACTTGAGCGCGCGCGCGCAAGTCGCCCCGGCAAAACCACCGCCGATGACGAAGACACGCGGCGATGCCTGCGCGACGGCGGGCAATGATAGCAGCGCCGTCGATGCAGCCGCCGCGCCGCTTTTGAGAAATGCGCGCCGCGTGTTGCGATATCCGATCATCGCCTCAGGCCCTATTTCTGCGACGCGAACCAGGCCGCGATCGCTCGCGTCTCGTCGTCGGTAAAACCTTTTGCGACGCGGTCCATGACGGTGGCGACCCGCGATCCTGATCGGAACGCCGCCATGGCAGCGACGATATCATCGGCACTGCGGCCATGGATGCGCGGGACGGCGGTTTTCGTGCGGGCATCGACCGCGTGACAACCGGTACAGGCCGCAGCCCCTGGCGGCGGCTCGGGCTGCAGCACGAGCGGAGCGGCGCGCCCCGCCCCGCTGCAGAGCAGCAGCAATGCCGCGACGGCCCACCGCATCGCCTTCATGGTTGCGACCTCCGGGAAACGAACGGCGGCCGCGAGGCCGCCGCCGCTGTTGATTACGCGGTTGTGAGGTCGTGATTTTTCAGCGGGATCGAACGCACGCGCTTGCCCGTTGCCGCAAAAATCGCATTCAGCACGGCCGGCGTCGCCACGAAGATTGTGGGTTCGCCCACCCCGCCCCAGAAGCCGCCCGATGGCATGATGATCGTCTCAACCTTGGGGAACTCATCGATCCGCATGACTTGGTAGGCGTGGTAGTTGTCTTGTTCGATGCGCCCATTCTTGACGGTGGATTCGCCGTACAACCCGGCGGACAGGCCAAACGCAAACGATCCGCAGATTTGCCGCTCGACCTGCGCGGTATTGACCACATGGCCCGGATCGGTCGCAGCGACGATGCGGTGGATCTTCACCTTGCCCTTCGGACTGACCGAGACTTCCGCGCAAGCCGCGACATAGCTGCCGTAGCCCATCTGCTGGGCCAGGCCGCGGAACACGCCCTTCGGCGCCGGCTTCCCCCAGCCGGCTTTTTCGGCCACCGCGTTGAGCACGGCGAGATGCTTGGGATGATTTGCCATCAGTTTGCGGCGGAACTCGAGCGGGTCCTGACCCGCCGCATGGGCAAGCTCATCCATGAAGCACTCGACGTAGATCGCATTCTGGTTGTTGTTCACCCCGCGCCAGAAGCCCGGCGGCACGTGCGGGTTGCGCATGGCGTGATCGATCAGAATGTTGGGAACATCGTAGCCGAACACGCCTTCCGTGCCGCCGCCGTTGAGGCCCTGGAACGTCGCCGGGTCGCGGCCGTTTTGCAGCCGCTCTGGCGCGAGCGCCGCCAGAATCGACTGGCCCGAAATACGCATGCGGAAACCGGTCAAATTCCCCGAGGCATCAAATGCTCCTGTGAGCTTGCATTGCGTGATCGGGTGATAGGTGTCCTGCGTTGCATCCTCTTCGCGCGTCCAGATCAGCTTGATCGGCGTGCCCGGCATTTGCTTTGCAATCAGCACCGCCTGCGCGATGTAATCGGTTCTCGCCCGCCGGCCGAACCCGCCGCCGAGATGATATTTGTAGACTTCGCATTTTGAGATCGGCAGTCCCGACGCCTCCGACGTCGCCGCCAGCGCAGCTTCGGCATTCTGCGAGCTGGTCCAGACCTCGCACTTGTCCGGGGTATAAAGGGCCGTGGCATTCAGTGGCTCGATCGCGCCGTGGTACTGGTTCGGGTAGCTGTAGACCGCTTCAACCTTTTTGGCGGCACCCGAAAGCGCCGCGCTAATATCGCCCTTCTTGTTGCCGACGAAAGCCTGATCGGCATCGAGCCCCGCTTTGAGGAATTCGGCGATCGACGCGCTGCTGGCCTTGGCATTCTCGCCCTCGTCCCAGACGATCGGCAGCGCCGCGAGCGCGGTTTTGGCATGGTAGAACGTGTCGGCAACCACGGCCACCGCGTTGTCGCGAACCTGCACGACATTCTTGACGCCTTTCATGCCTTGAATCTTTGCGGCATCGAAACTCTTCAGTTTGCCGCCGAAGACCGGGCAGGCCTTGATCGTCGCCAGCAACATTCCGGGCCGCTTCACGTCGATCGAATAGGTCCGTTGACCGGTGACGACATCAGGAATGTCGAGCCGGTTGAGCGGCTTGCCGATGATCTTCCAGTCCTTCGGATCCTTGAGCTTCACCTCCTTTGGCGGCTCGATCTTGGAAGCCGCATCCGCAACCCTGCCATAGGAGACCTTCCGCCCTGACGGCGTGTGCGTGATGACGCTGTTGGCCGCCTTGCACTCCGTCGCCGGCACTTTCCACGCAGCCGCCGCCGCCTGGATCAGCATCTCGCGCGCGGTCGCACCCGCCTCGCGCAGATACTGATGCGAATCGCGAATGCTGCGGCTTCCGGTGCTGACGTAATCTTTCCATACGCGCTTGCGCGCGATGTTCTCGCCCGGCGTCGGATATTCCCAGGTCACCTTTGACCAGTCGCACTCGAGTTCTTCCGCCACCAGTTGCACGCAGCCGGTGAGAGACCCCTGCCCCATTTCCGAGCGCGCAACACGCACCACAACCGAGTCATTGGGCTTGATCACGACCCAGGCGGTAACCTCAGGCCCGCCTTCCAGGGCGTAGGCAGCCGGAATATTCAGGCCGAATGCGAGACCACTTCCGGCCGCAGATGCACCGACGACAAACGAACGGCGATTGAGTTGAATATTCATGGTTTCCTCCCTCACGCCTTCGCGGCAGCATGAATAGCCGTGCGGATTTGCTGATATGTGCCGCACCGGCAGATGTTGGTGATGGAGGCATCGATATCGGCGTCGCTCGGGTTTGGCTTTGTTTTCAGCAGCGCCGTGACCGCCATGATCATGCCGGCCTGGCAATAGCCGCACTGCGGCACCTGGTTGTCGAGCCACGCCTTCTGCACCTTGGAGAGTCTGCCGTTGGTCGCGAGCCCTTCGATCGTTGTGATCTGCTTGCCGTAAGCTTGGCTCACCGGGAAAGAGCACGAGCGCGTTGCCACGCCGTTGACGTGAACCGTGCAGGCGCCGCACTGCGCAATCCCGCACCCATATTTCGTGCCGGTAAGACCGACGTTCTCCCGGATGACCCAGAGCAGCGGGGTCTCCGGCTCGACATCGACATCGTAGCCCTTTCCATTGATGGTAAGGCGCGCCATTTTTCTCTCCCTGACGATTGGAATTTTGCGACAGCCTTTGTGGCTGCTTCGACCAACTCTAACATAATTTTACCCGATCAACATTCGGCCGGAGTGAATATTCCGTGATATCCGACCTCGCGATTGCCGGGCATCCGAGGGACCGATTGGTCATGGACGAAACTCACTGAAAACTGCGCGCCTCCAGGTTGGAAATCGCAGGAGCCTAGCATGAAAAAACGAACAGTGTTGCTCTGCGAGAGGTCGGCTCGCCGAAGGCGGCGAGTAGCTTGATCTCAAATAACAATCACATCGGGATCTGGCGAAGGCGCATACAGGCGCTCGACGTCATCCTTGCGCCGCTCGAGCGCGAGTCGCTGATTGATATAGCCCTTGTCGGTAATTTCGTTGGCGTCGATCGATGGCGGATTGATCAACAACAGCACGCGCATGACACGAGTGCTCGAGCCTTTTTGTTCTGCGTTCCAACGTGCGACCGCAGCGGCAATATGCTCACGCACGGTAGGATGGCCGGCCAGATGGACGGGCGAGTCGGGCACATCTGCGGGTAAGAGCGTGCGGCAACCCGATGAGTTGAGCCAGGCAAGAATTGCCACGAACTCGCGATTTTCGCCGGCAATGACCGCATCCTGCAAGACCGGGGAGCAGACGGATAGAATGCCGATGCGCAAGCTCCCAACGGGCACCCACGTCCCGGTGGTGAGCTTGAAATCTTCGGCCAGTCTTCCGTCGAAAATAACGCCTTTGGCAGGATCAAGCGAATCCGCAAAACGCACAGCATCACCCGGCTTGTAAAAGCCGTCCTCGTCATAGGCCAAAGATGTCAGTTCGGGCTGACGCCAATAACCGGGCGAAACATTCGGACCACGCACGCGGATTTCGGTCTTGCCGCCAACGGGCATCAGCTTGATATCGACACCCGGCAGCGGCACGCCGATGATGCCCGCCTGCTCGGCAAGATAATGAGCCGCGGTGGCGGCGGGGGCCGTTTCGGTCGTGCCCCATGAGGATGTCATGGGGATGCGCGTGCCGGTGGTACGCACTGCCATGGCTTCCAGTCGACCCCAAAGGTCCTGCGGCAGCGCGGCACCGGCATAAAAGATCATCCGCAAATTTGCGAAAAACGTTCGAGCAAAGGCCGCGTCCTTTTCAAGGTAAGGCAGCAGCGCCGCAAAGCCGGACGGAACGTTGAAATAGATCGTGGGAGACACCTCGGTGAGATTGCGCACGGTCTCGCCAATGAGCGCAGGCAACGGCTTGCCGGCATCGATGTACAACATGCCGGCATGGCGCAGCACCATGTTGAGGTTATGATTGCCGCCGAATGTGTGGTTCCAGGGTAGCCAATCCACCAACACCAGCGGCTGCTCGGACACGAATGGCCATACCTGCGCGAGCTGCTGCTGATTCACCGTGAGCATTCGGTTGGTGTTGATCACGGCCTTGGGCAAGCCGGTCGAGCCTGAAGTGAAGAGAAATTTTGCGACTGTATCGGGTGTGATCGCCGCAACGGCGGCCTCCACGGCAAGTCCCGGATTTGTCTGCATGAGCGACGCAAACGGCGTCACCTTATCGATATTTGCGTTATTGCCGCTGGCTACGATCTCGGTATTGACAAGATTCAGTGAGGAGAGCGCTTTGGCAAAAGGCGCGGTATCGGCGACATAGATCAATCCCGGTGTAAGAAGCTCGTAAATGTATTTGAGCTTGCCGAAATCCTGACTTTGCAGCGAATAGGCCACCGAAATTGGCGCCACTGGAATGCCGGCCGTGCAACCCGCAAGCATGAGCAGCGCGTGGTCGATCGCGTTACCGGAGAGGATCATGACCGGCCGATCAGCGGACAGCCCGCGTTCGATCAATGAGGCGGCGATGCAGTCGATCTGTCGGCGCGCTTCCTCATAAGCGATTTTTCGCCAGCCATCCGCGCTGCGTTCGGCCAGGCATATACGCGATGGCGCGCGTTCGACTGCAGCCCGAAACATTTTCGCAAAGTTCTGCTCGCAAGGCTCGAGCGCAATCTTCGAGCGGAACAGGATCGATCCATCCGCAGATGCAATCCGCTCGACCTCGACCGGCGCAAAGCGGATGGGTCGGATTGGCGCGTGCGCCGATTCAGCATCAACGCGGGCGGTCTGCTGCGAACTGGCCATGGATGTATTCAATGCGTTGTTTGACCTGACGACCGGGAAGCTTCTGGATTTTCGATCAAAAGTGCAATGCCTTGTCCGCCGCCGATGCAAGCCGAGGCAATGCCATAGCGACCGCCACAGATTTTCAGCTCGCGCGCAAGCGTCAGCGCGAGCCGAATTCCGGTCGCGCCGAGCGGGTGGCCGATCGCGATAGCGCCGCCATTGACGTTGAGTTTGCTCTCATCGAGGCCGAGTTCGCGCGCGCACGCCATGACTTGGGCACCAAACGCTTCGTTGATTTCGAAACGATCGATGTCGGAAAGCTTCAGCCCGGCACGTTCAAGCAGAGCCGCGATCGCCGGGGCAGGCCCGATACCCATGATGTGCGGCGGAACGCCGACCGCGAGACCCGCGACGATGCGCGCCAGCGGCTGTTTCTCCGCGCGACGGATGTAAGTTGACGAGGCAACAAGAACCGCCGCGGCCCCATCGACGATGGCCGACGAATTACCGCCGGTCTGAACGCCGCCGAAGGCTGGTCGAATTTTTGCAAGCGATTCGACGGGCGACGGACGCACGTGGGTGTCGCTTAAGACTTCTTTCGTCTCGTTTTGGACTTTTATGCCGCGCGGAGCAAAGCCTTCTTTCTCGAAAGTTTGGGACTTCACCGACACGATCTCACCGGCGAGAAAGCCGCTTTTCTGCGCGGTCACGGCGCGTTCAAAACTGCGCGCGGCATAGGCATCGACCTGCGGCCGCGTGATCTGATATTGGCGGGCCAGGGCTTCGGCGGTTTGGCCCATGGTCGCTTTCGCGGCGGGATCAAACAGAGCCTCCCACAGAAAATCCTTAAACTCGACTTGACCCAAGCGGAAGCCGCCGCGGTGGGTGTAGGCCGCTATCGGATTGCGGCTCATCGACTCGGCGCCGACGCAAAGCGCGAGATCGGCACGGCCGAGCGAGACTGCATCCGCCGCCTGGCAAATGACTTCGATGCCGGTGCCGCAAACGCGCTGCACGAGATGCGCCGGAACCTCGGTCGGAACGTCGGCATAGAGGCCGATATGGCGCGGCAGCATGTAGGCGTCAAAACTCGCCTGCGCCATGTTGCCGGCAATCACGATGCCGACGTCTTCCGGCGAGGCGCCGGTGCGTTCAAAAACCGCGCGTGCGGCCTTGATGCCGAGGTCAATCGGCGAGATGTCGGCAAACGCACCGTTGTAGTCGACGAACGGCGTGCGCACGCCATCGACGAGCCAAGCATCTCCAAACGCGGAATGGAGCGGTTTTGCCATGAGTCATGCCCTCAGCAATGTCAAATCATGACGCTGCCGCGCGTGTGGCGGCCTGGTCGTCCTGCCATTGCCGAAACGACGAATTGGTTTTCGCGAGCCGCTCCAACAACGGCGCCGGCTGCCAATAGCGGGCATCGAGCGTGCGCTGGAATTCGAGAATGCGGTCATAGATTTTTCTTAAGCCAAGGGTATCGGCATAGAACATCGGGCCGCCGCGATAGCGCGGAAATCCGTAGCCGGAGGTATAGACCACGTCGATGTCGCTTGCGCGCAGCGCAATTCGTTCTTCCAGAACGCGTGCGCCTTCGTTGATCAGCGCGTAAAGGCAGCGCTCTACAATTTCGTCACTGCTTGGCTTGCGCCGGGGCACGCCCAGACGTTTGCCTTCGTCGTGAAAGAGTTTAATGACCTCCGGATCGGGAACGCGCTTGCCGTTCTCGTAGCGATAGTAGCCGCGTCCCGCCTTCTGCCCGAACCAGCCGCGTTCGGTGAGCATGGCGGAGGGGCGATAGAACGTCGGATCTTTTTCGAACACATTGGCGAGCGCGAGGCGGGTGAGATGACCGATGTCGACGCCGGCCAAATCGTAAACGGCGAGAATGCCCATCGCCATGCCGAAATTTTCCAACGCGGTATCGACGTCTTCCGGGGTCGCGCCTTCGAGCAGACAGTGTTCGGCTTCGCGACCGTAGGGATCCATCATACGATTGCCGATGAAGCCGTAGCAGACCTTGGCGATGACGCCGACTTTCCTGATGGTTTTCGCAACATCGAGCGCGGTCGCGAGAACATCGTCCGATGTCCGCTTTGCCTGCACGATTTCCAGCAGCGGCATGACGTTCGCGGGACTGAAGAAGTGAAGGCCGACGACGTCCTGAGGGCGCTTCGTCATTGCGGCTATAGCATCGATATCAAGCGTGGACGTGTTGGTGGCAAGAATCGCGCCCGGCTTCGCTATTTGGTCGATTTTGGCGAATGTCTCCTTCTTGAGCGCCATAGTCTCAAACACCGCCTCGATCAAAAGATCGGCTGTTCCCAGCGCGGCATGGTCGAGCGCGGGCGTGATCAACTTTATGCGGCTTTCCACCTGATCAGCGCTCAAACTGCCGCGCGAAATCGAACGGTTATAATTGTTCCGGATTTTCGTGAGCCCGGCATCGAGAGCCTCGCGGCTGACGTCAAGCAGTGTCACCGGGATGCCGGCATTGACAAATGCCATAGCAATGCCGCTGCCCATCGTACCTGCACCCACGATCCCGACGCGCTGGATTGGCCGCCGCGGCAAGCGATCCGAGAGTCCTGGAATCTTGCGGACCTCTCGCTCGGCAAAGAACAGGTGCCGCAGCGCGCGCGACTCGTTCGAGCGCACGAGCTCAGCGCTGATCGCCATCTCGACCTTCAAGCCGCCATCGAAGGGCCTTTCGACTGCGGCCGCCAGCGCCTCCAAAAGTTTGGCGGGCGAGGTGCGCCCGCGCAGCGTCTTCGCCGCTTGCGCGTGTTTTTCGGCGAAAATCTGCGCGGCGTTTTCCGCGCCGCGCACTGGTTGCTCGCGCGTCTTGCGCGGACCTTTGCCCTGCGCCACGAGGTTCTTGGCAAACACTATGGCGCGCTCGATCACGTCGTCACTGGCGACGTTGTCCAAAAGCCCAAGCTCCTTGGCCTGTCCCGCCGTCATCGGCCGGCCCGAGAGCATCAGGTCAGCGGCGGCGGCGAGCGGGATAAGCCGCGGCATGCGCTGGGTACCGCCGGCGCCGGGGATAATACCGAGCGTCAACTCGGGGAGGCCGAGGCGCGCGCCCTCATCCGCCACCCGATAGTGGCAGGCAAGCGCGATCTCGGTGCCTGCGCCGAGCGCCGTGCCATGCACTGCGGCGACGACCGGCACCGGCATGTCTTCGATCAGGCGGAACAGCTCGTGATAGCCCGGCGGTCGAATCCCGCTGTCGAATTCCTTGATGTCGGCGCCGGCAAAAAAAGTCCGGCCGGCGCAGCCGAGCACGATCGCCTTGACGTCGGGCCGCGCGCGCAGATCGCCGAAGGCGCGCTGCAAGCCCTGCCGCACCACTTGATCGATGGCGTTGACGGGAGGGCGATCGACCTTGATGACCGCGATGCCGTCCTTGACCGCGACGCTGACCACTTCGCTCATGGTCGATACTCTTGTCTCGTTCGTTCGATCTCCACCGACTCCATCGTCCGGCGCCCCGCCTCGACAATTCGTTGCTACGTTAGGGCATCGACCGGAACTCACGCAGGATCGTTCTCATCGCCTTGTAAGGCTCCGCGCCCAGTCGTTCGATCAAGCGTGCCTCATGGGTTTGCGCCAACGTTGCCGCGCGGCGTAACGTCTCCTGGCCCTTTTGCGTGAGACGCAGCGAATGCGCCCGGCCGTCGGCGGAAGACCGTAGCCGCCGGGTTAGGCCGCGCCGGTCGAGCCGGTGCAGCACGCGCACCATCCGCGCCCGCTCGATCCCTAGCGTTCTGGCAAGCTCGGCCTGCGAAAGTCCCGGATTGGCGTCGATCACCAGCAGCACCGAATACTGCGCCGGGCTGATATCCACGATCCTGAGCACGCGGATGAAATCCTGGAACACCCACACCTGCACGCGCCGGATGAAATAGCCGAGGTGTTCGTTCAATCCGCCGAGGTCGACTGTCCGTTCCACGCTTTTGCGCGCCTGCGGCGACTTGCGTAACGGCCGCGCGCGTGCGGACCTCGCGACGCTCCGATGGGCTGCTTTTCGTGCGGGGGCGGGCATCTTGAGCCTCAAGTCTTTCCCGTGAAGCCCGGCCGGCAGGCCGGAAAAGCGACGATATAGGTGTTGACGAAAATTGTTGTCCAGGTCAACAATACAATTCGCGATCATCGCCGGATGCGGCCGACGCCACTGTGCACAAACTCTCTACCGCGCCGCACAATGGTTGAGGTGCTTTTTCACTCGCGTCCGAGTAGCTTGAACCAAGAAAATGCGACGCCGAACCGCCATCCATGGCGCCGGTCGATCAGGGAGGACAGCAATGACCCGCAAGACGATCAACCGCAATTCGTCCGCCGCCGGCGCCCGCCTGACGCGCCGCACGGTAACCGCCAGCCTTGGCGCCACCCTCCTGACCGGCAGCGCCCCCTTCAATATCATTTGCGCTCAGGGCGCTCCGCTCAAGGTCGGCGTACTACTGCCGCGCTCGGGCTTTCAGGCCGGCATCGGTCAGGACTGCCAGCGCGGCGTCGAAATCACCGCCGGAATTCTCAAGGACTTAGGGTTGCCGGCGCTTTCGATCATGAACGCCGACACCGAGACCAACGTCGATGTGGCACGCTCGCGCGCAGAGAAACTGATCGCCGATGGTGCGCAGCTATTGGTTGGAGCCTTCGACTCCGGACAAAGCAGCGCCATCGCCCAGGTCGCCGAGCAGAAGGGCATTCCTTTTGTCATCAACATCGCCGCGGCTCCGCCGATCACCGAGCAGGGCTACAAGTTCGTGTTCCGCAATTTTCCAGTCGCGGGAACAATCCTGGCCGACGCCTTTGTAAATCAAAAGGAAATTTTCGAAGCAACCGGCTCAGCGCCGAAGTCGGTGGTGTTCATGCACGTCAACGACACCTTCGGTACCGCGATGAAGGGTGGCATCGGGGCCGTCATGCCGAAATTCAACATGCCATACACGATCGCCGAGACGATCGCCTATGACCCGGCCGCACGTGACCTTTCGGTCGAAGTGTCAAAAGCCAAGGCCACCGGCGCCGACGCGCTGCTGGTGGTGAGCCGGCTCAACGATGCGATCCTGATCACGCGCGAATTGGTCAAGCAGCGCTGGTCGCCGATGGCGATCTTGAGCATGGGCCCGGGCTGGTACGAGGATCAGTATTTCAAGACCCTCGGCAAACTCTCTGACGGCCCGATCAGCTTCGTTCCCTGGTACGATCCGAACAAGCCGATGAGCAAGAAGCTCGAGGCCGCGCTGGCGAAGGCCTATCCCGACATCAATCTCAACACCAACCACGTCTACACGTTCGAAGCGCTGCTGGTCGCTGCCGACGCCTACAAGCGCGCCGGCTCGGCCGACCCGAAGGCGCTCGCTGATGCCATCCGCAAGACCAATATCACCAATAACGTCAGTCCGGGCGCCGGCATCCAGTTCAACGAAAAGGGCCAGAACGACAAACTCAAGGACTCCGCGATTCAGAACCGTGGCGGCAAGCTCGTCACGGTCGCGCCCAAGGTGGCGGCCAATGCCAAACCCGAGTTGCCGATGAAACCTTACGACAAGCGCGGTTGAACGGCGCATAAATGAGCTTGCTCCGGCCGCCGGAGCGCGGCCGGAGCATGGCGTCACGGGATCGAGCGGTGCCGGCAGAAATCTATCTCAATGTCGCCGTCAGCGGGATATTGACCGGGCTGGTTTACGGCTTGATGGCGCTTGGACTGTCGGTGATCTTCGGCGTGGTGCGTGTCGTAAACTTCGCTCACGGCGAGCTGATGACCATCGCCATGTATATCGCGGTGGTGCTGTTTTCGGCGTTCAAACTCGATCCGTTGATCATGCTCGTGCCGATCGCGATGGTGCTGTTCGCGCTCGGCTACGCTCTGCAAGCCGGAGTGATCAACGCCTTCATTACGCGCCCGGAACACACCCAATTTCTGCTGTTGATTGCCCTCGCGATCATCATCGTCAATACCCTGCTGATCATATTTGGGCCGGATGCGCATAGCGTACAGACATCTTACGCATTCGATAGTTTCCAGGTCGGCAAGCTCATCATCGACGCCACCAAGCTTTATGCCGCAGCTGCTGCTCTCGTGGCCGCAACCGCGTTATTCGCCTTTTTTCGCTTCACCGACACCGGCACCGCTATCCGCGCTTGCGCCGATAATTATGCGGGTGCGCTGACCGTCGGTCTCGACGTGAATAGGCTCTATGCGCTGACATTCGGGCTGGGAGCCGCGTGTGTCGGAGCGGCCGGTACCGTGCTGGTGCTCATCATCGATGTGACGCCGCAGGTTGGACCGGTCTATACGCTGCTGGCTTTCGTCATCGTCATAACCGGTGGGCTCGGCTCGATGCCGGGGTCGCTGCTTGGCGGCGTTCTGATCGGCGTCACCGAAGCCATGGCCGGGCTGATTTTCACACCTTCCGCGAAAAGCATGTTCGCGTTTGCGATCCTGGTGCTGGTGCTGCTGTTCCGCCCGCAGGGCATCCTCGGCAGAAAGATCTCATGATGGCGCAGCTCACCGAGGGCGTGTCCCGCCGCGCCTTGCTGCTTCTTGCGACGCTGTTGGCGGCCCTGCTGATCGCCCCCCTCGTCGTCAACGACTACCTGCTCACCGCGCTGATCCTGGTGCTCTATTTTGCCTACATCGGTCAGGCCTGGAACATCATGATGGGCTTCGCCGGGCAACTCTCGCTCGGACACTCGCTCTATGTCGGGCTTGGCGCCTATACGGCGGCGGCGCTGTTCATCCATTTCGGCATTGGACCATGGCTCGGGTTTCTCGTGGCGATCCCGGTGACGGCCGCGTGCGGCGCCTTCTTGGGATTTCTTGCCTTTCGCTTCGGGGTTGCCGGCGTCTATTTCGCCATCCTCACCATCGCATTTGCGGAATTTGCGCGCATCGGCTTCGATCATTTCGCTTGGGTGGGCGGGTCGGCCGGATTTTTCCTCCCGGTCAAGCAATACGCCCACAACGACCTGTGGCTGCTGCGCGGCGCGCCGGCGATGTTCTATTACGTCATGCTGGCGGCCACGGCGCTTGCGTTCATCGCCTGCCGTCTGCTGTTGCACAGCCGCATCGGGTATTTCTGGCAGGCCATCCGCGAGGATGAGCGCGCCGCGCGTGCGACCGGCATCGATACGTTCCGCTACAAGATGTATGCCGTCATCATCTCCGCGGTTATGACGTCATTTGCCGGCGTGTTTCACGCGTTTTACTACAACAACCTGTTTCCCGAGCAGATCTTTCATATTTCTCGCTCGATCGAATTCATCCTCGCGCCCATCATCGGCGGCATCGGCAGCCTGTTCGGTCCCCTGCTCGGCGCGTTCCTGCTCGAGACCTTGGCGGAAGGTCTGCGCGAGGTGCTGGCGCTGCTCGGCGTCGACGTGCCCGGCTTGCGGCAATTGTTCTTCGGCGTCTGCCTGCTCTTGGTGGTCATGCTGCTGCCCGACGGCGTCTGGCCGTGGCTCGCGCGCAGGCTCCGCATCAAGGAGAGCAAGCGATGACGCCACTATTGGCCGTCGACGCTGTGAGCAAGCGATTCCGCGGACTGGTGGCCGTCGACCGGGTGTCCTTCTCGGTGCCGCAGGGCGTGATCTGCGCCGTGATCGGTCCCAACGGCGCGGGCAAGACGACGTTGTTCAACATGATCGCGGGCGAGTTCAAGCCGGACGGCGGCACCATTACGTTTGGCGGCGAGCGGATCGACGGCCACACGCCCGACGAAGTTTGCCGCCGCGGCATTGGCCGGACCTTCCAGATCGTGCGGCCGTTTCCCGGCTTGAGCGTCGAGGATAATGTCGTGACCGGCGCGTTGTTGCGCCGCTCTGAGGTGCGCGCCGCGCGCCTACACGCCCACGACGTGCTGCACCGGCTCGATCTGTTCGATAAGCGCACGCTGCCCGCTTCCGCCTTGACGTTGCCGGACCGCAAACGTCTCGAAGTCGCGCGCGCGCTCGCCACCGATCCGAAACTGCTCTTGCTCGACGAAGTGATCGCCGGCTTGCGGCCGACCGAGACCGACCGCATCGTCGCGGCACTGCGCGACCTCAACCGCGAAACCGGGCTGACCATCTTGTTGATCGAGCATGTGATGCGCGCGGTCATGGCGCTCGCGCAGCACATCGTGGTGCTGCATCATGGCGCCGCGATCGCCGTGGGCGCGCCGGAGGTTGTGGTGCGCGAACGCGCGGTGATCGATTCCTATCTCGGCGGGGAGGCGGTCGCCTGATGCTGACGATCGAGAACCTTGCTGTGTTTCACGGCGACGCCCAGGCGCTCGACGGCATTTCACTCGAGGTCGACGAGGGTGCGATCATCGCCGTGGTTGGCGCCAACGGCGCCGGCAAGACCTCGCTCATCCGCACCATCGCCGGCATCCATCGCCCGGCCGCCGGCCGCATTCTCTACCGCGGCCGGGACATCGGCGGCTGGCCGAGCTTTCGCGTCTGCAATCTCGGCATTGGACAGGTTGCCGAGGGGCGGCAGATTTTCCCCACTCTGACGGTTGCGGAGAATTTGGCGATGGGAGCACTGCTGCCGCGCGCGCGGGCAGCGCGCGAGCGGAATCTTGCGCGCGTCTTTGCGCTGTTTCCCACGCTCGTCGAACGCCGGCGTCAGCTGGCCGGCACGCTCTCCGGCGGCGAGCAGCAGATGCTCGCGATCGCTCGCTGCCTGATGGGCGCGCCCGAGCTTGTCATGTTCGACGAGCCCTCGCTCGGTCTCGCGCCGTCGGTGGTGCAGGCCGTGTTGCAGACCATTCGCGATCTCAACCGCGAAGGTTTGACCTGCGTGCTGGTCGAGCAGAATGTTGCGGTTTCGCTCAAGCTGGCGAGCCGGGCCTATGTGCTGGAAAGCGGACGCATCACGCTGTCGGGCAGCGGCGAGGCCCTGCTGGCCGATGACCGCGTGCGCCGGGCCTATCTCGGACTCTGAGCGCATCCGGGGTCGCGAGGCTTAAGCGAGCCTTCGCGCTCAGATGAGCCGCATGTTCGATGTTGCGCAATTTGCGCTCGGCTTTCGGCAAGCTTTTATCATCACTCACTTCCTGCACCAATGACGCCACCGAATTTCCGAAGCTCTCGACCAGCTCCTCAACGGACGTTTGAGTATCCTCAATGGTGTCGTGCAACAGCGCCGCGCACAGGGTATCGCGGTCGTGGATACCGGCT
>DATJVR010000076.1:0-50918 GCA_035501735.1 Xanthobacteraceae bacterium | reverse complement strand
CGTTGTTCGTTCCTTCGACGCCGAGTTGAACAGACGCAGCACAAAAACTGTCAAACCTGATCGGTAAAAGTGTCAAACCTTTTCTCAAGCCGAAAAATATTGGAGCCGAACGTGAATAATCTCAAAGATATAGTTGGCGGTCCCGAGAGGACTCGAACCTCCGACCTTCGGTTTAGGAAACCGCTGCTCTATCCGGCTGAGCTACGGGACCGTGGTTGTTGTTTATCACAAGCAGTTTACTCGCATAGGCCTTCATCCCCATGAAGGTCTTCTACCCGGCATCAGGCCTTCATCGGCTTGCCGCGCCAACCGTATTGGCCGGTCTCGCAATTCTGCCGCGATGACATCATACTGATACATTAACATTCAGCGTAATTCCGCCGCGGCCAAAGATCAGTCACGCCTATGGTCCAATCCATCCGTTTTCTCGGCAGCCCTTGGACGCGGATTCTAATCCTCGCGGCCATCGGGTTTGCCGCCGCCGTGCGGGCCGAGCCGAGACCGGACATTGCAACGGCTTGCAATCTTGAGACGCTCGGCACCGGCACCGTGCGCCGCATCGTCGACGGCCGCACCTTTCATCTCGACGATGGCCAGCAAATCCGGCTAGCCGCCATCGAAGTTCCATCCATGCCGCTGCCGGGCGAAACCGGCTCGCCGGCGAAGGCCGGGCTTGCCGCCAAGACCGCACTCGAAACGCTGCTCAACGGCAAGAACGTGACGCTGAAAACCCTCGGGCCCAATGCCGACCGCTATGGTCGCATCGTCGCCTACGTCTTCGTTGAGGGTCAGAAGCGCGCGGTGCAGCAGGACATGCTTGCGCAAGGCCACGCCCGCGTCGCCGCTGAGGTCGGCGACTCGTCCTGCGCGAGCGCGTTGCTGGCGGACGAACACGCGGCGCGCACTGCTGGCCTCGGGCTCTGGGCTGATCCATATTACGTCGTCCAGCAGGCGGAGAATCCGACGAAAGTCTTGGCCGAGCGCGGCCGGTTCGCGCTCGTTGAGGGCCGGGTGTTGTCGGTACGCGAGAGCAGAGGCACCATTTATGTGAATTTCGGACGCCGCTGGGCGGAGGATTTCACGGTAACCGTGCTCAAGCGCAACGAACGTACTTTCACCGGTGCCGGCGTCGATCTGAAGAAGCTTTCAGGCCGGCGCATCCGCGTGCGCGGTTTTATCGAAGAGCGCGGCGGGCCCTGGATCGAGGCCACGCGGCCGGAGCAGATCGAGCTTGCCGAGCAACACTGACACAACGACGGCAACGGGCATCGCCTTCGCGATCGCGCGGCTCGAACCTTTTCGCACATTCCTACGCACGGCGCGATTGCTGGTGCCGCTCTCGCTCGTCCTTGCGGCCTGCAGCGCCCAGCCCGCTGCCGACCCGCCGCCGGTCGCCGCGGCGAATTTGGAAAAGACGCCGGAACTGGCGCCGGCGGTGCAGCGCGAACATGCGCGCATCCTCGCCGCCTATGGCGGCGCCTACGAGCAACCGCAGCTGGAAGCGTTATTGGCGAAAACCGTCGACCGGCTGGTGGCGGCATCCGAGCGGCCTGATCTGAAATACAAGATAACCATCCTCAACTCGCCGTCGATCAATGCCTTCGCATTGTCCAGCGGCCAGCTTTACATCACGCGCGGGTTGATCGCGCTCGCCAACGATTCTTCCGAGCTTGCCTCGGTGCTTTCCCACGAAATGGCGCATGTGATCGCGCGTCACGCCGCATTTCGCGAGGATCAGGCGCGACAGGCGCAGGTCTACAGCCGGGTCTACACCGAACTCCTCGGCGATCCGCAAATGGGCGCGCTCGCGCTGGCGCGCTCGAAGGTCGCGCTTGCAATTTTCTCGCGCGCGCAGGAATTCGAAGCCGACGGGATCGGCGTCGGTATCTCCGCCCGAGCCGGCTTCGATCCCTATGGAGCGCAGCGTCTCCTGACCTCGATGGAGCTCAATGCGGAGCTGAATTCCCATGTTGCGGGCAGGACCACGGCGAATGCCAACACCAGTCCGCCGGATTTTCTGTCGTCGCACCCTTCCACGCCCGACCGCATCAGGAACGCCCGCGCCAACGCGCGCCAATACGCCAGCCCGGGCACCGGCAAACGCGACAAGAATGAATATTTGAAAATGCTGGATGGACTCGTCTACGGCGATGATCCAAGCGAAGGAATCGTGCGCGGCCGGCGTTTCCTGCATCCCAAGCTCGGCTTCACATTCACTGCGCCGGCAGGCTTCAGCCTCGACAATACCGCGCAGGCCGTATTCGGCATCAAGGACAACGGCACGCAAGCGCTGCGTCTCGACGTCGTGCACGCCGCGCCAAACCAGGCGCCGACCGACTATCTCAACTCCAGCTGGCTCGAAAACATCGATGGCAAAAGCATCACCGAGACCGTCATCAATGGACTGCCGGCCGCCACGGCGACCGCCACCAACGACGAATGGGCGTTTCGCCTCTTCATCATACGTTTCGACGACGACATGTGCCGTTTCATCTTTGCCTCGAAGCACGCGACCGAGACCGCCGAACGGGCAATCGGCGAATCCATTGCGACCTTTCGCCGCCTGATCCCCGCCGAAGCCGCATCGGTTAAGCCATTTCGCATCAAGGTGGTCAGAGTGGCGGCCGGCAATACGGTCGAAAGTCTGGCGCGTCGCATGGCGATCAAGGACCGCGCCATCGAACGCTTTCGCGTGCTCAACGGCCTCGCTACCGGTGACAAGGTGAAGCCGGGCGACCTCGTCAAGATCGTGGTGGAATAACCGCAGGCGCACGGGATAGACTGCCGTTCTGCGATGCAGGAGTGTCATGACTCTGACGATCCTTAAGGCTGCGGTTCGCGCCATCAGTCTCGGAATCATCCTCGCTGCATCCGTCGTCCCGTTATCGGCGCAAACCGATTGGCCGCAACGCACTGTCAAGCTGATCGTTCCGCTCTCGCCTGGCACCGCAACCGATGTCACGGCGCGCCTCTATGCCGAGAAACTTTCGCAGCGTTGGGGCAAGCCTGTCGTCGTCGAGAACCGCCCCGGTCCCGACGCGCTTGTTGCGGTGAGCGCTTTCGTCAGCGCGCACGATGACCACACGCTTTTGTTTTCGTTCGGCGGCCCCGTCACCATCAATCCGGTGCTCAACGACAAACTGCCCTATGATCCGGAGCGCGATCTGGTTCCCATCGTCTCCGCCTCGGATTCCTTTATTGCCATCGCCGCTTCCGCCTCTTTCAACATCGCCTCGCTCGCCGAACTTGCCGAACGGGCGCGCGCCGAGCCGGGCAAATTGAACTGGGCAGCGACGCCCGGCATGCCGCAATTCGGCTTCAACGGCTTCATCAAGGGCGGCAAGCTCGATATGGTGCAGGTCGCCTATCGCGACTTCAATCCGGCCCTGCAAGACTTGGCCGAGGGCCGCATTACCGCCGTTGCGACCGGCTTGCTGCCGCTCATTCCGCTCGCGCAATCCGGCAAGGCCAAAATTCTCGCGGTCACCGCCCGCCAGCGCTCGACCGCCGCGCCGCAGGTACCGACCGTGATGGAAGCGGGATTTCCCGACGCTCTGGCCGAGGGTTTTCAGGGATTTTTTGGCTGGCGCGATATGCCGGTAGCCTTGCGCGACCGCATCGCCGGCGATGTGCGCGCCGTCGCCCCATTGATGCCCGCCGAAAGGCTCACAGCGCTCGGCCAAGTCATTCGCGTCGGCACAACCGCAGATTTTGTTGCAATGCTTGCCGACCAGCACGCCCGCGTCAAAGCCATCGCCCAGGCAACCCCAGCCAAGACGAAGCCGTGAGCATCCCCTTTCGATTCGCGGACCGAACGGCTTAAGATAAGCAAAGACCGCAAAACCGGGAGGAAATCATGCGCGTGATGAAAGCTGGGGCAATTGTTGTCGTCGGAGTTCTGGCGACGCTCGGACTGCTGGCCACTTCGGCTCCTTCGCAGGCCGAGAATTGGCCGACCCACCCGGTCAAATTCATCGTCCCGTTCGGTCCCGGTGCCGGCGCCGACATCGGCGCGCGGCTCTTCGCCGAAAAACTGCAGGCCAAGTGGGGCCAGCCCGTTGTGATCGAGAATCGTCCCGGCGGCGACAGCATCGTCGCCATACAGGCGTTCCTTGGCGCCAATGACGATCACGTGCTGCTGTTCGGCCCGGCCGGCAATTTCACCGTGCATCCGTTCAATTACACCAAGCTTCCCTATAATCCGGCCGATCTTATTCCGATCGTCCGCGTCTCCAACACGATCCTGGCGCTCGCCGTCAAGCAAGACACCCCCTACAAGAGCATGAAAGAGTTCACCGAAGCCGCGCGCGCCGCGCCCGGAAAGTTTAATGCCGGTCTCGTGCAAGGCATCACCGAATTCACCTTCTGGGGTTATGAGCACGAGGAGAAGCTCGACATCGTGCAGGTGCCGTATAAGGACATCAACGTAGCGCCGACCGATCTCGGCGAAGGCCGCATCCAGGTCGTGATGTCGTCGTATGCGATCGTGCAGCCGCAAATCCAGGCCGGTCGGATCAGGCCGCTGATCGTGAACAACAAGACGCGCGCGCCCGCGTTTCCGAACATCCCGACCGCGCGCGAGAGCGGCTATCCGTCGCTCGAGGTCGAAGGGCTCGTCGGCCTGTTCGGCCTGAAGACCATGTCGAACGAGCTGAAGGAGAAGATCGCGGCCGACTTCAAGGCCGTGACCGCCGACGGCGTCATCGGCGACCGGCTGCGGGCCACCGCACAGGCCATCAACATCGGCGGGCCGAAGGAATTCGCCGATGCGATTGACGAGCAACGCGCCAAAATCGCCGCCACCGTCAAGGCGATCAATTTCAAACCGAAGAACTAGAGCTCGCGGCAATCGCAGGGTCATGCCGACCAGACGAACAGTCGCAGCCGCCATCGCACTCTTTGCTGCGAGCGCAGCCCCTCTCGTTGGCGTTTGCGCGCCTGCGCTTGCCGACCAATATCCGTCACGCGTGATCAAGGTCGTCGTGCCGTTTACGCCCGGCTCGCCGAACGACGTGATGGCGCGGCTGTTGACGCAGCATCTGCGACCGCGGCTCGGACAGCCCCTCGTCGTCGAAAACAAGCCCGGCGGCGGCACCACCATCGGAACCAAGGCGGTCGCGACCGCCGAGCCGGACGGCTATACGCTGCTGTTCGTGAGTTCCGCGTTGGTGATCGATCCGGCGCTCAACAAGAAGCTGGACTACGATCCACGCAAGGATTTCGCGCCGATCGCGACGGTCACGACCGCGCCATGGCTCCTCGCGATCCATCCGAGCCTGCCGGCGAAAAACGTCGCCGAATTCGTCGCCTATACCAAGGCCAATCCCGGCAAGGTCAGCTTCGGCTTCGCGCAAGGCACGGCGTCGCAACTCGTAGGCGAACGTTTCAAAGTCCTCACCGGCGCCGACATCCTGAGCGTGCCCTATAAGGGCGGCGCCGCCGCCATGCCCGACTTCCTCGGCGGCCGGCTGCAGATGCTGCTGCCCACGCCGGCCACGACCTTGCCGCTGATCCGCGAAGGCAAATTACGCGCGATCGCCATCACCAGCCCTGATCGCAGCCCCGATTTGCCGGACGTGCCCACGATGATCGAAGCCAAATTGCCGAGTCTCACGCTCGATTTCTGGGCCGGCATGCTGGCGCCGGCAGGCACGTCGCCCGAGATCGTCGGCAAGCTCAATTCCGCCATCAACGAAACGCTGCGCTCGCCGGAAGTGAAGGAGAGCATGAAGAAGCTCGGCTTCGAGGCGAAAATCGGCTCGCCGCAAGACTTCTCGAAATTCATCGCCGACGAAATGCCGCGCTGGGCCGAGATCGTGAAATCGTCCGGCGCGAAAAGCGACTGAGCCGCGTCGCAGCACGCCGATGTCATCCTCCGACAACATCGTCATCATCGGCGGCGGCATCGGCGGCCTCGCGGCGGCGCTCGCCATGCTCAAGCGCGGCCTCGCTGCCGAGATCCACGAACAGGCGCCGGAGCTGAAAGAAGTCGGCGCCGGCATCCAGATCAGCTCCAACGGCACGCGCGTGCTCTACGCGCTCGGTCTTGAGCAAGCGCTCAAGCGCGTGCAGGTGCTGCCCGCGCGCCGCGTCATCCGCCATTGGAGCACGGGCGAAACCTGGAACTGGTTCGACCTCGGCGCGAAAACCGCCGAACGCTATGGCACGCCGCACGTCATGCTGCACCGGGGCGATCTGCACGGCCTGCTTGCCGAAGCCGTGCGCGCCGAGAAACCCGATGCGATCAAGCTCGGCCGGCGCTGCGCCGCCATCGCCTCCGAGCGCGATCACGTCGACATCTCTTTTAAGAACGGCGAAACGGTCAGAGCCGCCTATGTTATCGGCGCCGACGGAATCCATTCCAAGGTGCGCGCCGGCCTGTTCGGCGCCGACCGCCCGGAGTTTGCCGGCTGCATCGCCTGGCGCGGGCTCGCGCCGATGGACAAGCTTCCCGCCCACATCGCGCAAAACATCGGCACCAACTGGCTCGGCCCGCATGGCCATGTGCTGCACTATCCGGTGCGGCGCGGCGAGATCATGAACTTCATCAGTTTCGTCGAGCGCGACGACTGGCGGATCGAATCCTGGGTCACGCAGGGCAGCAAAGGCGAGCTCGCCAACGACTATCGCGGCTGGCACGAGGACGTGCACGCCATCATCGAGAGCATCGAGACGCCCTACAAATGGGCCATGATGGTGCGCGGCCCGATGGCGCGCTGGAGCCGCGGCCGCGCCACGCTGCTCGGCGACGCCTGCCACCCGACGCTGCCGTTCCTTGGCCAGGGCGGCGTCATGGCGATCGAGGACGGCTACATCCTCGCCGCGTGTCTCGCGAAACATTTTGCCGACCCCGCCGCCGCGTTCGGCCGCTACGAGGACATCCGCCGTGAACGCACCGCCGCCGTCGTGCGCAAATCCCACGAGAACCGCCGCTCGGCGTTCAGCCCCGCGCTCGCCGATCCCAAGGCGGTCGGCATCGAAGTCGCGCGCGAATGGCAGCAGGAGCGCGTGCGCGAGCGCATGGAATGGCTTTACGCCTACGACGCCACCGCCGTGGCGGTTTGAAATTCGCATCCGTTCACTCCCGCCCAAGCGGGAATCCAGAAAACCAAATGTCTCGCGTTTTTTTGTGGTGCGCGCTGAGCTTCGCTCCGAAAAACCAAAAGGCCCGGTCTCGCGACCGGGCCTCGGTATTTTTTCGTCGGTTGCGCGGAGCGCCTTACGCTGCCGCCTCTTCCTCGACCACTTCGGCCGGCTCTTCACCGGTCTTCGCCGGACCGCGGCGCGGACCCTTGGCGAGCGCGGCTTCGATTTCCTTCACCGCTTCGGTTTCGGTCACGTGCTGCACGGCGGAGATTTCGCGCGACAGCCGGTCGAGCGCGGCTTCATAAAGCTGCCGCTCGCTGTACGACTGCTCGGGCTGCGTCTCCGAGCGGTAGAGGTCGCGCACCACTTCAGCGATCGCCACGATGTCGCCGGAGTTGATCTTGGCCTCGTATTCCTGCGCGCGCCGCGACCACATCGTGCGTTTGATCCGCGCGCGGCCCTTGAGCGTTTCGAGCGCACGCTTGACCAGCGGGCCCTCGGCGAGCTTGCGCATGCCGACACTGGCGATTTTCGCAGTGGGCACCCGCAGGGTCATCTTGTCCTTGACGAAGTTGATGACGAACAGCTCGAGCTTGAGCCCCGCCACCTCCTGCTCCTCGATGGCGACGATCTGGCCGACCCCGTGGGAGGGGTAGACGATGAACTCGTTGGTCTTGAAGCCTTGGCGCTGGGTAGCCTTTTTGGCGGTCATTCCAGGGACTGCTCCTTGCTCAGGCTTATGCGCCTTGGCGACGGTAGCCCCGTGCCGCGCATTGCCGCGTACCGCATGTGAGCCCCTCCGGCTGACGCCGGTTGAGCCCTTTTTACCCCGCCGGACCGATCCGGCGGATTTTCTTGTCTTTTGGCGCATTTTCCCTATCACCGCTAATGCGTGTGCCGTACCACGCCCCAGTCCCGGATTTTCTTGTTGGACCCCGAAAAAATAAGCTCCCCACGGGGAGCGAACTCGGGTGTCATCCAAGTATCATGGGACACACTATATATCACATTTTCCGCAAAAATCAATGCCTTAACCCATGATAAATGGACCGTTATGTAGTTCCCCCAGATAAAATCGTTAATATTGGTTAAAATCCCAGTTAGTCCCCACTACCCGGTTCCGGTGAAAAGAACTTTTTGAATTTATCCGGCACGCCTTCCCATTCCTTGGCATCGGCCGGGGGCTCCTTTTTAACCGTGATATTTGGCCAGGTTTTGGCGTATTCGGCATTCAGCGCCAGCCACTGTTCCAGGCCCGGTTCGGTGTCCGGCTTGATCGCCTCGACTGGGCACTCCGGTTCGCACACGCCGCAGTCGATGCACTCGTCGGGGTGGATGACCAGCATGTTCTGGCCTTCATAGAAACAGTCCACCGGACAGACTTCGACGCAGTCCATGTATTTGCACTTAATACAATTATCGTTGACGACATAAGTCATTCGCTGCTCCGGCCCGGGCCGGTCCTGACCTGCGGCTGCCTACCGCATGGATGCTGGCTTCGCAAGAGATCGAAGAATTGCCGTCGCGCGATCCTCGGGCGGCACCAATTCCTCGTACAGCCTGCGCGCCGCGTCCGACGAACCGCGTTGCGCGACGAATTGCACCACCTTCAGCACACGCACGTTGCTGTCGAGCGCGATTGTGATCACGTCGCCTGCACGCACGGCGCGGCTTGCCGCCTGGATCCGAACCCCATTCACCCGGACACGCCCCGCGCTTGCCAGCGCCGCGGCATTCGTGCGCGTCCGCACCACGCGCGCGTGCCACAGCCATTTATCTATGCGTTGACGGTCCAAGGTCCAGGCGCCCTTAAGACATGATCCCGAAAAGCGGGAGCCGGCTTTCAATCATGTTCGAACAAAAATTAGGACCATGATTGATCATGGTCTAGCGCCGCTCCTTTGAGCCGGTTTCCAGCTGCTCCTTGAGCGCCAGCAGTTTTGCGAACGGCGAGTTCGGATCCGGCCCCTTGCCGCGATCCTCCGATGACCATGTGCGGGGAGAGCGATTATCATCGTCGCGATCGCGTCGGTCACGGCGGCGGCCGAAACGCTCGCGCGGCTCGGCATCCTGACGCTCATCGCGTTCGCCGCGCTCCGGCTTTTTGGGACGCGGGCGTCCATGCCTTTCATTGCGTTCGCGCTCGCCAACCTGATCGCGATCGCGCCCGAATTGAGGACGCCGCGGCTTGCGCTCTTCGCGTCGCGCCTCGGCCGGCGCTGGTGACGCCGCAGCGGCTTCGGCCGCCGCCCGTGCTTCACCTCCGGCTTGCGCTTCCGGTTTCGCCGCTTGCTGCTCGCGCCGCCGCGGCGAACGTTTGCCGTCTTCTCGCTTACGCCGCGGCCCATCCGGGCGCGCGATTCGCCAAACCTCGATCATCTCCGGTTCGGCCGCTGCCGGAGCCGCAGCTGCAACCGGAGCTTCAACGGACGTCTCCGCGTTTGCGGCGGCTGAATGCGCCGCGATGTCCGGCGCGGGCGCGGCTTCGGCCAGAGCCGACGGCGCGCTTTCCGCCGCCGCGGGAAAATACTCGGGGACCGGAATAAGATTGATCGCCGGCTGCGCTTGCACGCTTGCCGGGTTCTCCGCTTCCGCGCCCTCTACCAGCGTCGGCGCCTCAACGGCGACCGGCGGCGTTGCGTCCGCCGCGACCGCACTCTCGGTCGAGACCGGCGTCGCTGTCGCGGTCGGTTCAGCCATGGCCGGCTTCGGTCGCCGCTCCATGCGATAGCCGAGCGCGCGCAGTACCGAGGCGAAATCCTCGCCCGATGCGCCGGTGAGCGACGTCATCGCGCCGGTCACCGTGAACGCCCTTCCGTCAATCGCGCCCGCGGGTTTGTTGCCGCTCAATCCCCCGCGCCAAGCCAGCGCCGGCCGGATCAGATCCGCGAGCCGCTCCAGAATGTCGACGCGGATCGCACGTGCACCGCACACGCGATAGCCGGATGTCTGGTAGAGTAGCTTCGGCATTTTCTCGTCGACCGGAATCGACGTGCGTCCGCTCGCGGCCAGGTGCTGCAGATTCTCCAGCCCATGCTCGGGCCCGCCGTGCTTGAGCGCCCACAGCTGCACCGCGAGCGCCCGCGGCGCCGGCTTGAGCAAGGCCGGAACGTAAATGTGATAGGCGCCGAAGCGCACGCCATGCTTGCGCAACGTCGCGCGCGCCGGCTGATCGAGCCCTTTGACGTCCTCGGCCACCTTTTGCCGTTCGAGCACGCCGAGCGCTTCGACGAGTTGGAACGCTATTCCGCGCGCGATGCCGGTGACGTCCTCGGCGAGCGTCAGCTCGAACAGCGGTCCGAGCAGCCGCTCCACATGGGTCTTGAGCCACAGATCGAGTCGCGTCTGCACCGCGTCGCGCGGCGCGCCGGTGAGCTGCTCGTCAGCGATGATACGCAACCGCGGCCGCAACACGTCGTCGCCGGCCGCCAGTTTTGCCACCGCCTCGCCGGTCCAGCGCAGCGTGCCGTCCATCGCGAGGATGAAATCACGATCGGGTGCCTGCGACAGGCGCCGCGCCCGCGCATCGATCTCGCCCGCGAGCGCGCTGCGCGCGGCCGCCTGCAGTGCCTTGGCTTCCGACCCTTCGGCTGCGCTGTCCGCCGTAAAGCTGAATCCTTCCAGCCGGCCGATCACATGACCCTCGGTCATGACCTCGCCGGTTTTCTTGATCTCGGTGTTCAGCATCGTGTTCTCACGCAACCGTCGCATCAACACGCTGGTACGGCGATCGACGAAACGTTCGATGAGCCGTTCGTGCAAGGCATCGGAAAGCTTGTCCTCCACCGCGCGCGTGACCACCTGCCAATGCTCCGGATCTCCCAGCCAATCCGGGCGGTTCGCCACGAAAGTCCACGTTCGTACATGCGCTATTCGGTTCGAGAGCGTATCGATGTCGCCATGGGTATGGTCGGCCTCGGCGACCTGGCGGGAGAACCAGTCGACCGGAATTCTACCCTCCCGCATCAGGAATCCATAGAGGGTAACCACGAGTTCGGTATGCGTGGCGGGTGCAATTTTACGATAATCCGGGACTTGGCACACCTCCCACAACCGCTCGATGGCGTTCGGCGTCACGGCGATGTCACGAATTTCGTCGTCGCGCGCCGCGTGTTCCAGCACAAGAATATCTTCCGCGATGGGCGCGCGCGTCAGGCCGCTCTCGTTCGGCACCGTCGCAAGCGAGGCCTGCAGCGCGCCGATCGACATAAAATCAAGATCGGTGTTGCGCCATTGCAGAAGTTGCAGCGGCTCGAATGAATGATTTTCCAGCGCGCGCACCAGTTCGTCCTCGAAAGGTGGGCAGCGTCCCGTGGTACCGAATGTGCCGTCACGCGTGGCCCGCCCGGCGCGCCCGGCGATTTGCGCAAGCTCTGCCGGATTGAGGCGGCGGAACTGGTAGCCGTCGAATTTGCGGTCGGATGCAAACGCAACGTGATCGACGTCGAGATTGAGCCCCATCCCGATGGCATCCGTCGCGATGAGATAATCGAGATCGCCGGACTGATAGAGCGCGACTTGCGCATTGCGTGTGCGTGGGCTGAGTGCACCCAGCACCACGGCGGCGCCGCCGTGCTGGCGGCGGATCAATTCGGCGATGGCGTAGACTTCCTCGGCCGAGAACGCGACGATCGCGCTGCGTCGCGGGAGCCGCGTGAGCTTCTTGTCTCCGGCGTGGATCAGCGTGGACAGCCGCGGCCGGCTTACGATATTCGCCCCGCGTAACAGCTTTTCCACCATCGGCCGCACCGTGGCGGCCCCGAGCACCAGAGTCTCCTCGCGCCCGCGGCGATTGAGCATGCGGTCGGTGAAGACGTGCCCGCGCTCGAAATCCGCTCCGAGTTGCACCTCGTCGATGGCCACGAACGCCAGATCGAGGTCGCGCGGCATGGCTTCCACCGTCGCGACCCAATAGCGCGGGTTCGGCGGCTTGATCTTTTCCTCGCCGGTGATCAGCGCGGCGTTCTCCGCACCTACCCGGTCGATCACCTTGTTGTAGACCTCGCGCGCAAGCAGCCGCAGCGGCAATCCGATCATGCCGGAGGAATGCGCGAGCATGCGCTCGATCGCGAGATGCGTTTTGCCGGTATTGGTCGGACCCAGAACGGCGGTGACGCCGGCACCGCGCGCGCGAACGTCGCGGCTGGCTGACATTGCTGACGAGGGGGGCATCACGTGGTCTCTACACCGAGCCGGACCAAAGCAGGATTGGGTGGCGTTTGTCGAGCATTATCGGAAGCCGGCATCTGTGGCACGAGCCACCCGCGATATTCGACGATCAGGCCGGTCAGCGGATGCCGGATCTCCACATGAAAACAGAACCGCCCGTTGTCGACCTCCTCATAGATATTCCCGAATGGCGCCCATGCAACCGGCATCGGAACGCCGAGAAATGTCCATCGCCGCAGCACCAGTCGCATGCGGCCGCCCTCGATCGCCAGCGCCATGCCAAAAACCAGCGGGCCGAACCGTTCGCACAGGAGGTGCTCGAAACGCCCGCGGCCGGCTTCCTGCGTGCTCGAGAACGATCGGCTGTTGAATATGCGCCGCCAATGCTCGCAACCTAGCCGCGCTTCAAAACCGACCTCGACCGGAACATCGCTTCCGGTTTGCGGAAAGCCGACCATGCCGGCGATGAGGCGCGCCAATAGTCGGCGGCCGCGCTGGACTCTCGCGCTGCCCTTGGCAACGAGGCAGTCCGTCAAATCGTGCATCTGCCGTATCGGCTCGGGCAAGGTGTCCCACGCATCCTCGAGCAGACGGCGATAGAGCGGCCGGGCTTGTGTTTCCGGTGCGACCTCCCGGCAGCCCGTCGCGATCCGCCGTCCGGCAAACAGCGGCGCATAGTCGTACAATTCAAGCTCGTTGACGGCCGGCCGCGCACCAAACGCGGGAAAGCGGCCATTGAGGCAATGCCGGATGATCGCCGCTGCCGGCATCGACGGGATGAAAGGACCATCGTCGCCTTCGGCCACGAGATGCCACGAGCGCCTGACGGACGTGCCGTCATCGCGCACGCCAATAATGCCGACGAACATGCCGCCGCGATCCTCGCCCCACCGCAGCAGGCCATTCACGCGGTGCATGAAGGGGGCGAGCGGCGTCAGCGACGCCAGGATTTTCCACCTCACAAGCCAAGCCAGTCCATTGAGTATGCGATGGAGGATGTCAGGCATCAGCCCTGCCCCAAACCAGACGGAACTCAGCGTCGGCCACAGCTCGGGCAGCAACGCAAGATCGGGCACGTCGACGAGCGAAAAGCGTCTGCTTTTCAGTCCCACGCGGCCCGGCGGCGCGATGGTATATCGTCGCGTCTCGGTGAGCGCGTGGCCGACAAAGGGTTTGCCGTTTCGGAGCAACGAAACCGGCTTGCCCGCATAGCCAGCGATCGCGCGTGTCACGCTCAAGCCGACGCGCGCATAGGGCGATGGCGCGATGCCGGCGCTGATCGCTTTGATCGGTGGAAATCCGAGCGAGAGATGCCGAACCGCCGCCGCCGTCAGCACCGGCACGCTGCTCACGCCCGACAGGACAAAAACCGCCGCCTCGCGTGCCGCACGGTCGAACTTGGCAATGCCTTTCACGAAATCGGAACCGTCGCTGAGGTCAAGATAGTGAAGCTTCAGCGCAACTGCCGCCGCCGCCAGGCGATAAGGATTGTTGCCGTAGGATTGAAACGGCCCGCTGGCGTCCACCACGATGTCCGGTTTGATCGCGCCGAGTTGGACCTCCATATCGGCGTCGCGATCGAACGCGCAAGCCGCCAACGTCGCCTGGCAGTTGAGACCCGCGCAAAAGTCCTCCGCCCGCTCCTGCGATCGCCCCGCAATGACCAATGTGAACCGCTGATCGTCGGCGAGCAGCCGCACGAGGCGCCCACCGAAGGTGCCGTAGCCGCCGAGGATAAGGATTTTCAATTGCCGGACTGGCACGAGCCGCTGGGCTGACGGTTCATCGCAGGCTTTCATTGAACTCTGGAGCCACATCACGGCGGATTCGCCCGTCAGGCGGGAATTCTGTACCACAATGTTACGCAATTCCTGCCGTAGCTTAAGCTTGCGAACGAGTCTGGAACGAAACGCGGCCGAATCGCTGACTCGCAAGCTGTCGGAGTTTGTTCACTGCGATATCTGGCGCGTTCAACGCATCGCTCCACAACATCAAGTATTTTACAGCGTAAAACCGCGCATCTAATCGGCTGAAAACGTTAAGGCCTCACGAGATGAGGTTCCGCTGAAGAGTCAACGTGGAAAAGCTTTCCACTATTGTGGATAACCACAGGCATCAGTGCATAACCAGCCGGCTAGGGCGATTTTGAACTCGCCGTCGCGGCGTGAGGCGGCTGCGCGGCCGTCACGAACTCCGTGGCCTGCACGATGCCGACCCCGAACGGTGTCGGCACCGACACGCGAAACGGTACCACCAGGCGTGTTCCGGCAATCGGCGCCAGCCACAGTTCCATGTTGCGTGACGCGACCAGATACTTGATTGCCGTACGCTGCGGGTTGTGCCCGGCGATCGGAACGTAAGTCATTGCGCACACGACCGAGGAGCCCGAATAGCCCTTGTTCGTGCTGACCTGGTCCACACGCTTATAGTCGAGCTGAAGGTCGTAGCGCATGCGGCCGTCGTATACGGCGAGCGTGCGCTTGCAGGCCTCCGGCGACATCAGGTTGCCGTTTCCGGGCACACGCATCAGCGTCGCCGTCATCGGATCGGCGACACCTTGGCGATGCGCATCGGTCAGCGGTATGCGGTCGGGGTTGGGCGGTGGCGGCGGCGTAATCGAGACATCCGTCACGAGATTACCGTTGAGCCCCATGCGGAACTCTTCGGTGTATTTGTCGAAAGTGATCGTTGCGTTGAAGCTTCCGGGTACCGGCGTGCCTTTGATCATCGCGCCGCGCGCGACGCTCGTGCCTTCGCCCGCAGCGAAAACACGCAACAGCCCGGTGGTCCCGCCGGTCGCAATCGCGGAATATTTGTCGTCTCCGATGTCCACCATCCAGCGGCCGGTTCCCACCGGAATGCCGGCAAGCGATGCCACATAGCTGGCGTCGAGTTTGCCCTGCGCCAGCGCATCGCCACCGCCCGCCGACGCGCACAAAATGGCCAGCAGGAAGATTTTAAACACTGGCTGGAAGGACGGCACGGCCGCGATCCTCTTTGGATGGCTCAGGGCGGAAGCGGCTGATCGACCAACCAACCTGCACCCTACATGTGCCAAGAACATTTGCCGCTTCGTCGAGACGCGATCGGATCATTCCGATGTGACCGACTGGCCGCATTCTGCAGCCGAATAAGTCGTTTATATGGTCGGTCGGCGCCCCCCGGTCGGCCAAATCGGCTCATTTCCTGAACTTGACGGGCCTCAACCCCCTCAACTATACGTCCGGCGCATTACGGAACGTGTTATTCCAGTGCCGTAACGGCATTGAAGCGAACCGAAGGAATTAATCCCATGTCTCGGCGTTGTGAGTTGACCGGCAAGTCGGCGCAAACCGGGCGCCGTGTCAGCCATTCCAACCGCAAGACCAAGCGGCGGTTCCTTCCCAACCTGCTCAACGTCACCATGATATCGGACGCGCTTGGCCGTTCGATCAAGCTTCGGGTTTCCGCCAATGCGCTCAAGACGGTGGATCACCGCGGCGGCCTCGACGCTTATTTGGTCTCCACCAGGGATGCGGTGCTTTCGCCGCAGATGCGCGAGATCAAACGCGAGATAAAGAAGAAGCAAACCGGCGTCGTCGGCTCATAACAACGAGCAACGCCGTCATTCTCCGACCAACGTGAACTGCAGCAGCAGGTTGCGTTGGATCGGAGAAAAATTATCGTCGGAGATGAGTGTGAGCACAAGCTCGCCGTTGGGCGCTCGATGCACCGCGATGCCTTCCATGTTGTCGACCTGGTAACCCATGTCGGCGAAGATCAGCTCCGGCCCATCGATCAGCGCGCCTGGTTTCACCTGCGACAGCGGCACGCGGCGAATGCGCAAGGCGACCCCGGCCGTCCATGTGAACCGGCGCTCCAGAATAAGCAGGTCCCCGCGCGGCGTGGTCGTGCAATCGCTCACATCGAAATCGTCCTTGCGCCGCACCGCAAAGGCGCCGAAATTCGTTCCGTTGATCAGAAAGGCGCGAAGATTGCCCTGCGCGTCGAGGCCGCGCTCGGAGATCGCGATCAGCGTGCCGGCGAGTGGCTGCCCTTTCGGCGGCACCGTCAGACACTCCAGGCCCTTGTTGTGCGGCAACCGCCGCACGTCGGGCGGCAATGCGATCGGGCGGCCGCGCGCCATCAAACCGTCCTTGCCATAGTCGAATCGGACGATCTGGTTGACGCGCTCGATGCCGACATAGAGCGTGCCGTTGTCTTCCGCGAGCGACTCGGTGTCGTACCAGCCGCGCGCGGCAAGCGGCCGACCATCCGTGCCCAGCATCGGCGCCGTCTCGACATCCGCCAATCCGACCGGATGCGTGCCTTGATAAACGATGCGTCCGCGAAACCAGCGGCCCTTGTCGCTCAGCGACAGAAACTGCGAGCCGTCCGGTGAAACGCGAAGGGCCGAGAGCCCGCCGAAATTCCGGTTCGACGAATGCAGCACTAGGCCGCCGCGAAATTCCAGCGCGCCAAAACGCATGCGCGAGGCATCGCGCGGATCGAATCCTTCGATCACTTCGGACTGGACGTCGATTCGTTGAATAAAATCCGCGACCGACGGCGCCTGCGCCGCAGCCGGAACCAACGCAAGGAAAAAAGCGACACACCCAGTGGTGACGGAATGTCTCAAGGCCATTGCCATTGGATTGCCGCGTTCAAGCCGCTCAAGAGTGCAACTTACGCATCGTACGCACGGGCTGACGCGGCTCCACCGCCGCGTGTTCCTCAAACAGCTCTGCAAGTTTCTCGGTCATGACTCCGCCGAGCTCTTCCGCATCCACGATTGTGACCGCACGCCGGTAGTAGCGCGTGACATCGTGGCCGATGCCGATGGCGATCAGCTCGACCGGCGAGCGGGTCTCGATGTCCTCGATCACCCAGCGCAGGTGGCGCTCGAGATAATTGCCGGGATTGACCGATAACGTCGAATCGTCGACCGGCGCGCCGTCCGAGATCATCATCAGGATCTTCCGCTGCTCCGGTCGAACCAGCAGCCGCTTGTGCGCCCAATCGAGCGCCTCGCCGTCGATATTTTCCTTCAGCAGGCCCTCGCGCATCATCAAACCGAGATTCTTGCGCGCGCGCCGCCACGGCGCGTCCGCGGCCTTGTAGATGATGTGGCGCAGATCGTTGAGCCGCCCGGGATTGGGATTTTTGCCCGCGGCAAGCCACGCCTCGCGCGCCTGCCCACCCTTCCACGCCCGCGTCGTGAAGCCCAGAATCTCGACTTTCACGCCGCAGCGCTCGAGCGTGCGCGCCAGGATGTCGGCGCAGGTCGCCGCCACGGTGATCGGACGTCCGCGCATCGAGCCCGAGTTGTCGAGCAGCAGCGTCACCACGGTGTCGCGGAAATTGGTGTCCTTCTCGCGCTTGAACGAGAGTGGATGCAACGGATCGATGATGATGCGCGACAGCCGCGCCGGATCGAGCATCCCCTCCTCCAGGTCGAATTCCCAGGCGCGGTTCTGCTGCGCCATGAGGCGGCGCTGCAGCCGGTTGGCGAGTCGCGCGACGACGCCTTGCAGGTGCGAAAGCTGCTTGTCGAGATAGCTCCGCAGGCGATCGAGCTCTTCCGGCTCGCACAACTCCTCCGCCTCGATGGTCTCGTCGAACCGTATGGTGAAAGGCTTGTAGTCCGGGCCGCGCGGCTCGTTCGGATGATGGCGTGGCCGCCACGGCTCGGCCGCGGTTTCGGCTTCGCCCATTTCGGCATCGTCGGCCATGTCGGTGCTCGGCGCATCGACTGCCTCCTCGGAGCTTTCCGCCGCGTCAGCCGTGGCATCCGTCTCCTCCAGACTCATGCGCTCCTTGTCGGCCGAATCCGAGTTCTCGCCCTTTTCGCCTTTTTCGTCCTTGCGGCGTTCCTGATCGCCCTCCTCGCCCTCTTCCTCGTCGTCGGAATTGCTGCGGTCTTCGCCCATGTCAAGCGCTTCGAGCAGATCATGCACCGCGTCGCCAAATCGCCGCTGGTCGTCCACCAGCCGTTCGAGCCGGTCGAGCCCGCGGCTGGCGCGGTCCTCGATGAACGGCCGCCACAGGTCGACGAGTTTCTTTGCCGCCGGCGGCGGGGCCTGACCGGTCAACCGCTCGCGCACCAGCAGGGCGACCGCGTCTTCGATCGGCGCATCGGCGCGATCGGTGATCTCGTCGAACTTGCCGCGATGGAATCGATCGTCGAGCATGGCGGCCAGGTTTTTCGCGACGCCTTGCATACGCCGCGCCCCGATCGCCTCGACACGCGCCTGCTCGACCGCATCGAACACCGCACGCGCCTGCTGACCGGCCGGAACCAGCCGACGGTGCACGCTCGGATCATGGCAGGCAATTTTCAGCGCGATCGAATCCGCGTGCCCGCGCACGATTGCCGCGTCGGCGCGCGCAAGCTTGCGCGGCGGCTCCGGCAGCCGCACCTTGCCGCCTTGCAGGCCCGGCCGCTCGGCCGCGAACGCCACCTCAAGCTCCGGCTTCTTCGCAAGCGCGCGCAGGCAACCGGTCACCGCTCGCTTGAACGGCTCGGTGGGCGAATCCTTGACCGGATTCTTGGGCTTGATGTTCGAGCTCATGGCGGGCCCGCTCCGCGGGCAAAACTTAACTCAGGGCCACGTTCACTGCAGACTCGGGCAATTCGACGCCGAAGCAGCGTTGATAGAACTCGGCCACGATCGAGCGCTCGAGCTCATCGCATTTGTTCAAGAACGTGAGCCGGAACGCGAAGCCGACATCCTTGAAGATCTCGGCGTTCTCCGCCCAGATGATCACCGTGCGCGGGCTCATCACCGTCGAGATGTCGCCGTTGACGAACGCGTTACGCGTGAGATCCGCCACGCGCACCATCTTGTTGACGATCTCGCGGCCCTCGTCGGTGCGATAGTGCTTGGCCTTGGCCAGCACGATTTCGACTTCGTTATCGTGCGGCAGGTAATTGAGCGTGGTGACGATCGACCAGCGGTCCATCTGCCCTTGGTTGATCTGCTGCGTGCCGTGATAGAGACCGGTGGTATCGCCTAAGCCCACCGTGTTCGCAGTCGAGAACAGCCGGAACGCCGGATGCGGCCGGATCACCTTGTTCTGATCGAGCAGCGTGAGCTTGCCCGAAACCTCGAGCACGCGTTGGATCACGAACATCACGTCGGGACGGCCGGCGTCATATTCGTCGAAGCACAGCGCGATATTGTTCTGCAGCGCCCACGGCAGGATGCCGTCGCGGAATTCCGTCACCTGCTGGCCGTCCTTGATGACGATGGCGTCCTTGCCGATCAGATCGATACGGCTGATGTGGCTGTCGAGATTGACGCGCACGCATGGCCAGTTCAGCCGCGCCGCCACCTGTTCCACGTGCGTTGATTTGCCGGTTCCGTGATAACCGGTGATCATGACGCGCCGGTTGTGCGCGAAGCCGGCGAGGATCGCGAGCGTGGTCGGCTTGTCGAAGCGGTAATCCGGATCGACGTCCGGCACGTGTGCGTCGGGTTTCGAATAGGCCGGCACTTCCATATCGCTGTCGAAGCCGAAAAGCTGCCGGATCGACACCTTCATGTCGGGCAGCGGAGCGGTTTCCTGGGTCGCTGTTGCCATTGCTTCTCCGTGGCCCCGGGAACGGCGCGGGGGCCGCATATATTGCCGGGTAAAGATTCGGATTCCGGGTCAACCTAGCAGAAATGAGGCGCCCCGCGATAGTCGCCCTGCACATAGCTAATTAGCTGGAATCTCACGCATTCAGATAAGTATTGCGAGCGGTTTCGGCAAGCATGGCACGACCGCCGCCCACAAACGCGGGTACGCGCAGAAGGGTCAGCTACCAGAGCCGCATCTGGTCAGCCAGACGGTCTCTTTATTGTTGCTGGTCATCCGGCCAGCCTCGATGAACGTGTGACCGTCGCTGCTGACCGAACGGAACGACCGGCTACGATTTCCTTCCAGGCGCAAATCAAATTCGACCCGAACGCCGGGATCGGCGCTGGCGGTCTGAGTGATACGCAACATGTTGGACTCGGTCTCTTCCACCGACAACACCGTCGTGGAAGCAACGACTTTCGATCCGGTAACGACAAGGTCGCTCTTCACGGTTCCGTCGGGTTCGATGCGATAGATCAGATAGGGATTTCCATTGCCGGGCGGCTTCGCGCAATCCATCGCGCGAGTTCCGATCAGGCCGTGCTTGCGCAAGAGGTCGGCAGCGGACTGCGCCGCGACCTGCATCACGCAAAGAACGAGTAGAATTGTCGAGACCGCGATGCGAGCGATTGTACTTCGCATCGACCGCCCCCGGTTAGCGGCTTCCGACAGATTTCAAATAATTGTAAGCCTGAATGATCTCGCGCAAAATATCTTCGCAAGCGCGGTCACCGCCATTGGCATCGGGGTGGTGGCGTTTCACCAAGATCTTGAACTTGGCTTTGATGTCGGCGGCAGTCGCACCGGGCTCAAGTCCCATCACGCTCAACGCCTTTCTTTCGGCATTGCGCACGGTGCGGCCCGGCGGCTCCGTGTGCTCCGATTTCGGGCGCCAGTTGCCGCCGAACTCGCGGAACATGCCGAACGGATCTTGCGCGCTGTCATATCCGGCATGTGTATCCGTCCCATTGGGACGTTTTCCCAATCCCATTTTCCAGGTCGGACGGTGCCCGGTCACGGCATCTTTCTGATACCGCGAAACCGCATCCTCGCTCATGCCGGCGAAATAATTGTAGGAATGGTTGTATTCGCGCACGTGATTGAGGCAGAACCGCCAATATTCCCGTTCGCGCAGCCGGCCTTTGGGCGCGCGGTGCGTTGCCTTTTCGCTGCAGCCCGCCCACTCGCAAGTCGGACATTCGGCGCGCAAACGCCGGTCCTGCGAGGGCTTCACCCGGATGCGATCGAAAATGGGGGAATCGAATTTCATGACCGATCATTATGTGAAATTTGAAGTACCATCTTCAAGTCTTGACAGATGCGATTTTCGTCAATTGACCCTAACGTGCGGTTGAGCTTGATCAGCCGCCGAGGCAAGAACGATGGCCGTCAAGGATGTGATCACCAACAAGTTGACCAAGGCCTTCGCGCCGCAAAGCCTCGCCGTGATTGATGAATCGCACCGGCATGTCGGCCACGCCGGCCATCGGCCGGGCGGCGAAACGCATTTTCGGGTCACCATCGTGGCCGACGCTTTTCGCGGCAAAAACCGCATCGAGCGTCACCGAATGATTAATGCCGCGCTTGCAGCCGAACTTGCCGGCGGCGTGCACGCGCTCGCGATCCACGCCAGCGCGCCGGGCGAAGGCGGCGCCTGAACGAGCACGGCGCGATCGATTGCGTTCGCGTCGTGAGCTGAAAGAAGCGACTTGAAAAAAGTCTTCGATGCCTCCAGCTGCGGACGAACCGGCCTGCCGCCGAATCCGGGCTTGTTTTGAAGCGTCCGGAAGTGCGGCTCTGTTGCAGCACCGCCCCAATCACTCCATCATTTTGGCGATCTGCACGACGACCTCGCGAGGCAGCTTCAGCGTCTCCTGCACGAGCGCATCAAGCTCATCACCCGTACCCGGGTCGATCATCATCTTGCGTGAGGCAGCAGCGGCGAGGAAATCTTTATCATTGAGCATCTCGGCAAACGCTTTTCGCAATGCCGCCAATCGTTCCGGCGGCACACCCGGCGTGGTCAGGATCGAGCGACCGAACTCTCCGGTCGAGGAGACGGCGCGAAGAACGGTTCTGCCTTCCTCGGAGAGTGCAAGCTCGGGCAGGGTGGGCACCTGCGGCAACAACCGGTGCCGGGTCAGCGATGCGGCATAGAGGATGTTCGCCTCTTTGTTTTGGAGCCAATCAGGATGGCTGACCACCATACCCGCGACCCCATAGGCGCCGACGATGTCCACTTCGCCGCGTTCCATCGCCAATATGATGTCGATCGTGCCCTTATAACCTCGCACCAGCTTGAATTTTGCGCCCGCATAGGCGTTCAGCGCCGCGGGGAACAGCACGGTGGTGGAGCCTCCGCCGGAAGCGCCAACGATATATTCCTTCTTTCGGACATCGTCGAACGAGCGAATTCCGCTTTTCGCCAATGCGACGCCGGTATCGATATTGGTGACCAAGCGGCCCAGATATTTGAGCTGCGTGACATCGACCTGGGCAGTGTTGTTGACCATGCTATCGAGTGCCAGCGTCTGCGCGAGACTGCCGAACACCGTGCCGTCACGCGGCGCCGCCTCGTACATGAACTTGGCGGCGACGAAGCTTCCGCCTCCAGGCATATTCTGCGGCACGATCGTCGGATTGCCGGGAATGAATTGCGGCAGGAATTCCGCCGCCAGACGTGCATAAAGATCGTAGCCGCCGCCCGGCCCGTAACCGACAAGCATTCGTAAGGTCTTGCCGCGGTAGAAATCCGCGACCGGATCGGCGCAGGCTTGCGGCACCGGAAAGGCGCTCACCAAGACGCCAATCAATGCTACGGTCGCCTGCACAATATTCTTCAGCAAAAGACTCATCGATCCACGCCGCCACAGAGAAGAAAAAGCTCCTTGTGATCGGTATGGAACTGCGCCGATCACATTCTGCTGGCAAGGCAATCAACTGCGCAGCGTTGCTCGCCTTTGCATATCTACGACGGATTCAACCCACCGAAGCGCGCGAAATTTTCGCGCATTCAGCCTTGAAGAGGTCATTGAGACACCAGTCGGCGATCTCCATGCCGGTCGCAAACCAGATATTTCCGGCCTTTTTCATGTGCTGAATGATCCCGCGCAATGCCAATGTGCGGCCTGGCCGACCGATGATGTAGGGATGGCACGTGAACGGGATGTAGCCAGGGCGCCGTGCGGTCTCTTCATAGAGTTCGTCGAAATACGCTTTCCAGACTTCGAGCCCAATGTACGGGTTGCCATATTCGCCATGGCGGTGTCCGAAAAGCGTGCCATCGCCAAAGGGTTGTCGAGGCAGCTCGACCAGCAATTTTCCGTCCTTTTCGTAGAGGAACGGCAGCTCCTCATGGAAACAATTGCTGTTCCAGACAAAACCGTGCTCGATAAGAAGCTCGAGCGTGTTCGTGCTCTGTGTGCACGAACGCCAACCATAAGGGCGTCGACCCGTACGGTTTTGGATCATCGCAATCGTCTTCCTCATCACTTCGTGTTCTTGGTCGCGGGGCAAGTAGCGAGCGATCTCGTGATTGTATCCGTGACCTTCCACGACATGGCCGTGGTCGAGAATCGCTTTCACCGCTTCTGGGAAGCGCTCCGCGATTGCGCCGCAGGTCAGGAAGGTCGCTTTGACATTCTCTTCTTTCAGAATTCGCAGCAATCGATAGATCGCATGGTGAGGGCCGTATTCACCTTGACTCCACATTTCGTAATTGAGGATGCCGTTCTTATCCGGCTTGACGTCCTCGCCGCCCTGAAAATCGAAAGTGAGAAAAACTGCCGCTCGCTCTCCGCGTGGCCAACGGATGAGATGGTCGTAGTGGTATTCCTTGAGCATCGTCGCATGCCTCGCATTTCGATCGAATAATTCAATCCATTCATATGCTAAGCCCGGAGAGGATTTTTTGGTAGTCTAGTTTTTGGAACAACTGTTGTTCCAGAATAAGCATGCAGCGGACAACCACACTGGACGCGAACCTTCCGACTCTGAATACGACCGCATGGAGATTTCATGCCGCTTCGATCAAATGCTGAAGGACCTGAAATGTCTCTGACGGCGGCGCCCAGAGACTTAAATAAGCTCAATACCTTCGTACGAGTGGCGGGACGCCGCAGCTTCACCAAAGCTGCTGCCGAGCTGCGCACGACTCCTTCGGTCGTAAGCAAGCATGTGAAGGAATTGGAGAACTCGCTCGGATTTGGTCTACTCAATCGTTCGACACACGGGATCGTACTTACAGACGCTGGCGAGGGCTTGTTTCAAAACTGCCTTCAAATGCTTGCGAAACTCGAGGACTACGTCGTCGAGACACGCAATCTCCAGAGCGGACCGTTTGGAACATTGCGCGTTCAAACCACCAGTGAATATGGCAGGCATGTTCTCGTACCTGTCATCGTCGCATTCGCCCGGAAGCACCCTAATCTTCGTGTTCACCTTTCTATCTTGGATGACAATTCTACTCCTGCGGAGGAGGGATTTGATGTGATTGTCGCCGCCAAGAAACCCTCTTTGCCCGGTCTGGTGGATTATGACCTGGGCGAGCTTGAGCATGTTATCTGCGCGTCCCCAAAATATTTTAGACACCACGGTCGTCCGAAAACGCCGAAGGATCTCTCCAGTCATAACTGCCTGATAAACTTGTTCTCAGGAGCAAAGGATTGGCCTTTTCGAACCTCCTCGCGTCCCCTTCGCGTCAAAGTGCAGGGGTCGCTATCCTCAAACAGTTTTTCTGTTCTCATCCAGATGGCCGTCGAAGGATGCGGAATAGTCAGAGTGCCGGCTCATGCGGTTAAGGCGGAGCTCCGAGCGAAAAAGCTGAAAGCAATTTTTCAAGACAACACGCTATCTCCGGAACGGATGTACGCATATTTCTTCAAGGCAAGACACCTGCCGGCAAAAACAGCCAGCTTCATTAGTTTTTTGCGGACCTCGATCGCGGCGCGATGACCCGTGACGACAGCGAAGCAGCTCTTTGGAGAAAAATGGAGATTTGCCGGGAGTTAAATGTCCAGGCGTTCGGTCAAGGCAGCGTCCAGGCTGCATTGTCGCAGAGTAACCAACCCTGCCTCACCCCGCTCTTGCCACCGCCGGCTTCGGCACCAGCGGCGTGATCCGCAGCGCCGTGATGCGGTTGCGATGCTTCCGCTGCACGCGGAAACGGAAACCGTGGAACGTGAAGCTCTGCCCCACCTCCGGGATCGAGCGCGCTTCGTGGATGACGAGCCCAGCGATCGTGGTCGCATCCGTATCCGGCAGATTCCAATCCATCACGCGGTTGAGGTCGCGCACCGGCACCGCGCCGTCGACATTGACCGAGCCGTCCGGCTGCGGCCTGACGCCCGGCACCGGAATATCCTGCTCGTCGGAAATATCGCCGACGATCTCCTCCAGAATATCCTCCAGCGTCACCATACCCATCAGGTCGCCGTATTCGTCGACCACCAGCGCGAAATGCGTCTTGCGCCGGCGGAACGCCTTGAGCTGCTCAGATAGCGGGCGGATGTTCGGCACGAACCAGGGCGGCAGCGCGATCGCGACCAGATCGACCTTGCTCGCGTCGCCCCCGGCGTCGCGGATGGCCCGCAGCAGATCCTTGGCGTGCAGAATGCCTACGATATTCTCAGGACTGCCGCGCCACAGCGGCACGCGCGTATATTCCGAGGCCATCATCGCGCGCACGATCTCTTCCGGCGGGTCGTCGGCGTTCAATGTCATCATCGCGGTGCGGTGGACCATGACGTCGGCGACTTCCAGTTCGCGCAGGTCGAGCACGCCGCCAACCATGTCGCGATCGACCTTCTCCACCTCGCCTTCGCGATGCATGAGATCGAGCGCACCGCGCAGCTCCTCGTGCGGCGAGAGGATCGACTGATCCTCGCCGAGCCGGATTCCGAACAGCCGCAGGATCCATCGCACCAAAGCCTCGACCCCCACCAGCACAGGGACGAGCATCCGCACCACGAATGAAATCGGCCGCGCCACGATCAGCGCCACGCGATCGGGGGCATTGATCGCCGCGGTCTTCGGCAGCACTTCGGCGAACACCACGACCAGCACCGTCATCGCGACGGTGGCGTAGAACACCCCGATGTCTCCCCACCACGCGAGAAACAGGCTTGCCGCCATGGTCGACGCGGCGATGTTGACCGCATTGTTGCCGAGCAGCAGCGCGCCGATCATGCGCTCGCGCGCCGCCAGCAGTTTGTTGACGATCCCGGCCTGCTTGTTGCCGTCCTGCTCGAGCCGCAGCATCGCGGCGCGCGAAGACGCGGTCAGCGCGGTCTCGCTGCCGGCGAAGAAGAACGACAGCAATAGGCAGATGAGGATCGCCGCGACGGTCAGCCAGTCGTCAAGAGTCATCGTCCGAGTTTCTCGGCGAGAAAGGATTCGACCTCGGCAGCATCGATATCCCGGGCAATGAACGCAGACCCGATGCCGCGCGCCAGGATGAACGTGAGTCGGCCGCGTTTCACCTTCTTGTCCTGCGCGATGAGATTCATCAGCATGTCGAGTGCCGGCACCCCGCCGGCGATTGCCTTGACATGGGTTGGCAGGCCGACCGCCGCAAGATGCGCAATGACCCGCTCGGCTTCCGCTTTCGGCAGCAATCCGCATCGCGCGGAAAATTCGAACGCCAGCGCCATGCCGAGCCCGATCGCCTCGCCATGCAGCAGCCGGTCGGAAAAGCCACACGCCGCTTCGAACGCATGCCCAAACGTATGGCCGAGGTTGAGCAACGCCCGGTCGCCGGTTTCGCGCTCGTCGCGCGCAACGATTGCCGCCTTGGCGCAGCAACTCACCGCAATCGCGTGCTCGCGCGCAGGTCCGCCGGCAAACAGCTCGCGCCAATTCGACTCCAGCCACGCAAAGAATGCGGCATCGCCCAGGAGACCGTATTTGACGACCTCGGCGTAGCCGGCGCGGAATTCGCGCGCCGGAAGCGTATCGAGCAAGGCCGTATCGGCCACCACCAGAACAGGCTGGTGGAACGCCCCGATCAGGTTCTTGCCCTGGCTCGAATTGATCGCGGTCTTGCCGCCAACCGATGAATCCACTTGCGCCAGCAAGGTCGTCGGCACCTGCACGTAGTCGAGCCCGCGGCGCGACACCGCCGCGGCAAATCCCGCCAGATCGCCGACCACGCCGCCGCCGAGCGCAATGATTAAATCGCTGCGCTCCATGCGCGCCGCCAGAATCCCTTCGCACAGCGTTTCGAAAACGCGCCAGCTTTTTGCCTGTTCGCCGGGGGCGACGATGATTTCGTTCGTCCGGATGTTCGCTGCACGCAGGCCTTCCTGCGTTGCCTTCAGATGATGGCGTGCGACATTCTCATCGGTGACGATGAGAGCCGCCGCGCCCGGCCGCAGCGCCGCAATGCGCTTGCCGAGCGAGCCCAGAAGCCCGCGCCCGATGACGATGTCATAGGCACGGCTGCCGAGCCCGACATTCACGATGATCGGATCTGACGCGCGAAGCGGTGCCGTCATTGCCCGCTCGCCTCTTTGTTGCCGCCGCCGATGAGGCCGACATGGGTGCAAAGACTGCCGACGATCTCCCCCACGATCGTCTCGTGCGGCACGTCGCGCGATTCCACCGTCACGTCGGCTTCGGCATAGACCGGGTAGCGCTCCTCGATCAGTCGATTGAGCGTTTCGAGCGGATCATCCTTGGCGAGCAGCGGCCTGTCGGAGCGACGCTTGATCCGCTTTATCAAGACGTCGGGTGGCGCCTTCAACCAGATCGAAACTCCCTTGGCGCGTATCGCCGCCCGGGTTTCCGGATTCATGAACGCGCCGCCGCCGGTGGCGAGCACTTGCGGCCCGCCTTCGAGCAGGCGCGCGATCACGCGCGCTTCGCCGGCTCGAAAATAGGCTTCCCCCTGATTGGCGAAGATTTCGGTGATCGTCATGTTCGCGGCCTTCTCGATCTCGGCGTCGGCGTCGACGAACGGCAGCGCAAGCCGTGCCGCCAATCGCCGGCCGATCGAGGACTTGCCCGAGCCCATCATGCCGACGAGCACGATCGAACGCCGCCCGAGCGCCGTCGTGAGCGCGTTTTCGGGCAGCGTTGCGTCTTTGTCTTGCACCGCGACATCCGACATGGATCGATTCCGAAATGCTCGCCACGGTTCCATAAACCGCCGCCCGAAACAACCCGGGCCGCCGCCGGGCCTCTTGCCACGGCCGATGGAACGTGGTCGTACTCGACATTATATCCGTCTCTACCCGACGGCATATGAGCCACAAATAATGCCGAGCCTGTTCCGATTTCTGTTGATCATCGGAGTGTTTATTGGCCTGATTTACGGCGTCATCTACGCGCTGGCCAGTTTCATCGAACCGACCTCGCGCGAGATCACGGTGACGATCCCGCGCGAAATTTTAACCAAACCGCGCTAGAGGCGCGCCGCATGGCTCGCCCCTTGAAATCCTCCGACCAGGCTCTGATCGCGCTGTTTCTGGACATGCTCGCGGCCGAGCGCGGCGCCAGCAAGAATACGCTCGCCGCTTACGCAAAAGATCTGGAGGATTTTTCCGCCGAACTTGTCGCGAACGGGAGAACCATCGCGACCGCAACGAGCGACCAGCTACGGGCTTATCTTTCGCGGCTGGCCAAACGCGGTCTGAAAGCCGCCTCCGTGGCGCGCCGGCTGTCCGCCGTTCGTCAGCTCTATCGTTTCCTCTACGGCGAAGGCCATCGCCGCGACGATCCCGCCGCCGCGATCGAGGGACCGAAGCGCGGCCGCAGCCTGCCGAAGGTTCTCTCCATCGCGGAAGTCGACGGTTTGCTGGCCCAGGCGCGCGGCGAGCTGTCATCCGAAAGCCTTGCGAAGCGGCTCCGCGCCGCGCGTCTCGTCTGTCTCCTGGAAGTGCTCTACGCTACCGGCCTGCGCGTTTCCGAACTGGTCGCGCTGCCGGAAACCGCCGCGCGCCGCGACCTGCGCATGTTGATCGTGCGCGGCAAGGGCGCCCGCGAACGTCTCGTGCCGCTCAACGATGCCGCCAAACGCGCCATGGCGGATTACCTTGCGCTCCGCGATGAGGCGAAGCTCGGGCGCTCCAAATGGCTGTTCCCTTCCTTCGGTGAGGCCGGCCATCTGACCCGCCAGCATTTTGCCCGCGACCTTAAAGCCCTCGCGGCTGCGGCCGGATTGAAACCCGCGAAGGTGAGCCCGCACGTGCTGCGCCATGCCTTCGCCAGCCATCTGCTGCAGAACGGCGCGGATCTGCGCAGCGTGCAGACGCTGCTCGGCCACGCCGACATTTCGACCACCCAGATCTACACCCATGTGCTGGCCGAACGCCTCAAAAGCCTGGTGCGCGACCTGCATCCATTGGCGGAAAAGTAAGCATTTTCGCGCCACTGGCCTTGCTTGACTTAGCATGCCGTCAATGGCCAGTTTCATCGTCACTGCAGGCGTCACCACCCCGTATCATCCACGGCAATTTCCTTCATGCGCAGTTATCTCGACTTTGAAAAACCGGTGGCCGAGCTGGAGGCCAAGGTCGAGGAGCTTCGCGCCATGGCGCAAAGCGGCAACGCTGTCGCGGTCGGCGATGAGATCGGCAAGCTCGAAGCCAAGGCCGCCGCCGCGCTCAAAGATATCTACGCGGACCTCACGCCCTGGCAGAAGACGCAAGTCGCGCGTCACCCGCAGCGTCCGCATTGCCTCGATTTTATCGCCGGCCTGATCAGCGATTTCACGCCGTTCTCGGGCGATCGGAAATTCGGCGATGATGAAGCAATCGTCGGCGGCTTCGGCCGCTTTCACGGCGAGAGCATTTGCGTGATCGGCCACGAGAAGGGCTCCACCACCGAAAGCCGGCTGAAGCACAATTTCGGCATGGCGCGGCCGGAAGGCTACCGCAAGGCAGTGCGGCTGATGGAACTCGCCGACCGTTTCGACATTCCGGTGCTGGCGCTGGTCGATACCGCCGGCGCCTATCCCGGCATCGGCGCCGAGGAACGCGGCCAGGCCGAAGCGATCGCCCGCTCGACCGACGCCTGTCTCAGTCTCGGCGTACCCAATGTCGCGGTCATCCTGGGCGAAGGCGGATCGGGCGGCGCCATCGCGATCGCCACCGCCAATCGCGTGCTGATGCTGGAACACGCGATCTACAGCGTGATTTCGCCCGAGGGCGCCGCCTCCATCCTGTGGCGCGACACCAGCCGCGCGCAGGACGCCGCCACCAGCATGAAGATCACCGCGAGCGACCTCGACGGCTTTCATATCATCGATCGCATCGTGCCGGAGCCGATCGGCGGCGCCCACCGCGATCCGCCTGCCGCCATCGCCAAGACCGGCGAGGCCATTCTGGAAGCGTTCTCCGAACTCAGAGGATTGAACCGCGAAACCGTACGCCGATTGCGCCGCGACAAGTTTCTGGCCATTGGCCGCGATCTAGACTGATCAATTCTGGATATTCACGTAGTTGTCCGACCTATCCTCAGTTTCCCCAAGCAATACGCGGGCCGCTGATGGTCATTCGCGAATAAAACCGCGCCGCGATTGATCATTTCAATTTGGATATAATTTTACCATTCTTTCACCATAACCTTGTTGAATCAGGATGATGCTGGGACCCGCCCTTGCGAATAGGCACTCCAAGGGGTAACAATTCATTAAGGATTTCGCTTGGGACGCCCGGACGGGGAGCAGAGCGATTGAATCGTAGCCCGCGTGCCCGCTTAGTTTTTGCGTCGGCGGCCATTGCCGCAGCGATCAATCTTGCCGGCTGCATGACCGAGGGTACCGATCTGTCGGGGCGCGCGATGACGCCGCTCTCCGACCGGACGCTCACGGAGCTCGAGCAAAAGAACATGGACAAGGGTTCTCCGATCCTGATCCGCCTGTTCAAGGAAGAAGCCGAACTCGAAGTCTGGAAGCAGGATCGCACCGGCCATTACGCGCTGCTCAAGACCTATCCGATCTGCCGCTGGTCCGGCGAACTCGGTCCGAAGATCCGCGAAGGCGATCGCCAGGCGCCCGAAGGCTTCTATTCCATCACGCCGGCGCAGATGAACCCGAAGTCGCAGTACTACCTCGCGTTCAACATCGGCTATCCCAATGCCTATGACCGCGCCTGGGGCCGCTCGGGCGCCGAGCTGATGATTCACGGCGACTGCTCCTCGCGCGGCTGCTACGCCATGACCGACGAGCAGATCACCGAAATCTACGCGCTCGGACGCGAAGCCTTCTTCGGCGGCCAGCGTGCGTTTCAGGTGCAGGCCTATCCGTTCCGCATGACCCCCACGAATTTCGCCAAGCATCGCAACAATCCGAACTTGGCGTTCTGGAAAATGCTCAAGCGCGGCAATGACAATTTCGAGGTCACGCGCCTGGAGCCCAAAGTCGATGTCTGCGAAAAACACTACGTGTTCAACGCCCAGGCCCCGGCCAACACGTCCTTCAATCCGAGCGGAAAATGCCCGGCCTACGTAGTGCCCGAGGACATCACCACCGCGGTGAACGAAAAGCAACGCCAGGACGAATTCGAGACCGCCGAACTCATCACCCGTGGAATACGGACCTCGCCAATCCGAACCGGCACCGACGGCGGCATGCATCCGGTCTTCCTGGCCGCGTTGCAGCGGCAGGAAGTCGGCGCCCCGGATAGTCCGCTGCGGACGGCCTTCGTGTCGCCCCCCGGAACGATACCGGCAACCGTCGTTCCTCCGCACGCTCCGGATTCCGCCATCGCGACCGTCACCACCGCACCGCCGCCGGCGCAAGCCGCGCTCCCCAAAGGCGCCATGGCAACCGCGCGGCCCATGCCATTATCAACGCCAACGCGAACCGTGAATGGCAGCTTGTTCGCCAATGCGCGCGCTACAGCGACCTCGAGAGAGACGACAAGCGCAATCGCGCCGGCGAAAGCCGCCGAAGCAGCAAAACCGCATCCGCATCACGCCATAAAGCCGGTTCTCGCTGCTGCGCCCGGCGCGATCAGGCCGAAGCCGGCCGTGGTCGCCGCAGCGCCGGCCAAGCCGCCAGAGAGCAAGCCGGCTGAGGTCGATCGTCCGTCCAGCGCCGCAAGTCTTGCCACGAATGCCGTGGCCGGCACCGCGCCCATGCAGCCCGCCGGCAGTTTCGAGAGTCGCTGGTCGGCAATCACCAGCCGCGGCCGCTTCTGAGCAAGATTGGCAGCCACCGCCGATCCGCGATGAAAGCTCGTCCCGTCGGTTCAAAATTTTAAAGCAGCCGGATCGCTCCGGCTGCTTTATGTATGATCCTGATAAATTGCAGCGTCTTTTCGTTAGCCCGCGCGTGCAGACTTACGCGTCGACGGTGCCCGTTCCACGACTGGCGTCGGCATGCGCCGACGGACCACGTGTGAACCGGCATCGACAATCGGGTACGGCTGCTCGAGCATCGGATAGCGATCGGCGATCTTGTCCTCGGCGTCCTCGTGCGTGAACTGAGGCAGAGCGGCGTGCTGAGGCACGCTGAACTGGCGGCCGACCGTGTTGCCGCTGACGGCAAAAGGCTGTTCGAGGAAAGGATAACGATCGGCGATCTTGTTCTCGGCATCCTCGTGCGTGAACTGCGGCAGCGCTTCGTGCCGCGTCGCCATCGCCTGGCGGCCGGTCACAGTGCTGGTGACCGGGTACGGCTGCTCGAGGAAAGGATAGCGATCGGCGATCTTGTTCTCGGCGTCCTCATGCGTGAACTGCGGAAGAATTTGCCTGTCACTGGCAATCGCGTTCGTGGCGATGCCGAACAGCATCAAAGCCGACAATGTAATGGTAGCTCTGGTGAACATTGCAGTATCTCCTTTGTGCTGGTGAGCCCAGTGCTCACCGTAGACCCCTGTTTCGCTCCGCTTTCGATTGCGGTTACACCGCAGTCTTCACGAAGACGTGTTGACGTTTCGAAATTTCAGAACTGGCGCCGGCGCGCATTCGCGTCGCGCTATCGCGCAGCTTCGTCAGCGCGCGATGCAGATTGACCTTGAGCGCACCGGGTGAAAGTCCGGTCGCGGCAGCCGCATCTGCAAGCGATCGACCCATGAACGCGAGCTGTTCCACGGCTTCGCGCTGCTTTGTCGGCAAGGACGTGACCGCCATGCCCAGTGCATCCTTGCGCGCGACCTGATCGGCTGAATCTTCCGGATTGCCGGCCGGGTCGGAATGATTCTCGAAGGCGTATGGTTCATGCACCTCGCGCACGGAGGAACGACCTCGACTGCGCATGATGTCGATCGCGCGCCGCCGCGCGATCGCCTTCAGCCAGGGAGTAAATGGTCTGTTCGGATCATAGGTTTGCCGAACCCGATGGACGGTCAGAAGCGTTTCCTGCACCACATCGTCGACCAAGTCCGCCGCAACCCCTTGCCGGTACGCCATCATCCGGACCAGGGGGATCGAGGCCCGCATGAGGCGATCATAAGCCGTGCGATCGCCGCGCAGCGCGGCACTCATACAAGCTGTGAGACGCTGATCGCTGAATTGTATGATCGCGGCGTTCTGGCTCGGCCCGACGTCGGCTTCAGCCGATGCCACTGATCGAGACGGCAAATCCGCACGTCCGTTCACGAGCGGCCGCTCGGCCGCATGCGCGGCAAGCGCAAGGACATTATGCATGGTGGTTTTCCTTTTAGGCGACCCGGTCAAACGGCAGGTCGAAAGCTTGCTCGCCCGATGGAATGCCGGGCTCGGCGCGCACGATCCATTCCGTCATCATCGCGTTGACGATCGCAGCATGAGTGAATGGACCCATATGGCCGGCGCCATACACGGTCTGCAGCGAGGCAAACTTCATTGCCTTGGCGAGCTGCCCGCTAATCAACTGCATCGATTGCGGTGAATGCTCGCCCTGCAGCATCAGGACGGGAATGTTGAACCGGCGATAAGCGTAAAGCGGAGTCCGCTCGCTGATTACCGCGCTATACTCGAGAAAGAACTTCGGTATGTACCTGATGAGATCGTTTCTGGCTTCGACGCGTAACGCCGCCCAGCTTCCTTCTCCGCTCCAGTATTCAAAGAAGCGCTTTGCTGCGGCCTCGTGGACGCCGTACAAAACCAGCTGGCGGATGCTCTGCGCCACCGCATAGAACTCTTCGAATGCAGTTTTTCCCTCCGACCCCAGCGACTTCAGAATAGGGAAGGACACCGGCTCGTAAAGCGCCATGCTGGCGACCTGCGTCGGCCGTTCGAACGCGGCCCGCAATGCCACGCAGCCACCATAGGAATGGCCGACGAGATGCACCGGCCGCTTGGCTTCGTCGATGATCCTGACGACTTCGGCAGCCTCATCGGAAAGTCTGAACGCCCGGTCGGCGGTCCAGTGAGGGGATCCGCCTGAGCCGATGAGATCGAGAGCGATCACCCGGAACCGATGGCCGAGCGCGGTCCCAAGTTGCCGCCACTCGGAACGGCTCGCCCCCGAGCAATGCAGTGCGATGACGATCGCCTTGGCATCGCCTGGGCTGCGAAGATGGTTTGCGATGTTGGACACGATTGTCATCCTTGCTGCGTCGTTAACCGTTCATCAGCAAGATGAATGGATCAGATCAGCGCCACAGATCGCAGCGTCACGGTCCGCCGCTGCTTCTTCGTCGGTGAAGACGAAAGTATAATCGACGACTCGCATTTCAGGTATAATCAGCGGCTGCGATTGAACGACCGGCTGCGATTGAGGGGCACTATCGGCCGGCGCATGCGAGTTAAGGGCTGCTACAATAGCGCCGGTGATGATCGTGGTGGAAAATAGGGCTCGCTTAAACATGACAATCTCCGTATGAACGTGGACGGTTGATGTCAGTTTTTTGAACGAATGACTTTGAGCGGAGCCTGATTTTTCCCTTAGAATTCCCTGAATTGTCCCTATATGACGTCCGGAGGGGGCGCGCGGCTTGATCTACCATTTCGAAAATTATTCGCTCCATGTGGACCGTCAGGAATTGCGGCGGGGGGACGATCTCGTCGCGGTCGATCCACAAGTGCTTGATTTGCTGCAATATCTCATTCGCAATCGCGAACGTGTCGTCAGTAAGGACGATTTGATCGAGAACATATGGAAGGGGCGAATTGTTTCGGAATCCACACTCACGAGCCGAATTTACGCCGTACGCCAGGCCATCGGCGACAGCGGCGATCTTCAACGTTTCATTCGAACAATTCCGCGTAAGGGAATTCGATTTATTGCGGACGTGACCGAAAGCGAAGGCCAGGCAGGTCATCAAGCCGCGCCATCGGAATTGCCGGCGACACCCAGGGTATCGGCACCGAGCATTGCCGCACCGCCGCTGACCGACAAGCCGTCGATCGCGGTCCTTCCCTTTGCCAATATGTCCGATGATTCGGAGCAGGAATATTTCAGCGACGGTCTCACCGAAGACATCATTACCGGTCTGTCGCGGCAGCCGTGGTTCTTCGTCATCGCCCGCAACTCGACGTTTTCATACAAGGGCAAGGCGGTCGACGTTCGAGAAGCGGGCGCCCAGCTTGGGGCGCGCTATATTCTTGAGGGCAGCGTGCGCAAGGCGGACAACAGGGTTCGGGTCACCGCCCAGCTGATCGACGCCACCCAGGGCAATCATTTGTGGGCTGATCGCTATGATCGCGATTTGGCGGACATATTCGATCTTCAGGACGAACTGACCAGCAAGGTCATCGATTCGGTCGGCCCGCAGATTCTTGTCACCGAGGCGACTCGAGTTCGCAGGAAGCCGCCGCAAAGCATCGACGCGTGGGATCTTGTCATCCAAGCGCTGCCGCACATGTGGCGCATGACGACGACAGACCATCAGCGCGCGCTACAGATGTTGCAACAGGCCATTGAGATTGATCCGAACTATGCCCATGCGCACGCCTTGATCGGATGGATCTATGTCAGCATGTTCAATCTGGATACGCGCAGACCGATCGGCGAGTTCACCGACCGGGCGCTCGAATCCGGCACGCGGGCCGTTACCCTGGACGATCAGGATCCCTGGGGTCATCTCGCGCTCGGCCTCGGTCACGCGCGGCGACGGCGGTCCGAGCTCGCGCAATCGCATCTTTCGAAATCCGTGGAACTAAACCCCAGCTTCGCGTTGGGCTATGCCGGGCTTGGCTATGCGCTCGCAGTCGGCGGCCAGCCCGAGCGCGGCTTGGAGTCTTTGGAACAGGCGCACCGGCTCAGTCCGCGTGATCCGTTTCTCGCGCTCTATTCGCCCACGGTGCGCTATATGGCGCTGTTCGCGCTCGAGCGTTACGAGGAGACCGTCGAGGTATGCCGGCTCACCATCGCATTGCATCCCAATCATGCAGGCGCCTGGCGGCTGCTGACCGTATCCTTGGGGCTGCTCGGAAGACTTGACGAGGCCAAGACAGCGCTTGAGCAAACCCGAAAGCTGCAACCCGATCTGTCGAGCGCGCACGTTGTGAATAACACGGTTTACGTGAACGTCGCGGATCGAAATCGATTTCTCGAGGGTTTGCGTAAGGCAGGATTGAAAGATTAGCTATCGCGCCGTCAGGCGTAGCGGCCGTGGCAGTGCTTGTATTTCTTGCCAGATCCGCACGGGCACTGTTCGTTCCGTCCGACCTTGCCCCAACTCGTCGGATCCTTGGGATTGCGCGCCGGTGCTGCCGTGCCGATGCCGTGCCGCGCGAGCGTCTGCGCGCCGGCCGCCGCCAGCGCCATCTCGTCCTCGCCGGTCGTCGGATCGATCTTGTGCGCCTCCATGAACGGCAGGGTCTGCGAGGGAAGCTGCTGCGGCTGCATCGGCTGGGCGTCTTCCGGCGGTTGCTGCACGATCTGAACCCGCATCAGCTGCGCCGTAACCGCTTCGCGCAGGCTCTGGCTCATCGCCTCGAACAGATTGAACGCCTCCGCTTTGTATTCATTCAGCGGATCGCGCTGGCCGTAGCCGCGCAATCCGATCACCTGTCGCAAATGCTCCAGCATGACCAGATGTTCGCGCCACAGATGATCGAGCGTCTGCAGCAGGATTGACTTCTCCACGTAGCGCAGCACATCCGGCCCCCACTGCGCCACCTTCGCGGCCATATGCTCGTCGGCCCGCCGCTCGATCCGCGCGAGCAGTTCCTCGCCCGCAATGCCTTCTTCCTTCGCCCACGCGTCGACCGGCAGATCGAGGCCGAGCACGCGCTTGATCTCTTCCTTCAGCGCCGAAGTATTCCATTGCTCGGGGTAGGCATGCTCCGGCACGTGCTTGGCCACGAGATCGTCGATCGTGGTATGGCGCATGTCGGTGACCACCGCCGCCACCGCTTCGTCCTGCATCCATTCGACGCGCTGATCGAAGATCACCTTGCGCTGGTCGTTCATCACGTTGTCGAACTTCAAGATGTTCTTGCGGATGTCGAAATTGCGCGCCTCGACCTTCTGCTGCGCCTTTTCCAGCGCCTTGTTGATCCAGGTGTGGACGATCGCCTCGTTCTCCTTCAACCCGAGCTTCTGCAGCATGCCGTCGAGCTTGTCGGAGCCGAAGATGCGCATCAGATCGTCTTCCAGCGAGAGGAAGAACTTCGAGCGCCCGGGATCGCCCTGACGGCCGGAGCGGCCGCGCAGCTGATTGTCGATGCGCCGGCTTTCATGCCGCTCGGTGCCGAGCACGAACAGTCCGCCCGCGGCCAGCGCCTTCTCCTTCAGCCGCGCGACTTGTCCGCGAATTTCCGCGACCGCAGCGTCGCGTTGCTGGCCCTCCGGCATGTCTTTCAGTTCCTGCCGGATGCGCATGTCGGCATTGCCGCCGAGCTGGATGTCGGTGCCGCGGCCGGCCATGTTTGTGGCGATCGTGATCGCGCCCGGTACACCCGCCTGGGAAACGATGTAGGCCTCCTGCTCGTGGTAGCGTGCATTGAGGATCGCGAAAACTTTCGCCTTTGAAGCGCCCTCGTCGCCGGAATAGAGCGCCGAGAAGGCATTCGGATCGGAAAAGTCGTGCTGCTCCCAGCCCTGCTTGCGCAGGAGTTCCGCGAGGTGCTCGGACTTTTCGATCGAGGTCGTGCCCACCAGCACCGGCTGCCCGCGCGTCTTGCAATCCGTGATCAGCGCGAGGATCGCACGGTATTTCTCCGTTGCGGTTCGATAGACCTCGTCGTCCTGATCGTCGCGGATCATCGGCAGGTTGGTCGGTACTTCCAGCACTTCGAGATTGTAGATGTCGGCGAACTCATCGGCCTCGGTCGCGGCAGTGCCGGTCATGCCGGCGAGCTTCTCGTACATGCGGAAGTAGTTCTGGAACGTGATCGAGGCGAGCGTCTGGTTCTCCGGCTGGATCGGCTGATGCTCCTTGGCTTCGAGCGCCTGGTGCAGGCCTTCCGAATAGCGCCGGCCCGGCATCATGCGGCCGGTGAACTCGTCGATGATCACCACCTCGCCGTTACGCACGATGTAATCCTTGTCGCGCTGGAACAATTTGTGCGCGCGCAGCGCCTGATTGATGTGATGCACGGTCGAGACATTCTCGATTTCGTAGAGATGTTCGCCCTTGAGCAGTCCGGCCGCGCGTATCATCTGCTCCATCTTCTCCATGCCGGCTTCGGTCATGGTGACGGTGCGCTGCTTCTCGTCGACTTCGATATCGGATTTCTCGAGCTTGGGAATGAAGGCGTCGATGGTGTTGTAGAAATCTGACCGGTCATCGAGCGGCCCCGAAATGATCAGCGGCGTGCGCGCCTCGTCGATCAGGATCGAGTCGACTTCGTCGACGATGGCGTAGATGTGACCGCGCTGCACCATGTCTTCGAGTCGGTACTTCATATTGTCGCGCAGGTAGTCGAAACCGAGCTCGTTGTTGGTGCCGTAGGTCACGTCGCAATCGTAGGCCTTCTTGCGCTGCTCGTCGTCGAGCCCGTGCACGATGACGCCGACGGAAAGCCCGAGGAAATTGTAGATCTGCCCCATCCATTCGGCATCGCGCTTGGCGAGGTAGTCGTTGACCGTGACGACGTGCACGCCGCGGCCGGCAAGCGCGTTGAGATAGACCGGCAGCGTCGCCACCAGCGTCTTGCCTTCGCCGGTCTTCATTTCGGAAATCTTGCCTTCGTGCAGGATCATGCCGCCGATCAGCTGCACGTCGAAATGGCGCTGCCCAAGCGTGCGCTTGGCGGCTTCTCGACAGGTCGCAAATGCCGGCACCAGAATGTCGTCGAGCGATTTTCCGTCGGCGACTTCTTTCTTGAACGCCTCCGTGCGCGCGCGAAGCGCATCGTCCGAGAGCTTTTCCAGCTCCTTCTCGAGCGCATTGATCGCGTTGACGCGCGGCTGGTAGCTGCGGATGCGGCGTTCGTTGGCCGAGCCGAACAGCTTACGAGCGACGGCGCCGATCATCGATCAATCCTTCCTGGCGCCGCGCAGTCGGCGCCCGTCCGCCCTGGCCTTTTCGGCCGAGGGGGTCCGGAAATGTGCCACTTTTCGAGCAATAGCAATGCAATCTCATCAGGCAGGACCGAGGCGATGATCGAGAGATAGGGGGGGGTCTTAATGTTGTCAATTAGCGAAGCGGTACCGCAGTTTCCCAAAAAATGGCCATTCTTTCGTTGCTTATCGTACCCAATTAAGCGAAAAGTCCGCCATCAAATCCGCCGCCGACGGATTTTAAGAGGCCCCGGCTCAAGGATCATGTCATGACATCGCGTTCATCTGCTTTTTTACCGAAAACGCCCGTTGCTCGACGCTCCAACAGGCTCGCCCTGCTCGCGGCGGTAGCAATTACGGTCGCCCCCTTACTCGTCGGCTGCGGCAAGGGTTCCGACACCAGCAAGTCCTCCGGCACGCAACCCACTTCCACTACCTCGACCGCAAGCACGCCCGATCCCAACGACCAGGTGGTCGCCCGGGTAGCCGGCGTCGACATCCGGGAGAGCGATCTGAAGATCGCGAGCGAGGATCTCGGCCAGCAGGCGGCCGCGCTCTCTCCTGCAGCCAGGCGGGACTATCTCATCGACTATGTCGCCGACGTTATCCGCTTGGCCAAGGCGGCCGAAGCCAAGAAAATCGGTGAGGGCCCGGACTTCCAGCGCCGCCTCGCCTTCTTCCGCAACAAGGTTCTCGCCGAATCCCTCCTGCACAACGAAATGGAAACGGCCGTCACCGAAGAGGCCATGCACAAGGTCTACGATGACGCCACCAAGGCGATGGGCAACGAGGAGGAGGTGCGCGCACGTCACATCCTCATTCGCGTGGTCGATCCGAACGACGAGAAGGCGAGCAAGGAAGCCGAGAACAAGATCAAAGCGCTCATCGAACGGATCAACAAGGGCGAAGACTTCGCCACCCTCGCCAACGAATACACCGAGGATCCTTCCGGCAAACAGAACGGCGGCGATCTCGATTACTTCACCAAGGACCAGATGGTGCCGGAATTTTCGAACGTGGCCTTCGCGCTTGATAAGGGCCAAATCTCGGCACCAATCAAAACCCAATTCGGCTGGCACGTGCTCAAGGTCGAGGACAAGCGCACCCGCCAGCCGCCGGCATACGACAAGGTCAAGGATCAGCTGAGCGCCATCGTGAAGCGCAAGGCGCAAGACGAGTTGATCAACAAGATGCGTCAGGAGGCCAAGGTCGAACGGCTCGACAAGCCGGCTGAAACCAAGCCCGCTCAGGCCAAGCCGGACGACAAGGCTACCGACAAGCCTGTCGATAAACCCACCGACAAGCCGACCGACGCGCCGCCGGCCGACAAGCCGGTCGATAAGAATTGATCGCACCGATCAATTTTATTCGTCGCCGTCGTATCTTGACCGCACGGTCCATTCGGCCATAACGCAAGTGCGAGCACCGAATGGACGCCGGGTTGCGTTCACGCGCGAGCGCCCGAGTGCCTGCCGATTGAATTGACGCGCCGAGATTGACCGCCGATGGCCAGTGCTGTCTCTCCTCTTGCCCCTAAAAATGTTCCTGCCATGCCGGCGATCGCCGGCGTGCGGCTCGCCACCGCTGCTGCCGGTATTCGCTACGCCGATCGCACCGATGTCCTGCTTGCGCTGCTGGCGCCCGGCAGTACCGCAGCCGGCGTATTCACGCGCTCGAAGTGCCCCTCGGCCCCGGTCGAATGGTGCCGGGCGAAACTTAAAGGGGCGAGACCGCGCGCATTGGTCGTCAATTCTGGTAATGCCAATGCCTTCACCGGCAAGAACGGCCGCGCCGCGTGCAAATTCACCGCCGACATCGCGGCCCGCGCCGCCGGCTGCAGTCCGGACGATGTGTTCCTGGCCTCCACGGGCGTGATCGGTGAGCCGCTCAACGCCAAAGCCTTCGATGGCGTTATGGAACGCATGGTCGCCGGCGCGCGGCCCACGCCGTGGCTCGATGCCGCCAAGGCGATCATGACCACCGACACCTTTCCGAAAGTCGCGACCGCGACCGCACGCATCGGCAAGGCAACAGTGACGATCAACGGTATCGCCAAGGGCGCCGGCATGATCGCACCCGACATGGCCACGATGCTGTCTTTCGTGTTCACCGATGCGTCGATTTCCGCATCCGCCCTACAAACGCTGCTGCGCGATGGCGTCGCCGACACCTTCAATGCCGTGACGATCGACGGCGACACCTCCACTTCCGACACGCTCATGGCCTTCGCGACCGGCGCCGCCGCGGCGCACGGCGCGCCGGCAATCGCCCGCGCCACCGACCCCCGCCTGAAACGATTTCGCGCGGCCTTCAAGGCAGTGCTTGCCGATCTTGCGGAACAGGTGGCGCGCGACGGCGAAGGCGCGCGCAAGCTGGTGGAAATCTTGGTCGAAGGCGCTACGTCGAAAAACTCCGCGCGAAAAATTGCGCGCTCGATCGCAAACTCGCCTCTGGTGAAAACCGCGATTGCCGGCGAGGACGCCAATTGGGGCCGCGTCGTCATGGCGGTGGGCAAGGCCGGCGAGCCAGCCGACCGTGATCGTCTGTCGATCTGGTTCGGCGGCATCCGCGTCGCTCACAAGGGAGAGCGCGATCCCGGCTATGACGAGGCCGCGGTCTCCGCCGTCATGGCGCGGCCTGAGATTACGCTCAAGGTCGACATCGGGCTCGGGCGCGGGCGCGACCGCATGCTCACCTGCGACCTGACGAAGGAATACGTCGCTATCAACGGCGACTATCGTTCGTAGCGCGCTGGTGCTGGTTCAAATTGGCGGGCGGCTCTCGATGGCAACTAGGCTTCTGGCTTTGAGCATCCTGTTGCTGGCGTCGATCGCGAATTGCGCCGCGATTGAACCCAATGCGCTCTTGAAAAATATGCCGGCATCGTATGTCGGCACCTACGTCTGGCAGGAATCCGGCGACACCTGGAACCTCTCGGTCACCTTCTCCGATCGACAGATCGGGCGCAACGGCGACGTGGAATTTTTGGGGATGGAATATTTTGTTCACGCGTCGAAAATCACGGAAAAATTCGAATCGAAGGTTCGCGCGGTGGTCAACGCCAGGACCTTCGCGTTCGACATGACGGAAATCGACGATCAGGGCAAGAAAGTCGGCTTCACCCCGATGGTCTACACTGGCAAGATTTCCTCCGACCTTCGCACCATCGAGGCGTCGTGGACCGGGGAAGGCGGCAGGAACGTCACGATAAAACTTACGGCGGAGCGTCGCTGATCGTCACTGTGACGATTGTCCTCCGGCGGCCCGAGATCACTCTGCAAGGTCGACATCGGTCTGCCACCGAGGTGACTGCATGCGTTGTTCGACCGTCGACGGCAACTATAAGTCTTTGTTTCTACGATCGGCGCAATGCGCTGTTAACCAGATGGTCACCGCGTTTATACAATTCGTTGAACTGTTCTTAACTCGGGTTTGCCTAAATTCCGGAGCATAAAGGCCGTGAGCGTCAACGTCGTCCTCGTCGCCGCTTGTGCCCTGATCGATACCGATGGGCGCGTCCTGCTCGCCGAACGCCCCGCCGGCAAGACAATGGCGGGCCTATGGGAGTTTCCGGGCGGCAAGGTCGAGCATGGCGAGCGACCTGAACAAACGCTGATCCGGGAACTCAAGGAGGAGTTGGGCATCGTAGTCAACGAGACGTGTCTTGCGCCGCTCACCTTCGCGAGCCACGCCTATCCGGAATTCCACCTCTTGATGCCGCTCTATGTCTGCCGGCGCTGGGACGGCATCGTTAAGGCGCTGGAGGGCCAACGGCTCGCCTGGGTCCGGCCCAACTGCCTCAAGGATTACAAGATGCCACCGGCGGATGAGCCGCTGATCGCACACCTGACAACGCTGCTGTGAATGTGAACTTCAAGCCTCGACGAGCGAGAATTGCGATATGACCAGCCTGGCGTTGTTTTGCTCAAAAACGGCCCGTCAGTTTCATCGGCTGCTGGTTGACGAGCGCGGCGCTACCGCCATCGAATACGCCATGATCGCCGCCGGCGTCGGCGCCGCCATCGCGGCTACCGTCTTCAGCCTGGGCTCGTCGGTGAAGGAAAATCTCTACCAGAAGATTTCCGACGCCTTTCAATAGCGTCGGCTAAGGCTTCAGCCCGGCCGGGTCTTTTCGCCGGCGGACACTTCGCGCGTGCCCAACGCATCCGCAAGCCGCGTTGTTGCCGATCCGGGAGCTAGCGGCCGTTGCTGGCTCTCGTGCGGCGCCCAGCCGGACAGCCAGACGATGTCGAACGTCGCCCGCACGCGGCCGTCCGAATCGGCAAAGCGCTCGCCATAGATTTGCAGCATCCGCCGCAGCATGGCGCGCCGCAACGGGGAGCGTTGCCGTTCTGTCAGCGCATTGGCCGCGCCCATCTTTCGTAAATCATGCATGAGCGCGAGCGGCGAGCCGTAACGCACGATGATCCGGTCGACGTCGGTGACCGGCAACGCAAAGCCCGCGCGTTGCAACAGCGTGCCGAGCTCGCGCACCTCGACAAACGGCGCAACCCGCGGCGACGCACCGCCCTCGATCTCGGCCTCGGCCGCCGCAAAGGCCTCGCGCAATTCGCTGAGACTGTTCCCTCCGACCAAGGCGGCCAAGAATAAGCCGTCCGGTTTGAGCGTGCGCCGGACCTGCGCGAGCGTTCCCGGCAGATCGTTGACGAACTGCAGCGCCAGTGCCGACACCGCGAGATCGAGCGATCCGTCGCGCAACGGCAACGCCTCGAGATCGGCGATCACCGAGGCGCCAACCGCATTCGTCGCACCCGGCTCCGCCACCGCAATGAGCGTTCCGACTGAACCCGCAAGCGCGCGCCGCACGGCTTGACCGGATGTGCCAAGCTCGGCGGCCATCTCGAAGCGCCGCAAGACCGCCGAAAGCCGTTCGGCCAGCTCGCCCGCCACGCGGTCGAGCAGGAAGGTCGCCGCGCCGAGCGCAAGCGCGCGCCCGCGGCGCCGGCGCAGCAAGATACGATCGAAAATCACAGGCCCTTGTGCCATTGAGCATCGCTTTCCCAGGCGATAGCGTATCGCGATGTCGCTGCAAGGAACAGAACCGCGACCATCGGCGCTGGCGCGCATTGCAACAGGCCTGCGCACCGGCTTACGTGCCGCCGGCAGCCGCACGCTCAACGTCGCGTTGCCGCCGCTCTGTCCGGCCTGCCGCGAACTCGTCGCCGAAAGAGGTCTGTGCGCCTCGTGCTGGGGCAAGCTGTCGTTCATCGCCCCGCCCTATTGTGAGCGGCTCGGAATTCCCTTCGCTTATGATCCCGGTCCCGGCGTGCTTTCCATGCAGGCCATCGCCGACCCGCCCGCCTACGCGCGCGCGCGCGCCGCCGTGCGCTATGACGACATCGCACGCACGCTCGTTCATGCGTTGAAATACGGCGACCGGCTCGAACTCGCGCCGCTGATGGGATGCTGGATCGCGCACGCCGGCCATCAACTGCTCGCGGACACCGATGCGCTCGTGCCGGTTCCGTTGCACTGGCGGCGGCTGTGGATTCGCCGCTTCAACCAGTCGACGCTGCTGGCCAAGACGATTTCGCATGCGAGCGGCGTCCCGGTCGACGAGACCGCGCTCAAGCGCGTCAAGGCGACCGTCCAGCAGGTCGGCTTGAGCAAAGCCGAACGCGCGCAAAATGTTCAGGGCGCCTTCCGTGTGCCGCCCGAAGCCAGGCCCACGGTCAAAGGGCGTCGCCTCATCGTGGTCGACGACGTGATGACGTCTGGCGCGACCGCCGAATCCTGCGCACGCGCATTACTGCATGCCGGCGCGCTGAAAGTGGATGTGCTGGTATTCGCCCGGGTTGTCGACGCGGTACGCGCGCCCATATAGTAGGGGGCAAGTGCGACCCGGAAATCTATGGTTCCAATCGAAATCTACACCACCCCCTACTGCTCGTATTGTCAGTGGGCGAAGGAATTGCTCAACCGAAAGGGTGTTAGCTTCACCGAGATCGATGTCAGCAATCGGGAGCTGCGCGCCAAGATGACCACCCGTGCCAATGGACGTTCGATGGTGCCGCAGATTTTCATCGGCGATACGCATGTCGGCGGCTGCGACGAGCTTTACGCGCTCGAAGACGCCGGCCGGCTCGATCCGCTGCTTGGCCTAATCAAGGGTTAACGGGGCGCCAATCGGCATGAGCGGAGCAACCGGCAAGACCTCGACCTTCCGCGTCGGCCTCGTCCAGATGCGCTCGGGCTGCACTCCGCAGGCCAACCTCGACGCGGCATCGAAGCTGATCGGGGAGGCCAAGAACGCCGGCGCCGATTACGTGCTCACGCCCGAGATGACCAATATCATGGAAGTCAACCGCACGCGCCTGTTCGCCTCGATTGTCGAAGAGGACAGCGACCACAGTCTGGTCACCTATCGCGAGCTCGCGCGCGCGCTCGGCATCTATCTTCATATCGGCTCGCTTGCGGTCAAGGTCTCGCCCGACAAGGCCGCCAACCGTTCGTTCCTGATCAATCCACAAGGCGACATCGTTGCCCGTTACGACAAAATCCACATGTTCGACGTCGACCTCGCCAACGGCGAGACCTATCGCGAGTCGCAGAATTTCCGCTCCGGTGAGATCGCGGTGGTCACCGATCTGCCGTGGGGACGGCTCGGCCTGACCGTGTGCTACGATCTGCGCTTCCCCTCGCTATACCGCGCGCTCGCCGAGGCCGGCGCCTCGTTCCTTGCCGTGCCGTCCGCCTTTACCCAGCAGACCGGCGAGGCACATTGGCACGTGCTGCTGCGCGCCCGCGCCATCGAGAACGGTTCCTATGTGTTTGCCGCGGCGCAAGGCGGCAAGCACGAGAACGGCCGCGAGACCTTCGGCCATTCGTTGATCGTCGACCCGTGGGGCCGCGTGCTGGCCGAAGGCGGCAGCGCGCCGGGCGTCATCGTCGCCGATGTCGATCCGGCCGAAGTCGCAGCCGCCCGCGCGCGCATCTCATCCCTGCAACATGGACGCCGCTTCGAAGTGGTCGAACCGCTGGCCGAGCCCGCGCATCTGCGCATGATCAAGGGAACGCCATGATCCGCTATGCGCTGACTTGCGGCAAAAAGCACGCGTTCGAAGTCTGGTTCAAGAATTCCGCCGACTACGAGCAGCAGAAGAAACGCACCCTCGTCGCGTGTCCCGTCTGCGGATCGACGAAAGTCGAAAAGTCGATCATGGCGCCATCGCTCGGACGCTCGTCCAAATCGAGTTCCGAGCCGATTTCTGCTCCAATACCCGCCGACCCGGCACCACCCGTGCCCGATGACAAGGCCCCGGTCGCCATGATGTCGCCGCAGGAACACGAGCTGCGCGGCAAGCTGAAGGAGTTGCGCGAGCACCTCACCAAGAACGCCGACTATGTCGGCGCCAAATTCCCCGAGGAGGCGCGCAAGATGCATTACGGCGAAATCGAGCACCGTTCGATCTACGGCGAGGCCTCTCCAAAGGAGGCCAAGGAACTGCACGACGAAGGCATCGAGTTCCACCCGCTGCCGGTGCTGCCGGACGAGAAAAACTAAGGCTCACACCGTCCAGACCAGCAGCGCCACGCCGGCGACGATCAGCACCATGCCGGCCGCCTCCCTCCGCGTCGTCGGCTGCCTGAACACAAAAATCGAAATCGCCTGTGCGAATAGCACCTCCGCCAGACCGAGCGTGCGCACATTGGCGGCGCTGGTCAACGCAAATGCGAGGAACCAGAATTGAGATGCCGTCCCGCCCATGAATCCCGCGAACAGCGAAGGCCGCCAGGCGCGCGCGATCGCTATCATCACGGCACGATCACGGATCGCGAGATAAAGCGTCAACAGGATCGACTGGGTCGCGAGTCCGATCGCCAGCGTAAAGGTCGCGGCCAGCACGAAATTCGGCAGCCCGAGCGAGAGGATCGCGCCCCGAAAGCCGGTGACCGACAGCGCCAGCATTCCGCCGGACGCAAGCCCGAGTAGCGTCGGCTTCAGTCCGCCCGCGACCGTCGCGTTGCCCTTGAATGACATCAGGACCACGCCCGCGGTCGCAATCAGAATGGCGATGATCATCGGCAGTGTCAATTGATCGCCGAGAAACAACAGCCCGAACACGGCGGCCTGGATGACCTCGGTCTTGGTGTAGACGATGGTGACCACAAACGAGCGGTCGTTCATCGCAGCCAGCATCAGCGCGGTGGCGAGAATTTGCGCGAACGCTCCCAGCAGCACCCACGGCCAAAATATCAGGCCCGGCCACGGCGGCGGCGAGGCGGTGACCAACAGAACGCCGGCGAGGAAGATAATCGCGAACGGGAACCCGAACAGGAATCGCACATGCGTCGCGCCGACCGTGCCGAGCGTCGCGGTCAGTTCGCGCTGCATTGCGTTGCGCGCGGTCTGCCCGGCGGCGGCGAGCAGCGTGAACACCACCCAAAGCGAGCTCGCCATCATCTCCCTTTTTCAGCCGCGAGCATATAGTTCACGTCGGTATCGCCGGACAGCTGCCAGCGGTCGGCAAAAATGTTGTAGACCACGCCTGCTTCTTCGATCACCTGCAGGCCCCCCTGCTCCAGGGCGATTTCGAGCTCGTTCGGCGTGACGAACTTGTCCCACTGATGCGTGCCGCGCGGCACCCAGCGCAAAACATATTCGGCGCCGACGATGGCGAGCGCAAAGCTTTTCAGCGTGCGGTTGATCGTACCCACGATCATCAGCCCGTCCGCCTTCACCATTTCTGCGCAGCGTGAAACGAACAATCCGACATCGGTCACATGCTCGACCACCTCCATGGCGAGCACCAGGTCGAAACGTTCGCCGGCATCTGCCAGCGCCTCCGCCGTCGTGCAGCGATAATCGATTGCAAGCTCCATCTCGTCGGCGTGCTGCTTGGCCGCCGCAATGTTGTCCTCGGACGGATCGGCGCCCACCACCTCAGCCCCCAGCCGCGCCAGCGGTTCCGACAAAATCCCGCCGCCACAGCCGATATCGAGAATGCGCAAGCCTTTCAGGCAGTCGAGCCGTTTGCCGTCACGCCCAAACCGGGCCGCCGCCTGATCGCGGATGAATGCGAGCCGCACCGGATTGAACTGATGCAGCGCCGCCATCTTGCCCCGCGGATCCCACCATTCAGCGGCCCGCGCGGAAAGCCGCCCGATTTCGGCCGCATCCACGGTCGAGACGACTCTGGGCTGAGCTCGTTTCGGCATTTGCCATCACCTGAGGCTGCGGTTGCAGCCGTTAGACCCCGCCGGTATGTATAGCCGCCTTTTTGCACCCGTGCGCGGGTAGCTGTTTACGTGTTGGCAAGGACGACGGGACCCCCATGGCTCGGCTGGTGATGAAATTTGGCGGCACTTCCGTCGCCGACATCGAGCGCATCCGCAACGTGGCGCACCATGTCAAGCGCGAGGTCGCTGCCGGCCATGAGGTCGCCGTGGTGGTCTCGGCCATGGCGGGCAAGACCAACGAACTCGTGGGCTGGTGCCGCGAGGCCTCGATGCTGCACGATGCACGCGAATACGACGCGGTGGTGGCCTCGGGCGAACAGGTCACCGCAGGCCTCTTGGCCATCGTGCTGGAAGGCATCGGTATCAATGCGCGCTCCTGGCAGGGCTGGCAGCTGCCGATCCTGACCTCCAATGCCCATGGATCCGCCCGTATTCTCGACGTCAATGGCGCCGAACTGATCAAGCGTTTCAAGGAACGCAAGGAAGTCGCCGTCATCGCCGGTTTTCAGGGCGTGCACAAGGAGACCGGCCGGATCACCACGCTCGGCCGCGGCGGCTCCGACACGTCGGCCGTTGCGGTTGCCGCTGCCATTCATGCCGATCGCTGCGACATCTACACCGATGTCGATGGCGTCTACACCACCGATCCACGCGTGGTCCCGCGCGCACGGCGCCTCGAAAAGGTCTCGTTCGAGGAAATGCTTGAGCTGGCCTCGCTCGGCGCCAAGGTTTTGCAGGTGCGCTCGGTCGAGCTCGGCATGGTGCACAAGGTCCGCATTTTCGTGCGCTCGAGTTTCGAACGCCCCGAAGACATCGATCCGCACGGCAATCCGCCGGGCACGCTCATCTGCGACGAGGAGGATATTGTGGAACAGCAGGTCGTCACCGGCATCGCCTTCTCCAAGGACGAGGCGCAGATCGCCGTCCGCCATGTACCGGACCAGCCCGGCATCGCCGCCGCTATTTTCGGTCCGCTCGCCGAAGCCAACATCAACGTCGACATGATCGTGCAGAACGTATCGGCCGACGGCGCCACCACCGATCTCACCTTCACCGTGCCGGCGGCCGACTATCAGCGCTCGATGGATGTCCTCAACAAGGCCAAGAAGGCGATCGGTTTCGCAAAGCTCGATCCGGCGACCGATGTCGCCAAGGTATCGGTGATCGGAATCGGCATGCGCAGCCACGCCGGCGTCGCCGCCAAGGCGTTCCAGGCGCTGGCTTCGCGCAATATCAACATTCGCGCCATCACCACCTCCGAGATCAAGTTTTCGGTGCTGATTGACGCCGCCTATACCGAGCTTGCCGTCCGCACGCTGCATTCGCTCTACGGGCTCGACCAGTAGCCCACCCATGGGGCCGCAGATTTCCTATGCTCAACGCTATGAGGACCTGCATCTGCTGCGCTGCTTCGGCGAGCAGGCTTCGGGCTTCTACATCGATGTCGGCGCCGGCCACCCGGTCTACGACAATGTCTCGTTCGTGTTTTATTTGCGCGGCTGGCGCGGCATCACGGTCGAACCCAATCCGTGGCTCGCAGAGCTCAGCGGAGCCGTGCGGCCGCGCGACATCCGTATTCAATCGCTGATCGGAAAAGAACAAGGAGAGTCAACCTACTATCTCGTCGAGGATTATCACGGTCTCTCGACCACGGTCGAAAGCCATGCCCGCGCGGCGCAAAGCGAACTCGGCAAACCCTCGCAAGCCATGCGAATGCCGGTGACCACCCTCAAGGCGTTGTGCGCCGCACATGCGCCGAAAACCATCGACTTCCTGAAAATCGATGTCGAAGGCGCCGAGCGCGATGTGCTCATGGGCGGGGACTGGCGGCGCTTCCGCCCCAAAGTCGTCGTCCTTGAAGCCCTGGCGCCGGTGACGCTCGAACCCTCCTGGCAGGGCTGGGAGCCGTTGTTGACCGGGAACGATTATCGCTTCGCCTTCTTCGACACGCTCAACCGCTACTACGTGGCAAACGAGCATGGCGCCCTGGCGGCGCGATTGACGGCCGCGCCAGCCTCGTTCGACGACGTGACGAAATTCAGCAGTTTCCGCCCCGCACTGGAAGATGCCTCCCATCCCGATCATCGCCTCGCCGGACTCGTGGTAGGCACCGACATGGTTCGCCTGCCGTTGCTGGACAATGCCGCCATGCTTCAACTGCTCACGTCCCAAATTCCACCCGGCGAGCTCGATCGCACCGCGGCTCCTGCGGACGCGGTTGCGGTCCACGAGCGCCTGTTTGGGGTCAAACCTCCGCCCGCCTGGCTTGCGGACCAGCATCTCTCCCGCGATGCAACAATATGCGATCTTTATCGCCACATCATCGCCGGTGAACGATTCAAGGCCGCCTGCGGCCGCATATCGGCAAGCTACGCCTGGTAATCGACCTGTCGCATCCTTCCGCTAGATGTGGAGCCTCAAGAGGTTGTTCTCGGTCAAGCCAAGTCTGCTGATGGGTGTTTTATCATCGATGCCGGCGTGTGGCCTATGCCAATTGTATCGATGCAGCCATGGCGACAATTCCGCTTTTCGTTGATGTGAG